>JBKJWL010000129.1:0-59236 GCA_046716885.1 Thermoanaerobaculia bacterium | reverse complement strand
GCGCTCGGGTCGACTGCGCGGGGCCTCGCGGCTTTGCGCGCGGCGCGTCACGCCGCGGCGGATGCGCGGACGGCCTCGCGGCTCGACGTCGAGATCGCGGCTCTCGAGCGGGAGCGCGCGTCGCTGCGCAGGAAGCCGGCCGACGCTCCGCCGGCAGCGGCGGCGAATTTCCGTCTGGTGGAGGCGCGGCGCGCCGAGATCGAGGCTCTCGCGCCGTGACGGCGATCGAGGAATTTCTCGGGGCGGAGATCGAGGCGGGTTCGTTTCCGGGCGCCGCGGCGGCCGTCGGTTCCGCAGAGGAGATTCTCGAGCACGCGGTCGCGGGGAGGGCTGCGGTCGAGCCGCAGGAGCGTGCGGTCGGGCCGGAGACCCTGTTCGATCTGGCCAGCCTGACCAAGCCTCTTTGCGTCGGCGCGCTCGTCGCGGCCGCCGGCCGCGGCCTGCTCCTCGACGCGGCGCCCGGCCGCTTTCTCCCGGAGTGGAAGAAGACGCGCTTCGAGGGAATCACGCTCGAGCGGCTGCTGACCCACACCTCAGGGCTCGCGGCGTGGTTTCCCCTCTACGCCCGCGGAGAGGGCGCCTCGACCTATCGGAAGACCCTTGCGGAGCTCTCGCCCGAGGCGGCGCCCGATACGAGGGTGATCTACAGCGACCTCAATTTCCTGTTGTTGACCGACGTGCTCGAGACGTTCTTCGGGGCGCCGCTCGACCGGCTCTTCCAGGACCTCGTCGCCGCTCCCGCCGGTTCCGGGGCGCGCTTCCTGCCCGCGGCCGGCGCCTCGGCGGCGTCGACGGAGAAGGGCGACCGGTTCGAGCGTGCGATGACGGAGGCGCGGGGTTTGACCTACGCCCGCTTTCGCGACGGCGTCGTCTGCGGCGAAGTCCACGACGGAAACGCGTTCCGGCGGGGCGGAGTTTCCGGCAACGCCGGCCTCTTCGCCACGGCTCGCGATGTCTGGGCGCTGGCGCGGCACTGGCTCGAACCCGGCCTGGCCGCCTTCGGCGCCGATCGGACGCCGGAGCTCTCGGAGGCGCGGGGGCTGGCGTGGCAGGGCCATCGGGGGGCCGCGTCGGCGATCCCCGAGATGTCGCCCGGAAGCTTCGGCCACACGGGGTTCACCGGGACGTCGATCTGGATCGATCCGGACGCCGAGCGCATCGCCGTTCTCCTGACCAACCGAATTCACCCGGAGGTGCTGGAGATCCCGTTCAACGAGGTGCGCCAGCGGTTTCTCCGCACGGTCCACGCCTGCTTTTCCTGAGGTAGACTCGCGAGCCCATGGCTTCGGACACGGAAATCGTGATCCTCGAAGGGGCCCGGACTCCGATGGCGGAGTACAACGGCGCGTTCTCCGAGGTCTCGGCGATCGATCTGGGCGTCCACGCTTCAAAGGAAGCACTGCGCCGCGCGGGCGTCGAACCCGCGGAGATCGACCACGCGATCTTCGGCAACGCCCTGCAGACCTCGGGCGACGCGATCTACGGCGCCCGGCATGTGGCGTTGAAGGCCGGACTCCCGAAGGAGGTCCCGGCCCTGACGGTCAACCGCCTGTGCGGATCCGGCTTCGAGTCGATCGTGCAGGCCGCCCACCGCATCCGCCTAGGAGAAGCGACGACGGTGCTCGCCGGGGGGATGGAGAACATGTCGCAGGCGCCGCACGTGATCCGGGGAGCGCGGCGGGGCCTGAGACTCGGCCAGGGCCAGCTCGAGGATTCCCTGATGGTCGCCCTGCTCGACTCGTACTGCGGCCTGTCCATGGCACAAACCTCCGACCGCGTCGCGGCCAAGTACGACATCTCGCGTGCGGAACAGGACGCCTACGCTCTTTCGTCGCAAGAACGCGCCGCGGATGCGTGGGCCGCCTGCCGCCTGTCCGAAGAGGTCGTGCCCGTGGAAGTGAAGGCCGGACACAAGACGATCCGCGTCGAGAAGGACGATCACCTGCGCCCCGACTCGACCCTCGAGGGCCTCGCGGCCCTGGCGCCCTCGTTCGGAAAGGGCGGGTCGGTCACCGCGGGCAACGCCTCGGGGATCGTGGACGGCGCGGCGGCCGTGATCGTCACGTCCGCGGAAAACGCAGCGGCGAAGGGCAGAAAGCCGCTAGGCCGCCTCGTGGCCTGGGCCGTCGTGGGCGTGGAGCCGGAGTTGATGGGTCTCGGCCCCGCGCCCGCCGCCCGCGCGGCGATCGCCCGGGCGGGCCTGCGCCAGGAAGACATCGGTCTCTGGGAGATCAACGAGGCCTTCGCGGGTCAGATTTTGGGCGTCGTGCGCGAGCTTGATCTCGACCTGGCCACGTTGAACGTCAACGGGGGGGCGATCGCGCTCGGCCACCCGCTGGCCGCGACGGGCACGCGCTGTACCCTGACGCTGCTCAAGGAGATGCGCCGCCGCGGCACGCGCTACGGGCTGGCGGGGGCCTGCATCGGCGGGGGCCAGGGCATCGCCGTGGTCGTCGAGTCGGCGGCCTGATCGCCCCGCATCGAGACATGGTGAGAGAGAGACGGCTCCTGCGATTGCGCGCCGTGTGTCTGGCGGCACGTCGCCTGCCTTCCCGGCTCCTGAACCCCTGACGATGAACTGGACGGAGCGCATTCTCGATTTCCCGGTGCGGGCGGCGGCCGTGGATGATTTCCTTCGCGACGTGCGCGCGAAGGGAACGGGGGACTTGAACGCCGTGCTGACGACTTTCAACGAGAGCGGCCTTTGCCGCGAAGCCCTCGCGTTCTGGACCGCGCAGGGCTGGATCGTGGTGGCGCCCAACTCGCCGCTGCTCGCCCTGATCGGCCCCGCGTTCGACCGGAAGATGTCGCTCCGGGCCTTCTGCGGGGAGCTCGAAGAAGCCAAAGCCGCGGACGAGGAGTCGAGAGAACATGACGATTCGTAAGGTGGGCGTCCTGGGGGCCGGCTTGATGGGCTCGGGCATTGCGGAGGTGTGCGCGAAGGCGGGTTACGACACCGTCGTCCGAGAGGTCACCGAGGAGCTCGTTCAAAAGGGCGTCTCCCGCATCGAGAAGTCGCTCGGCAAGGCCGTCGAGAAGGGCAAGCTCGCCGCGGCCGACCGGGAGGCAGCGTGGAAGCGCGTCTCGTCCACGGTCCGGCTCGAGGACCTGGCCGATTGCGACCTCGTCATCGAGGCAATCGTCGAGAACCTCGACGCCAAGAAGGAAACCTATCGCGCGCTCGACGCGGCCTGCAAGGCGGCGACGATCTTCTGCTCCAACACGTCTTCCCTGACGATCACGGAGATGTCGGCCGCGACCTCGCGGCCGGATCGGTTTGCCGGACTCCACTTCTTCAATCCCGTCCCGGTCATGAAACTCGTCGAGGTCGTGCGCACGATCTCGACCTCGGAGGAGACGGCGGAGACCGTGTTCGCGTTCGCGAGATCGCTCGGCAAGGAGCCCATCCGCACGCAGGACAACTCCGGCTTCATCGTCAACCGCCTCCTCGTCCCGTACCTGCTCGACGCCGTGCGCGCCCTTGAGGAAGGGGTCGGCACGAAAGAGGACATCGACAAGGGGATGGAGCTGGGCTGCGGCCACCCGATGGGGCCGCTGAAGCTGCTCGACTTCGTGGGCCTCGACACCACGTATGCGATCGCACAGATCATGTACGACGAGTATCGGGAGAAACGCTTCGCCCCGCCGCCGTTGCTCAAGCGCATGGTGCTCGCGGGACGTTACGGAAGGAAGTCCGGCCGCGGCTTCTACGAGTACCTGGGGGCGAAGTGAGCGATCTCGTTCGCGTCGAGACTGCCGAGGGGATCCGGACTCTGACCGTCCATCGGCCCGAGAAGCTGAACGCGCTGAACGGAGACGTCATGACCGCCCTCGACGGCGCGCTGGACGAGGCGCGGGCCGACCGCGGCGTCCACGTCTTGATCGTGACGGGCGCCGGCGACAAAGCGTTCATCGCGGGCGCCGACATCGGCGAGCTCTCGAAGCTCACACCGCTCGAGGGCCGGGAGCACGCCCTGCGCGGGCAGGCGGTCCTCGGCAAGCTCGAGACGCTCGGGAAGCCTGTGATCGCCGCTGTCAACGGATTTGCGCTGGGCGGCGGCTGTGAGCTGGCGCTCGCCTGCACGATCCGGATCGCCTCCGAGAACGCCCGATTCGGTCAGCCGGAGGTCAAGCTCGGCATCCTTCCCGGGTACGGCGGGTCCCAGCGCCTCGCCCGGCTCGTGGGCAAGGGCCGCGCGATGCAGCTCTGCCTCACGGCCGAGCAGATCGACGCCGCCGAGGCCTATCGGATCGGCCTCGTCAACCGCGTGGTGCCGGCGGGGCAGGCCCTCGCCGCCTCCCGCGACATGGCGAAGACGATCCTCTCGAACGGTCCCGTGGCCTGCCGTTACGTTCTCGAGGCGATCCACCGGGGGTTGGAGATGCCGCTCTCCGAAGGGCTCGTGCTCGAGGCCACGCTCTTCGGCCTCTGCGCGGCGACGGAAGACATGAAGGAAGGAATGACCGCGTTTCTCGAAAAACGGCCCGCACGATTCACGGGCCGCTGAGGGCGGGCGCCGAGCATGGGTCCGGATCTCGTCAGCGCCTGCATCTACTGCGCGGGCATGCTCCTGGGCATGGATCTGTTCCCGCGGATGGGCACTTCCGCGGACATCGGCTTCTCCTACGCGACGCTGGCCCGGCGGTACGATGTGCCCTCTTCAGACCGCGTCGACGCCTCCGACGTGACACCCAAGTTTATTCTGATCGGCATCGGCAACGCCCGGGGCGCGCGGGAGGGTCTCGGCGCCGGGACCCCGGAGTTCGAGTGGCGCGCGCGCGTGGCTTTCGCGCCTTCACACGACGAGCAGCAGATCAAGGCCGCTCCGGATGTCGAACGAATCAACACGGACGGCACGGGGCGGTACGAGAACTTCGCGCTGGTGCTCAGGCTCCCCGTCGGTGCGCGCGACTCCTTCGAGATCGCGGCCAACCGCCGCAATCACAGCGCGACGGATCTCATCAACCTCGGCGGCGAGAACCTGGAGTTCAGCGAGGAGCGTACGCTGGGCGCCGAGCGGATCGACCTCGTTGCGGGCTGGCGCCACCGCTGGAAGGGTCTCGAGGCGGAGGCCGCGGTGCGATGGACGAGGCCCAGCGGGTCGAACAACACTGCCCGAGTATTCCACCGGGCCTCGGGGTCCCTGCTCGGAGGCGAGCTGGAAGTTCGCTGGCGCTCCGGCGGCTGGACGGCGCTGGTGCACGGGGAACGCGTGAGCGGATCGCTCGACGTCCACCGGGAGAGTTTTCCCGCCTTCGAGGATAGGGACGCGTCCCTCGACGCCTCTCTGGAAGCGTATCGGCTGGGGGTCGGATACTCCTGGCCTCGCACCGAGCTGATGCTGACGGCGACCTACGACCGCCAGCACCTTCCGTTCGTGGCGCTGGCCGTGCTCGGGACCGAAACCGTGGCCTTCGACTCGGGCTTCGATCCGGACTCGATCGTCAAGCAGGTGTTCTGGGACCTGGGCGTTCGGTACGCGGTAACGCCGGCGATCCGCGCCCGCGTGTCGATCCGCATGGCCTGGGGCGACGAGACGGTCCGGCTGACCGACTCGGCGGGGATTCTTCCCGGACGAACACTGGAGGTCGCCCGGCGCGGCACTTTCGGCGGCGGCCTCTCCGGCCCGCTCGGTCAGCCCGAGCCCACGCTCTTCATCGGCGCGGACTTCTCGATCGGCGTGCCGGCCCCGTAGGCCGGGGAGTCAGTGCTAAACTTTCATCGGAAAAGAACGCCCGTGCACCCGCCGGACTCCGAGCTCATCTACGACTGGAACCGCGCCGGCGGAATGGCATATCCCGCGCGTGGAAGCGTGGAGCTCGACGACGAGACCCTGCGCGACGGCCTGCAGTCTCCCTCCGTCAAGAGCCCCTCAATCGACCAGAAGATTCGGATCCTCCACATGATGGAGGCGCTCGGGATCGACTCGGCCGACCTTGGCCTGCCGGGCGCCGGCCCGCACGTCGTCGAAACGGTCACGCGTCTGGCCCAGGAGATCGTGCGGGGCAAGCTGAAGATCCGCCCCAATTGCGCTGCCCGCACGGTCGCGGCCGACATCGTCCCCATCATCGAGATCTCTCAGAAGGTCGGCATCTCGATCGAGGTGTCTTGCTTCATCGGTTCCTCACCCATCCGCCAGTACGCGGAGGACTGGGACTTCGACCGGATGCTCCAGCTCTCCGAGGATGCCGTGTCCCTGGCCGTGCGCGAAGGCCTTCCGGTCATGTACGTCACCGAGGACACGACGCGCGCCCACCCGGACCACATCCGCCGGATGTACACGGCGGCCATGCGCGCGGGGGCCGGCCGCGTCTGCGTCTGCGACACGGTGGGCCACGCGACCCCCAACGGCGTGCGCAACCTGGTGACGTTCGTCTCGGCGCTCGCCACCGAGATCAACCCCGAGGTGAAAGTCGACTGGCACGGCCACCAGGACCGCGGGCTCGGCGTCACCAACGCGCTCTGGGCGCTGGAAGCGGGGGCGCATCGCGTGCACGCGTGCGCCCTCGGCATCGGGGAGCGCGTGGGCAACACTCCGATGGACCAGCTGCTGGTCAACCTGCAGCTGCTCGGCTGGATCGATCGGGACCTGACCGCCCTGAACGCCTACTGCGCCGCGGTGTCCGAAGCGACCGGCGTGCGGATCCCCGACAACTACCCGATCGTCGGGAAGGACGCCTTTCGGACCGGCACGGGGGTCCACGCGGCGGCGATCATCAAGGCCCGCAAGAAGGGCGACGAGTGGCTCTCCGACCGGGTCTACTCCGGAGTGCCCGCGAGCATGGTCGGCCGGCACCAGGTCATCGAGGTGGGTCCGATGAGCGGCCTCTCCAACGTGCAGTGCTGGCTGGAGACCCGCGGCCTCGAGCCGCGCCCGGAGCTCGTCGACGCGATCTTCCGCTCTGCCAAGGAGAGCGACCACGTGCTCCTCGACGAGGAGATCCTCGAGGTCGTGCACCGGTTTGCGCCGGCGGCGGCCAACCATCTGTAGAGGCCGGTCGATGCGGCCGGACGGACGCGGGGAGCGGACCGCGGCGGAAGCCTGAGCCAGATGCCTCGCCGGGAAGCACAGCCGAGACCGAGCGTGAAAGGGGCGGCCGCGAGCCGGGGGACGCGCTTCCTCGAGCGCGAGCTGCCGACCTACCTCGATCATCTCGCCGTGGAGCGCGGCCTGTCTGGCGCCAGCGTGGCGGCGTACCGGAGCGACCTCGCGGGTTTCGGCCGGTTTCTCTCGGAGCGGCGGCTCGAGGTCTCGAAGGCGGGGCGCAGCGACCTCGCGCGGTATCTCGCGAGCCTGCGCGCGCGGGGTCTGTCGTCGCGCTCGGCATCGCGAGCCCTCTCGGCCGTCCGCGGGTTCTACGGGTTCGCGGCCGCCCATCTGGGCTTTACCGAGGATCCGACCTCCGACGTCCAGAACCCCAGGATCGGCCTCGCGCTCCCGAAGAGTCTGAGCGAGGCCGAGGTCGACGCCCTCCTCGAGACGCCCGACACGCGTACACCCCTCGGTCTGCGCGACCGGGCAATGCTCGAGCTCCTCTATGCGTCGGGGCTGCGGGTCTCGGAGATCGTGGGCCTCCCCGGGGACGCGCTGGATCTCGAGACCGGGATTCTGCGCGTAACGGGGAAGGGGGGCAGGCAGCGGCTCGTCCCGTTCGGGAAGTCGGCCGCCCGATGGCTGGCGCGGTATCTCGAGGCCGGCCGGCCGCCGCTCGACACGCGGCGCTCGCCGCATCTGTTCCTCTCCGTACGAGGCGCCGCCATGACGCGGCAGCGGTTCTGGCAGCTCATCGAGGGGTACGGCCGGGCGGCCGGCATCCGGCGCCGGCTGACGCCGCACGCGCTGCGCCACTCCTTCGCGACCCACCTGCTCGAGCACGGCGCGGACCTGCGGGCCCTCCAGATGATGCTCGGCCACGCCGACATTTCGACCACCCAGATCTACACCCAGGTCTCCCGGTCCCGCCTGCGGGGGGTCTACGACGCCCATCACCCCCGCGCACGACGCCCCGGCCGTGCGAAAATGACGAGGTGAGCACCCCCCTCCCGGAATGTCCCGACCGCCGGGCGGGTTTCCCGTCAGGAATGCCCCGCCTTGCCTCCCTGGCCCTAACCCTCGCGTGCCTCGTTCCGGCGGCCGCCGCCGCTCGGGCGGAGCTCATCGTCTTCGAGGACGGCCGAATCGTAAAGGCCGCCGGGTACCGCCTGTTCGCGGAGGAGCTCGAGGTCGACCTTCCGGGGGGTGGGAGCTACCGCGTCGCCCTTTCGCGGGTCGAACGCATCGTGGACGACGAGGTCCTGGTGGACACCGTGGTCGTCGAGGACAAGACGCTCCGGCCGGGCGCGCCTTTCGATCTCTCCTACCGGCCCGAGCGCAAGCCGCTCTTCGGAACGGCCTTCGACGAGCTGATCGCGCGGGAAGCGAAGACGCATGACATCGACGCTTCGATGGTTTCCGCGCTCATCCGCGCCGAGTCCAACTACGCGCCTCGCGCCGTTTCCCGAAAGGGCGCGCGCGGACTCATGCAGCTGATGCCGGCCACGGCAAAACGGCTCTCGGTCAGCCGGCCGTTCGACCCGGCCTCCAACGTCCGCGGGGGAGTGCGTTACCTGCGCGAGCTCGTGGATCGCTTCGGCCACCGCCCCGATCTCGTGCTCGCGGCGTACAACGCGGGTGAGGGAGCGGTCGAGAACTACGGCGGCGTTCCGCCGTACCGCGAGACCGTCGCCTACGTCGGCCGCATCCTCGGGTGGTGGCAGCCGGCCCAGGCGGCCGCGGACCCGGAGATCGCCACCCCCCAGTCGGTCGCTGGCGCCCGGTAACGCCTGGTCCGCCGGCCTGACCCTCCTCACAGAGATCGAGTCGCCCTCGACCCGTCTCTCGACGCGGACCCTCCGCCCCGCGAAGGGCCCGGCTTTTCTGGTTTGGATGCCATGACGCGCGTCCGGGATACTCCCGTCATCGGGGCCGCGGGGTAGGGGTCGAACGGGGCGCCGCAACGGCGGAGCCGACCCTTTTCGCGGCCGCGATCGCCGCGTCGAGCTTCTGCGAGAGCCTCTGGATCTGGAGACGTGCGGTCTCGAGTCCATCCTCGAGAGCGGCCTCCCGGATAGCCGGGAGCGTCTCGGCGCGGTAGGAAGGCAGCGGCGCGTAGATCAGGTGCCGGAACCAGGGCCGCCCCGGTAGTCCCGCGCCGTCGAGCAGAGAACGCTCGAGCGAGAGGAGCCAGGCGTTGGACTCCCGCAGAAACAGGAGCCCGTTGTGTCCCGCTCGCACGCGGGAGTCGATCGACTTCTGCGCGGCGCCCGCAGAGGTGCCCCAGGCCCGGGCGCGCTCGGCCAGCCGACTCAGATCGGCCTCGATCGGGGACCCCGCCGGGGAGGCGGCGAGCTCTTCGGCGTAGCGGGCGATCTCCCGCCCGTACGCCGCGGCGTCGAACGGGAGCGCGTCGGCGTTGGCGAACCGAAGGGCCAGGAGCCCCGCGTAGCGCGCCATGGCGGCGTGATACAGGAATCCCGGATCGCCCTGCGTCGCCATCCACTCGTAGGTGTCGTACACGGAGTGGTAAACGCCATAGGGGCCGTCGAAGAGCAGGTCCGTCGAGGCGATTCCGAGGTGATTGAAGAACACGGTGTAGTCCGAGCCGCTTCCCAGGATCGCCACGGGGAGGTCCTCGCGCGCCCCGGTCGCGGTCGCATAGCTCTGGACGCCGATGAAGCCGGCGTTCTCGCGCCACGAGTCGGCCACGCTCTTGCCCGGCGCGCCCGGATCGGGAACATCTCGCGCCGCCTCGCGGATCGCTGCAAAGAGGAGTGGCGAGGCGGACGGCGAGAAATGGCGGCCGTGGGTCGCCTCGTCCACGTTGATGCAGACGACGGCGTTCCGCCTGAGTTCCTTCTCGTGCTGCTCACCCCACTCGGTCGAGCCGGTCAGTGTGTATTCCTCGGCGTCCCAGGAGGCGATCACGATCGTGCGGCGCGGTCTCCAGCCCTGTCTTGCCAGCGCGCCGAGCGCCCGCCCGAGAGACAGCATCGCCGCCGTGCCCGACGAGGGGTCGACGGCGCCGTAGACCCACGCGTCGTAGTGGTTCGACAACAGGACCTTGCGCTCGGGCTCGTCGCGGCCGCTCAGCGTGGCAATGACGTTGCGGATCGTTCGCTTCTCGCGGCTGTTCTCGATCTTCAGATGCAGACGCACCGGGCCGGGTCCCACCCGGTAGGTCTCGGGGAGCGCCAGTCCCTGCCAGGAGGACTCGGGCACGGCCGGCCCGGAGAGGCGCCGGAGGATCTCGGCGGCGTCCCGCGCGGACAGAGGCATCATCGGCATCTTCGGCAGGATCTCGGACTCCGCCATGGAGATCCGGCGCGCGTCCGGCGTCGACGCCCATCCCGGCGTCAGCGGATCACCCGGCACGAGGAAGTCGTAGACGTTGGCTCCCCGCTGGAAGTGCCCGGGCGGGCCCCACGGCCCTTCGGGATAGACCGGTCCCTGGAACCAGCCGTCGTCGATCGGGTCGGAGTAGACCAGGACCGCCAGAACTCCGCGCTTCTCGGCCTCGAGGGACTTGCCCCCGCGGTATCCGCCGAAGTATCTCGCCAGAACGATCTTGCCCCGCACCTCGACGCCCATTCGGGCGAGGCGGTCGTAGTCCTCGGCGCTGCCGCGGTTGACGTACACGACCTCGCCGACGACCTCGGCGGACGGCGCATAGGCGTTCCAGGGCACGGCCGCCTCCGGGATCGCCGTGTCCGGATCCGACGCGATGGGCGGCTCGCCGCGCCCCAAAGGCACGTTCGGCTCGCCGACGATCTCGATCTTCGCGCTCTGCGGATAGGAGAGCAGCACCTCATATGCCGGCATCGAGACCTCGAAGCCGGCCTTGCGGTACTCGGCCGCGAGGAACTCGGCCACGCGCTCGTTGCCCGGCGTTCCGGCAAGATGCGGCGTCCGGGTCAACTCCCGCAGGATCTCGCCGCACTCCTCGGGCTTGGGCAGAGCGAGGAAACGCTTTTCGTACTCCCGCTGCCAGGCGTTTCTCTCCGGCGTGAACCCGGAAAGAAGCGGCTCGGGGGGGGACGGCGGGGCCGCGAAGACGAGGAGGAGCGAGAGGACGAGAATCGGTTTCATCGTGCGACCTCCCTGGAGCGCCGGCGCATCCAGAAGTAGACGGGCAGCCCGAGCAGAAGAATCCCGAGGCAGAAGAGCGTCTCCCGGGGCTGCTCCCGAATCGTGTTCACGGCGAGGAGGATCGAGCTCGCCACGAAGACGAACGGGACGACCGGGTAACCCCAGCAGCGGTAGGGACGCGGAAGGTCGGGCCGCCGACGGCGGATGACGAACAACGCGATTCCCGTCGCGGCGTACGCGAGGATCACGGCGAACGTCGCGTAGGTGTAGAGCTCGTTGTAGCGCCCCGAGAGGCAGAGGAGGGACATCCAGACCGCCTGCACGACCAGCGCGAAGGAGGGAGTCTTGAACCGCGGGTGGACGCGGGCGAAGGCCGCGGGAAAGAGGCCGTCTTTGGAAAGTGCGTAGACGATGCGCGGGCCGGGCACGATCCCGGCGGAGAGGCAGCCGAGGGCGGCGGCCGTGATGGCGAGGGAGATCACGTACGCGGCGCCGGGGCCGAAGAGCCGCGTTGCCGCGACCGCGGCGGGTTGCGCGACCCGGGCCATCTCGTCCGGCGGGATCGCCTTCAGGAACGCCGCGTTGACGCCGACGTAGAGGAGCGTGATCAGCCCCGTTCCCAGGAGCAGTGCGATCGGCAGGTTGCGCTTCGGGTTGGCGACCTCCCCGGCTGCCGCCACGATCTCGTTCCAGCCGTAGTACGTCCAGAAGACGGCCACCATGGCGGTCCCGAAGGCAGCGGCGGTGACCGGGACGACAGGGGAGGTCGCGGCGGCCGGCGCGGGCACGAGCGTCCCCCCGACCGCGATCCACAACAGCGCCAGGAGAATCATCGACGTGAAGAGACCCTGGATTCGCGCGCCCTTCTTGACGCCCACGTAGTGCGTCGCCGTGAGGACCAGGACGGCCGAGACCGCCACGAGCTGGCCGGCCGTGATCGAAGCCGGGCCCAGCGTGAAGAGCACTCGGCTGGTCGACAGGCTCGGAAAGAAGACCGAAAAATACTCGGCAAATCCGACGGCCACGGCGGCGTCGGCGCCGGCGAGGATCACCCAGTACGCGACCCAGGCGTAGAGGAATGCCGGCAGTTCCCCGAAGGCGTCGCGAATGTACACGTACATGCCGCCCGACTTCGGGATCATGGCCCCCATTTCGGCGTACACGAGGCCGCCGGCGATGGACAGCAGACCGCCGACGATCCAGACCGCGAGGATCCAGCGACTGTCGGGCAGCGCCTTCGCGATGGAGGTCGGCGTCAGGAAGATGCCGCCGCCGATGACCAGACCGAGCACGAGGAGCGAGGTGTCCCACAGGTTGAGCCCGCGGGACAGCTCTCCCGCGGCGGGAGACGGTTTGGCGACGCTCACGCGGCGGCCGGCAAACGCAAGATCTTGCGCGCCTGTTCGATCGAGGCGGGCTCCCGGCCCACCTCCCGGGCGATACGGGCGACGCGCTCGACGAAGCGGGCGTTGGAGTCCGCCAGCTCCCCCTTGCGGTAGTAGATGTTGTCCTCGAAGCCGACGCGCACGTGGCCTCCCATGGCGATCGCCATCGTGGCCATCGCGGTCTGGCGCCGCCCGATTCCGGCGACCGTCCAGGTCGACCCCGCCGGAATCGAGCGCGCGAAGTGCGTCAGGTTCTCGGCCGTCGCGGCGGCCGCTCCTGGCACGCCCAGCACGAAGTCGAAATGGGCGGGGGGCGTCAGCAATCCCCTGGCGAAGAGCACGTCGGCGGTCGCGAGCATGCCGTCGTCGAAGATCTCGAGCTCGGGCGTGATGCCGTAAGTCTTGAGCCGGTCGAGGATCGTCCGAATCGTGGGCAGGGAGTTCTCGAAGACGTCTTCGCCGAAGTTGCAGGTGCCGAGCGTGAGGGTCGCCATGTCGGGTTTCAGGACCAGGGCCGCGATGCGCTCTTCCACCCCCATGCCCACGGCGCCGCCCGTCGAGAACTGCTGGAGGATCGGGGAGCGGGCCCGGATCGCGGCCGAATACGCGCGGAAGGTCTCGAGATCCTGTGTGGGGGTGCCGTCGGGCTTGCGCCCATGGACGTGTCCGATCGTGGCGCCGGCGTCGCAGGCGCGTCGGTACTCCTCGCCGACCTCGTCGGGCAGCAGAGGCAGGTGGGGCTGCTGGTCCCGCATCACCTCCGCTCCCACGCCCGCCACGGTGATGAGAAGCTCGTCGCTCATTGCCGCTTCCGCTGCTTTTCCAGCGGCACGACGCAGGTCCCCGTGGCACGCGCCACGATCTCCGGAGGATCGACGAGCCGGGCCGACGACCCGTCTTGCGGCGTAATGACCTTGCGGGCTTCGAAGCGCATCTCCCGTGAGGTCTTGCCGACGCGCGTGATCTCGGCTTCGACCTCCAGATAGTCGCCGCCGTGGACCGGGGCGAGGAAATCGACCGAAGAATACGCCCGGAAGAGGCCTTCGTCGCCGTCGTGGCGGATCAAGAGCTCCGTCGCCGCGTCGCCGAAGAGCTTCAGCACGAAGGCTCCGTCCACGAGGCCGCCGCCGTAGTGGGCCTGTTCCGCTCCGACGCGCAGGCGCAGGACCACGCGCTCGGTCATCGCTGCCCGCCCACAAGATCCTGCCGGCGCGACATCTCCTCCAGCAGGAAGGCCGCGACCCGCGAGGCCGTCGTCCCCGGCCCGAACCCGGCGTCGTAGCCGAGCTCCTTGGCGAGGGCGTGGTCGACGCGGGCCCCGCCGGCGATCAGCACGACGCGGTCGCGCAGGCGTTCGGCCTCGAGCATGTCGACGAGGTCGGTCAGGTGGCGGATGTGGATCTCGTTCTGCGTGACCGTGGCGGACACGAGGACCGCGTCGGCCGGAGCCTCCCGGACTTTCCGCGCGACTTCGGCCACGGGGACCTGCGCCCCGAGGTTTCGGGCGTCGAAACCATGATACCGCTCCAGGCCGTAGTCGCCGGCGAAGCCCTTCATGTTGAAAATCGCGTCGAGGCCTACCGTGTGGGCGTCGGACTCGAGGGCGCAGCCGAGCACGACGAGCCGCCGACCAAACCGGCGCGCGATCTCCGCGTCGATCTCCTCTCGGTCCAGAGCGGCCACCGGAGTCTCCTCGGCCGTGATCGCCCCAACATCGATCTCGTGCGTCGCGCGGCCGTAGACGATGAAATAGGTGAAGTCGGGGGCAATCGCCTCCGCCAGCGAGACGTACGGCTCCCGGATCCCCATCCGGGCCACGTACCGCTTGGCCGCCTCCGTGGCGATGGCGGATTTCGCGATCGGGAGCGTGAAGGAGATCTGCACGGCGCCGTCGTTCTTTTTGTCGCCGTACGGCCGGATGCTCGTGGTCTCGCTCATGCGTGCGCCCCCGCGGGTGTCCGGCTCCAGGCCTCCAAAAATGGGTTCGCGTACGCCGGATCGCGGACGACGACGCCGTCGAAGCCCCGGCCCCCGTCGTGGAGGCGGCGCGTGTCGGCGAAGACTCCCGCCGCGAGTGCGGCGAAGAGGCCTTGTGCGGCCACGCGCTCGAGGATCTTCTCGGCCTCGTCCAGCACTTCGTGCGCCCGCCGCACGATGCGGCCGTCCGGGCGGAAGGTCAGCTCGTCGCCGAGATGCCGCGCGTTACGGCGGATGGTCCGCGCCTGGTCGATCGCGAGCCAGCGGTCGTGGAGGAAGGGCGTATGGAGCGCTTCCGTCAGCATGCCGAGCAGGTGGATGGACTGGCCCGTGAGGACCGAGGTCAGAACGAAGAGGGCGTTCTGCTGATAGCCGCGAAAGACGTTGCCGGTCATGTGCTTGGTCGGCGGCATGTATTTCAGGGGCGCGTCCGGGAAGATCTCCCTCGCGGCCCGGGCCTGCGCAATCTCGTACAGGAGGCCGTCCTCGAGCTCCGGGTCGATCTCGAAGGCGTGGCCGAGGCCGATCTGCCAGTCCTCGAGCCCCGCGTCCTTGGCCAGCCGTTCGTTGATGAACTGCGAGGCAAGCACCGCGGGCGCCTGCTCGACGGCGTCGGCGGTCGTCAGGTAGTTGTCCTCGCCGGTGTTGATCACGACCCCGGCCGCCGCGTTGATGCGGCGCGAGAACCTCTGGTCGATCAGCGTGCGGAGGGGATTGATGTCGCGGAAGATGATGCCGTACAGGGCGTCGTTCAACATCATGTCCAGCCGCTCGAAGGCTCCCATGGCGGCGATCTCGGGCATGCACAGCCCCGAGCAGTAGTTCACCAGCCGCACGTACCGGCCGAGCTCGGGCTCGACCGCGTCGAGCGCCAAGCGCATGAGCCGGAAGTTCTCCTGGGTCGCGAAGGTGCCCCCGAACCCGGCCGTCGTGGCGCCGAACGGAACGTGGTCGAGCAGCGACTGCGCCGTGGAGCGGATCACCGCGATGCACTGGGCGCCGGCGCGCGCAGCCGCCTGCGCCTGGACGACGTCCTCGTGGATGTTGCCGGTGGCGACGATCGCGTAGAGCAGGGGAAGCTCGTCGGGCGGGTGGGAGCCGAGGCGGCGTTCGCGCTCCGCGCGGCAAGAGCGGATCCGCGCGAGGCCCTCCTCGACGCGGGGCGCAATCGCCTCGCGCCAGAGCGGGTGCTCGGCGAGACCGGCGGCTCCGGCGGGTTCCGCCAGCGCGAGCGCGGCTTCGGAGACCCCGGGCGCTCCCCGGGCCAGAGCGCTGCCCATCCACACCGCCGCGCCACGCGACAGGCGGCCGGCGGCCGACAGCGACTCCACGACCCGATTGGGGAGCGGGACCTCCTCCGCGTCCACACCGTCGACGCCGAGCAGTCGCAGGACGGTCCGCTCCGTTGCGACCGTCGTGAAGCGCTCGGTCTCGCTCGAAACGCCGTCGGCCACCCGACGCGCCATGCGCCGACACCGCTCGATCTGGTCCGGAGAGAGGCCCAGCTGGGAGGCCATTCGGGCTGAAAGTATAGCGGGCGGAGGTCTGCGCCCTTACGGTGACTGGAGGTCAGCCACGAGGTCAAAGAGCGGGACATCCGGGAACACGGATCGGAGCGCGTCGTAGAGGTGCTTCGCGCCGACCGGGGGCCGGCCAGGCGCGGTCGGGTTTGCGGTCACCGCGAGGAGCCGCGCCGGACGGCGCACGGCCAGCGTGACCCCCTGCTGCGCCAGGCGCCGCCGCTCGGCGGAAGAAAGAAAAATGCACGTGAAGTCTTCGGCGACGAGGACTTCGTTTGGGCGGGGCGTGACTTTTTGCAGAGCCTCGCCGCTCAGGGCTCCGGCGAAGACGCGCTCTGCGGCGCCAGCGGGCGGCGCGGGAAGCCGGATGAGCTCCGCCGCCGCGCCTGCCGCCGCCAGGACGCTTTCCAAGGACCCCCCGGCCGCCATGCCGACCGCGAGCACGATCCCGTCGGCCACACGGGCGCACGCGAAGGCCCGGCGCCCCACCGCGCCGTCGAGCAGCAGCACCTCGGCGCCGGCGACCTCCAGCGCCGCCGCTGTCGTCGCCATCTGCGAGGCCGTGCTCGGCCCGATGATCTCCATCTCGCCTTCTCCCTCCGCGCGCCGGAGCTGGACCGGGCCGAACCGTGTCGCGAAGGGGAGCGTGGCCAGCTCGGTTGTCGGGAAAGAAGCCGACTCGTACGTCGAGGCCGCGGACGCGATGAACTGCCCCGGCCAGAGGTGAAAGCGCGGCTTCGGCTCGCCCGTGATCGCGTCGAACTCCTCGCCGTCGCGGCCCGCCGACGTCGTCCCGGCCGCGACGCCGGCTAGGTGAAGCTGCTCGAGCACCCCGACGAGAGCCGTCGTCTTCCCGACGTTCTTCGCCAACCCGAGGAACGCGGTCCGCCGGGCGCCCGAAACGCGGATCGTCTCCGCCAGCGCCGCTCCGGCCGCCGTCATCGGCCGGGTTTTCCGGCGAGCACAGCGAAGGCATGGGACAACGAGGCATGGCGGCGCAGGAGCGCGAGGGCGGTCTGGTCGTGGCCGGGGACGTAGCCGTTCCCGATCAGAAGAGTGGTCGGCCGCGCCAGACCCTCCGCTCCGAGCGCAGCGGCCGAGAAAGACGTCGCCATGCCGAAGAAGAGAACGGCCCCGTCGTCCCGCGCGCAAAGAACGCTTGCCGCTTCGGTGCCCGCGGCATTGGCCACGTTGACGACGAGGTCGCAGAGCCGGCCGGACGTGGCCGTTTCGATCGCGGAGAGCATCGCGACGGGGTCGCGGGCGTCGATCGAGAAGACCGCGTCGGCAAGGGCGAGGCCCCGCGCCCTCTCGGACGCGGAGGCGGAGGGCTCGACGGCCAGGACGAGTCCCTCCGGCCCGACGGCCTCTCGGGCCGCCGCCAGGCACAGGAGACCCGCCTTCCCCGTGCCGATGACGAGGACCGTCTGACCGGCACGCGCGTCGCGCAGAACGGTCGCCGGCGCGCCCGCGACGTCGAAGGCGGCCAGGGCGACTTCCTCCGTGAAATCCTCGGGCAACCGCGCGTAAAGCGTGCGCGCGAAGAGGATGGCGGTTCCCGAGACGTCCACCCGCTCCGTTTCGACGTGGACCGCGCCGATCGACTCGAGCTGCAGGGGAGTCAGGGTCAGGGACACGAGTGACGCGATGCGCTCGCCGGGGGACAGCGTCCCCGCCGCTGGATGCTTCGGACCGACCTCGGCGACCTCACCGATCAGTATGCCGCCGGAGCCCGTGACCGGGTTCTGCATCTTCCCGCGCTCGCGCACGATGCGCCCGATCTGATCGGCCAGCGATTCGCCCGTCGACGCCTCGACCTCGCGCAGCTGCCGGAACGAGGCCGAGTCGATCGAAAGCGCGCGCACCGAGACCGCGAGCTCGTTCTCGAGGGCGCGGGGTGTCGCGTCGAGCCGGCGGGCGACCTGGGGCAGGACACCCGGCGGATCGAGCGAGCGGTGGAGCCCGAAGGGATGCGGCCCGGCCACGTCGGCGGTCAGGGGAGCAGCGCCACGATCCGCAGCGGCCCTCCCGAGCCGCCGGCGATCTTCATGGGGAGCGCGACGATCCAGGCTCCCCGCTCGGGGAGCTCGTCGAGATGGGCGACGTTCTCGAGGCCGGGCACGTTCGCGCCGTTGGCGATCCGGTGGACGAGAAAGTCCTGCGAAGCTCCGTAGTCGATCGAGGCGGTGTCGACGCCGAGGGCCCCGACCTTGCGCTCACGCACCAGGTATTCCGCGGCCTCCTTGCCGTAGGACGGAAAGTGGAGCTTCGAAGCGTCGCCGGGCGTGTCGTCTCCCAGGTAAGCCTTCCGATTGGGCCAGCGAGCGCTCCAGCCCGTCTCGAGAAGTACGATCGCGCCGGCAGGAATCGGCCCGTGGCGCTTCTCCCAGTCGCGGACGTCCCCGGCCGTGAGGCGGTAGTCGGGGTCCGCCGCCGCCTTTGCGCGGACGTCGAGCACGACAGCCGGCGCGATGAGCTCCCTGACCGGGATCCGATCCGCCGTCCGCCCGTCCTTCGCGAAGTGAAACGGCGCGTCCAGATGCGTGCCGCCGTGCTCGGGCGTGCAGAGCGCGTTGGAGGAGTAGAACCAGCCGCCCGAAGTCTGGCCAGCGGCGAGCGGCCGGAGCTCGAAGGCGGAGGGGGACGTGGGCCAGTAGATCGTGGACGCGTCGAACGAGTGCGTCAGGTCGACGACCCGGGCCGTGGCGAGATCGGGCACCGGGCGCGCCCGGCCGCAGGCCGAGGCGGCCGCGACGAAAAGGTACGCTCCGAGAGCGGCGAGTCGACGCATCGGAGGCGATGTTTTCACGGTTCCGCAGAGAGATCGAGCGGCTACGTCCGCGGCCGGTTGGCAAGAGAGTTGCTCCCGAAGGGAGAAATGACGTTGGAAGGCGCGCCAACCCGGCCGTCCTTCGGTCGTCTATTCGAGAGGAGCACAGAATGAAACGAGGACTCCGACACGCGTTGTTGCTCGCGGCGCCCCTTCTCGCATTGACGGCGTGTCCGCCTCCGCCTCCCTCCGCCGTGTACGTGCGGGTCGCGCCTCCGACTCCGCAAGTCGAGTTCGTGCAGGTGTCGCCCGGACCGGACTTCGTCTGGGTCCGCGGTTACCACCGCTGGGATGGAGGCGCGTACTTATGGGTGCCGGGCGCCTGGAAGCAGCCGCCGCGCCCGCGCGCGGTCTGGAAGGCTGGCCACTGGAAGAAGAGCCGGCACGGATGGCACTGGGTGGAGGGCCGCTGGCGGTGACGCGGCCTCACCACGCGATCAGTCCGTCCTTCGCCTGCTTCTCCAGAAACGTCCTGACGCGGGCCGGCGTGGTTTCCCCGTAGTACCACCATCCCGCGGCGAGCGCCTCGGCGCAGACGCGCCGCGCGATCTCCGCGGCAGTACGCTTGCCGTCGATCGCATTCATCGTGGCGTCTGCCATCAGGGGGGAGAGAGTTTCGGGCTCGGCAGCAGGTGCGGACGCTTTCCCCAGCTCACCCGCCTTGCCCTTTGAAGCCTTGGTCTTGCGGGCGGCCTCGCGCTCCTTCTCGTCGCTTTGGGCCCGGAGCTCTACGACGCGCTTATCGGCGATCCGTTTCTTCAACGCCATCCAGTCGTGCAGGGTCGACACCGGAAAACGCGGCGTCCGGGCCTGCAGGAGCGAGAGGGCCGGATCCGGGCCCGACGGCGGCTTCGCGCCCCCGCTCGACGCGCCGTACGCCCGGTCGAGCTCGCCGTGGAGATTCCGGCCGATCGCGGCGAGCGACGCGCCCTGGGCGGCGAGGAAGCCCTCGGCGGAGTCGCCTGCGGCGATGGGGCCGACCGCCCGGGACGACTCGACCGCCGCGATCTCGGTTTCGAGGGCGACGGCGAGGAGACCCGAGGCCGCGCGATAGCGCTCCTCCGGGGCGCCCTTCCCGGAGCGCAGCCAGGTGAGGGCCGTGGCGAGATTCCCCGCGAGGCGCTCGACTCCGCGAGCCGCGACGAACGCGCCAAGGGGCTCGACGCTTTTCGCGTCGGCGGTCGCGAGCCACCAGGTCGCCGCGGCAACGACGAAGGCGTTGCGCTTCAACTGCGTCGGGTCGATCTGCCAGAGGTCGTCGACACTCGAGTGGATGTACTCGTCGGGCCAGTTCGTCAGAGACGTGCCCGGCACGCCGACCCAGACGTCGTCGAAGACGAGGTGGTCGGTACTGTCGAAGTACGGGACCGCCCTCGCGTGGAAGGGCTCCCGCGTTCCGAGGCGCGAGAAGATCGGTTTCGAGAACGGGTCGCCCGGCGGGATCGAATTGGCCTGCCACGCCGGCAGGAACCCGTTGTTGCCGTCGACCACCATGTCGAGAATGCTCTCCTGGACGTCGTTCAGGTACGACGGGCGCGACCAGGGGGTGCGCGCCATGTATTGCACGCGTCCTCCAACCGACTGCTTCGCGCCCACCATGTCCTGGTTGAGATTGGCGAGCATCGTCTTCTCGGCGCCGGGGTGATCCGCGAAGTACCGGTACTCCGAGTAGATCTCGTCGCACCACCAGAACCGGATTCCGCGCCGGGGACGCGGCAGCTTACCCTCGGCGATCAGGCGCGTGAGCGCCCGCCCGATCTCGAGGATGCTGGCGACCCCGGACTGGTCATCGTTGGCAGAAAACTTCTCCTCCTGCAGGTGAGCGGTCAGCACGATCTCGGGAAGCGACCGATCGGTTCCGGGAATCCGGGCCTCGACCATCGCTGTTTTCTTCTCGGTGAAGCGGGACTCGACCACCACGTGCAGGCGGAGCGGGCTGCCCGAGAAACCCGACTCCCCGACGAAAGTCCGGCGCGTCGTGTCGCCCCGGAGCCGGTCGGAGAGCGCCTTCCCCTGGCGCGAAGAGAGGACGAACGCCCAGGTCGTCTTCTCGCCTCCCGGCCCGTCCTTCTCCGGCACGCTCAGCCAGGCAACCTGATCGGCCGAATCGGCCAGGGGATTCAGGCGCGAGGAAGCCCACGAGAGGATCCCCGCGGCGCCGCGCCTCCAGACGGCCTGTTGCATCACGGCGGAGAGCGCGCCGTAAGCGAGCACGATCTTGCCCCGCACGTCTTTTCCCGTGTAGTCGGCGGCGCGGTCGCCGGCGTTGACGTCGACGAGCTCCGCCGTCACGTCGGCCGGGCGGGAGTTGTCGGCGATGGAGGTCGCGACCTCGGCGTAACTTCCCAGGCGCGTCTCGCGGGCGCTCGCGCCCACGCCCTCGATGAGCGTGGCCTCGGCGCGGTGGCAGGTCCACCCGGCCGATTCGGCCACCTGGTCGATCCAGCGCACGTCCTGGAGCCCCACGGCCTTCGCCCGCTCCTCGACATACCGCGCGACGGCGAAGAACCCTTCGGATGCGGACGGCTTGTGCCACTGCGTCGTGATCCGCAGGGTCTCGAAGGCGAGATCGCCGGAGAGCTCGTTGACGAGAATCCGCTCGATCTTCGCGTCCACGAAGGGGGAGGACTGGGCGGCCATCCCCGCGGAAAGAAGGCACCCGAGAGCCGACAGGGCGGTTTTTCGCATGTTCGCTCCGTGTTTTCAGGGGCCGACTCTACCGCAGCGCCGCCGGCCGGCTGGTCCCGGTCCGATGCTCAGTCGAGCGTCAGGATCAGCAGCGTGCAGTCGTCGTCCGGCTCCCGCTCCTTGCAATGCGTGCGGACGGCCGCGAGCAACCTGTCGCGCAGGACAGCGGCGCCTGCCGCTTTGTGGGCGTCGAGCTCGGCCTCGAGGCGTTCGAAGCCGAACGCCTCGTCGTGCGAATCCACGGCTTCGACGAGCCCGTCGCTCAGGAAGACGAGACGATCTCCGGCGGCGAAGGCGTACTCCCGGGACGGAAACTGGCGTTCGGCGAAAAGGCCGAGCGGAAAGGAGGGGAGGGACAGCGATTCGATCCGGTCTCCGGAGATCCGATACGGCGCGAGCTGTCCGGCGTTCGACAGGACGCCCCGTCGGCTCTCGGGGTCGTAGGAGAGCAACGCGAGGGTCATGTAATGCCTCGGGTCCGTGGAGCGGTGAATCAGATCGTTCAGGCGCGTGAGGAGCTCCCCGTCGCGATGTCCCGCTTCGAGCAGCGTCGAGAGCGCGGCCTTGACCATCGCGACGAGCAGGCCGGTCGGCAGCCCGTGTCCGGCGACGTCCCCGAGGGCCACCGCCGTCCGACCGTCCGGCAGGCCGATGTAGTCGTAGTAGTCCCCGCCGATCTCGGCGACCGGCCTGAAGTACGCGAGGGCCGACAACCCCGGCAGTTGGGCCTCCGGAGGCGGCAGCAGCTTGTGCTGGATCGTCTGCGCCATCGCGATCTCGCCCTCGAGGCGCTCCTTGCGGGCCGTTTCGGCGAGGAGGCCCTGCATCGAGACCGCCATCCCGTCGAAGGACCGCGCGAGGTCTCCGATCTGGTCGCGCGACCGCGAGTTCACGCGGACCGAGAAGTCGCCCCGGGCCATGGCCTGCGTGGCGCGGGTGAGCCGGTTGACGTTGCGGGCGATCGAGCCGGCCAGAACGAAGGCGATAGCCAGCGCCGCGAGGTACACGACGGCGAGCGCCCCGCCGACCGCGAGGAACGCGACCAGGAAGATGCCCCGGATCTCGTCCACCCCCTGAAAGAAGAGCTGATCGAAGAGGACCCGGGGCGAGGTCGCCGCTCCGAGCACCGCCACGTTGCCCCCCGTCTCCGCGTTCTCCCCGACGGCGTTCAGAAGGGTCTCGAGGTAGTAGGCCTGGATCCAGTCCCCGTGCCACAGGCCCGATCCGCGCTTCGCGGCCCCGCGAGGACGGACGGGCGCCGCTCCGTTCTCGGCCATGTCGACCTGGATAATTCCGGGGGCTTTCGTCCCGGGACTCGTCGAAATCTGCAGCCCCTTCTCGTTCGCCGTGGCCGACTCGAGCCCGACGCTCACCTCGTAACCGGTGCGGTCCGCAAGCTCCTGGAGCCAGGGGGCCGCCGGAACGGAGAGGTCGAGCAGCGCGGCGCCGCTCTTCGAGCGGGGCACGGCCAGCCAGACCCTGCCTCCCGACGCAAGAAAACCTGGCCGGGCAAGTCCAGCCACCCAGGGCGCCTTGTCGCCGAGCTGGAGCCACGGCACGCCGGAAACCGCGACGAGGCCCCGAGGATCCACGCGCACCTCGGGCAGGTCTTTTCGCTCAACCCCGGCTTTCTCGGCGACGGCTGTGATCTCCCGGCGCAGCCGGTTTGCGATGAACTGGTTGGCGACGATGTAGGAGCCGAGGAAAAGGAGGGTTGCGAGGAGGGGAATCGGCAGGACCCCGATGAGGAAGTAGGAGAAGGCGAGCCGAAGCGTCGTCCTACGGATGATCGCCCGGAACGCGACCGCGCCTGTGCGAAAGAGGAGGACGAGACCCGCCGCGCTGGCGAGGAGCCCGGCGAAGGCGCCGAAGCAGCCGCTTTCGGGAAGCGCGCGCTCGAGCAGGAACGCGGCCGCAAGGCCCACGGCGAAAATGGCGAGCCAGATCCGCGTCGATTTTCGAAGCTGCACGGCGCCGTTATTCTAACCAGAGGCGCCTTGACCCGCAGATCGGCTACAATGGGTCGGCACGTGAGGTTCCTCCGGCAAGCCGCGCTCCTGCTCCCCTCGGCCTTCCTCCTCAATGTCCTGATGTTCCTGCTGACTCACGGACGCAAGGACCCGGGTTTCGGGACCTACCCCTTTTTCCAGGAATGGGTCGGCGAAGCCGCGGTGGCGGCGCCCGAGGTGAGATTCCTCCAGCAGGCCCTGGTCTTCTTCGTACCGGCGTACCTGACGACGCTCCTCTTCATCCTGACCGTGGCCCTGGCCGAGCGCGTACTCTTCGGCCCGCGGGCGAAACGCCGCGCCTCGGGGTACGGGCGGGCCTTCGCGGTGATTTACCCCGCGCTCCTGCTCGTGGCGAGCGCCGCCCTCATGTGGTTCGGGGAGAAGGCGGCTCTGCGCCAGGCGCCGGGGACGCTGATCGCACCCCTTCTTGCGGCGGCCGCGCCGTTGGCGGCGGCAGCAGCGGCCGTCCTGCCCGCCGCGGTCCTGGCGGGACCGCTGGCGCTCCTGGCCAGGGTCAGCTCCCCATGAGCGGGACGGGCCGCTCCGTCGTCATCCTGGACTTCGGCGGCCAGTACACGCAGCTGATCGCGCGGCGTATCCGCGAGGCCCGGGTCTTCTCCGTCGTCCTGCCGCCTTCGGCTTCGGCAGAGGAGATCCGCCGCTCGAACCCCGCCGGAATCATCCTTTCGGGCGGCCCGCAGAGCGTCTATGAGAAGGACGCACCCCTACCGGCGTCGGATCCGACGGCCCTGGGAATTCCGGTCCTCGGGCTCTGCTACGGCATGCAATGGATGGCCCTCGCGGCCGGCGGCCAGGTTGCCAACGCCGAAGGCCGCGAGTTCGGCCGGGCAACCGCTCGGCTGGCGGTAGATGCCGCGCTCTTTGCGGGCCTCGAGCCCGAGCAGACGGTCTGGATGAGCCACGGCGACTCCGTCACCGCACCGCCGCCGGGCTTCCGCGTCATCGCCTCGACCGCGTCGACACCGATCGCCGCCTTCGAGAATCCCGAGAAGGGCGTGTACGGGTTGCAATTTCACCCGGAGGTCCGGCACACCGTCCACGGCACGGAAGTTCTCGAGAACTTCCTCTTCCGGATCTGCAAGGTGCGGCCCGACTGGACGATGGCCGGGTTCCGGCAGGAGAAGGTCGACGCGATCCGCCGCCAGGCCCCGTCGGGCTCGGTGATCTGCGCGCTGTCGGGTGGTGTCGACTCGTCGGTCACGGCGATTCTCCTGCGCGAGGCTCTGGGCGACCGCGTGTTCCCGATTCTCGTCGACCACGGCCTCCTGCGCGCGCACGAGCGACAGCAGGTCGTCGACGCCTTCGGCGGCCTCGGGATCCGCGTCCACGCGGTGGACGCCTCGAACCTCTTTCTGTCCCGTCTGGCGGGTGTTACCGACCCCGAGGAGAAGCGTAAGATCATCGGCCGCACCTTTATCGAGGTGTTCCAGGAGGAAGCCCGCAGCATTCCCGACGCCCGCTACCTCGCGCAAGGAACGCTCTACCCCGACGTCATCGAGTCGGTGTCGATCAAGGGCCCCTCGGCGGTGATCAAGACGCATCACAACGTGGGCGGGCTACCCGAGCGCCTGGGGTTCGAGCTGATCGAACCCCTGCGCGAGCTGTTCAAGGACGAGGTCCGGCAGCTCGGGGCCGAGCTCGGACTCCCGCGGGAGTTTCTCGCGCGGCATCCGTTCCCCGGACCGGGCCTCGCGGTCCGCATCCCGGGCGAGGTCACGCCGGAGAAAGTGGCGATCCTGCAGAAGGCCGACGAGATCGTGCTCGAGGAGATCCGCCGCGCCGGGCTTTACGACGCGATCTCCCAGGCCTTCGCGGTGCTCCTTCCCGTCCGCTCCGTCGGGGTCATGGGGGACGGGCGGACGCACGACTTCGTGCTCGCGGTGCGGGCGGTGCAGACGACCGACTTCATGACCGCCGACTGGTTCCGGATGCCCCACGAAGTGCTCGACGCGATCGCGAGTCGCGTGGTCGGATCCGTGCGCGGCGTCAATCGCGTCGTCTACGACATCACTTCGAAGCCGCCGGCGACGATCGAGTGGGAGTGACGGACTGAGCCCTCCACCGAAGGGAGGCCCCCGGCAATAGGCAACGTCGTGCGAAGCACGGCGTTAATCCCGGCGGACGTCGATGGCCGCAGGGGGCCCCTTCCCGCCGCGCCGGTTCCGCCAGAGCCCGAAGATCGCGGTCAGGAGCGCCAGCACGAGCTCATCGACGAAGGGCAGGATGTCAGGCACGAGGAGGTCCGCCGCCGTCACCGTCGCCAGAAGAACGAAAAGCACGGGAAAACGGAGGTTGAGGCGGGCGAGCAGTCGGGCGAGCATGTTAGCTCCGGCGGCGAACGCTCTTGAGCGTGGTCCCGAGGAACTTTCCGGTCGCGTCGAAGCGGAACACGAAGCGGACTGTGCCCACGGCGGCGCAGGCGTGGCAGCCGTCGAGCGCCAGAAAGTCGACGGTGAACTCGACGCTGCCGTCCCGGAAGCGCCGCGCGCCGGGCAGGGTGGGGCCCGCCCGATCCGAGGGAAAGAGCGTGGCCTTCGGGTACTTCTTCAGGATGGCGGCCCAGTTCCGGTCGTTGGCGAGCGCCTTGCGATCGAGGAGCGCGGCGTCGTCCACGTCGATCCAGGGCGGTTGGCCGTTGACGAGAAGGCATGCCCGATTCTCGTTGGCGCGCAACGGATACTCGGCGTAGACCACGTCGACGACGCCCGTGTCCCGGAAAGCGCGCAGGTATCCCACACCCTCCGTCCGGCGGGCGAAGGCGAGGGCCGGCGGCGGCGCGCCGGCCTTCCGCATCTGGTCCACGAAGCAGTCGGTGAACTTTGGACCCGCCAGCGCGTCGCAGGCCGCGTGAAACTTTTCCAGGAAACCCGCCGGCGGCGTCCAGACCGCGTCGGCCTCGATCGGCGCGGAGGAGCCGGAGGGCGGCGGCGGCGCTTGCGCCGCGAGGAGCGCGGAAGCGCAGAACGCGGCTGCGAAAAGGGAATACGGTTTCATGCTGCCTTCCTCCGGAGAGTCATCGAGAGCCTATCGCTTTCGCGCGTCCGCGCGCCGCTCCCGGCGGGCGTCAATGAGAATAGAATCGATTTCCGATGCCCGGCGACTTCGTCCACCTTCACCTCCACAGCCAGTACTCCCTTCTCGACGGCGCCAACAAGCTTCCGGAGCTGACACGGCGTGTCGCGGAGCTCGGGATGTCCGCCGTGGCGGTCACCGACCACGGGAACATGTTCGGTGCGTTCCACTTCTTTCACGAGGCGATGCAGCAGGGCGTCCGGCCCATCATCGGCGTCGAGGCCTACATCGCGCCCGGTGACCGCACGAACCGGGAAGCGCAGGCCGCGAGCGAGTCGGGGGAGGGATATGCGTACCACCTGACGCTGCTCGCAGCGACTGACAAGGGATACCGCAACCTCGTCCGTCTGGTTTCGGAGGGCTACCTCAGCGGCTTCTACCACCGTCCGCGCATGGACAAGGCCCTTCTGCGGGAGCACGCCGAGGGCCTGATCGGCCTTTCGGGCTGCCTGAAGGGGGAGGTCGCCGGAGCGCTCTCACGGGGCAATTTCGCCGGGGCCAAGAAGGTCTTCCTCGAGTACGAGGAGATCTTCGGCAAGGGCAATTTCTACGTCGAGATCATGGACCACGGCCTGCCGCAGCAGACCGCGATCGTGCCCGACCTGCTGCGGCTGGCGACGGAGACGGGCGCTCCCGTCGTGGCCACCAACGACAGCCATTACCTGCGCCGCGACGACGCCTTCCCCCATGAGGTCCTGCTGTGCATCGGGATGGGGAAGACCCTCGAGGACGAGCGCCGGATGCGTTTCTACAACGACGAGTTCTACGTCAAGGACCCCGACGAGATGAAAGCGCGCTTCCGCTCCTGGAGCCTCGAGGCGGTCTCGAACACCGTCGCCATCGCCGAGCGGTGCGCCGTGTCGTTCGACACGGACGGCCTGCATCTCCCGACCTTTACTGCGCCGGACGGGCGGCCTCCGGCCGACTACTTCCGCGACCTCGCCCGCGAGGGGCTCGACCGGCGTCTGTCGGAGCTCGCGGCCGAGGGGACGCGGCGGCGAACGCAGATTCCCGACGCGAAATACGGGGAGCGCCTCGAGTACGAGATCGGTGTCATCGAGAAGATGGGGTTCCCGTCCTACTTCCTGATCGTCTCGGACTTCATCCGCTATGCGCGCGAGAAGGGGATCGCCGTCGGGCCGGGGAGAGGCAGCGCCGCCGGCTCGATCGTCTCCTGGGCCCTGCGGATCACGGAGATCGACCCGCTCGAGTACGACCTCCTGTTCGAGCGCTTCCTGAATCCCGAGCGCATCTCGATGCCGGACATCGACATCGACTTCTGCCAGGCGCGCCGCGGCGAAGTCATCGAGTACGTGACGAAGAAGTACGGGCGCGAGAACGTGGCCCAGATCGTGACCTTCTCGCAGCTGAAACCGAAACTCGCGGTGCGGGACGTGGCCCGCGTCCTCTCTCTCCCGGTCTCGCTGGGCGACCGCATCGCCAAGCTCGTGCCCGACGGTCCGGACGTGAACTTCGAGCGGGCCTTCCGCGAGTCGCCCGGTCTGAAGGAGGCCATGGCGGCGGACGAGTCGATCGCGAAAGTCGTACGAATCGCCGAGCGGCTCGAGGGGCTCTCCCGCCACGCCGGCATCCACGCCGCCGGTGTTGTGATCGCGCCCCGGCCGATCATCGAGTTCCTGCCGCTCTACCGGACGAACAAAGACGAGATCACGACGCAGTTCGACATGAATGCGGTCGAGAAGATGGGCCTGCTGAAGATCGACTTCCTGGGTCTCATCACGCTCGACATCCTCCAGGCGGCCGAGGCCGCCGTCCGGGAGCGCCTGGGCGTCACGCTCGACATGGACCACCTCCCACTCGACGACGAGCCCACGTACGAGCTCTTTCGATCGGGGAAAACCGCCTGCGTCTTCCAGTTCGACTCGGGAGGCATGCGGGACCTGCTGCGCCGGGCCAAGCCGCGGGTCTTCGCGGACCTGGCGGCCCTGAACGCCCTCTACCGGCCGGGCGCGCTCGACGCGGGCACGGTCGAGGATTACGTGCGGCGGCGCGTCGGCACGAGCAAGGTGACTTATCCGCTGCCCGAGCTCGAGCCGATCCTGGCGGAGACCCTCGGCATTCTGGTGTACCAGGAGCAGGTCATGCGCATCGCGCAGGTCGTGGCGGGCTACTCGCTCGCCGAAGCCGACCTGCTGCGCAAGGCGATCGGCAAGAAGAAGCGGGAAATCATGCTCGCCGAAGGCGAGAAGTTCATCCGGCGGTGCGTCGAGCAGGGCACGCCGACGAAGAAGGCGCAGGAGCTCTGGGCGCTCATCGAACCCTTCGCGCGGTACGGTTTCAACAAGTCGCACGCGGTCGCCTATGCGCTGGTGGCGTACAAGACCGCGTATCTCAAGGCGCACTACCCGGTCGACTTCTTCGCGGCCAACCTGTCGGCCGAGATCGGCTCGACCGACGGCATCGTGAAGGTGCTGGGCGACTGCCAGGAGTCGTCCATTCCGGTGCTCCCGCCCGACATCAACGAGTCGGGGCGGAGCTTCTCGGCCGTGGGCGGGTCGATCCGGTTCGGCCTGGCCGCGATCAAGGGCGTGGGCGAGGCCGCGGCCCAGTCGATCCTGGAGGAGCGCGCGAAGAGGCCCTACGCCTCGTTCACGGATTTCGCGCTGCGCCTGGACTCGCGGCTCGTGAACAAGCGCACGCTCGACGCGCTGATCGCCGCCGGCGCCTTCGACTCGCTCGGGAAAAACCGCGCGACCCTGGCGGCCGCCTCCGAGCGCGTGCTCGCGCGCGCGGCCCGGGCGCGGGAGGACACCGAGCTCGGCCAGTCCGACCTCTTCGGCGGCGGGTCGGCCGAGTCCGAGGGCCCTCCCGCCGACGCGTTCCCGGATCAGCCCGAATGGGCGCTCGACGAGAAGCTCAAGGGCGAGAAGGACACGCTCGGTTTTTACGTCACGGGCCATCCGCTGACCCGCTTCACGGAGGAGATCGAGCGGTTCGCCGAGTCGCGAATCGCCGACCTCGGGAACCGCGTGGAGCAGTCCGTCCGGATCGCCGGCGTGCTCGTGAGCCTGAAGAAACAGAAGATCAAGAAGGGCATCAACGAAGGCAAGACGATGCTGAAGGCCGTCCTCGAGGACACCAGCGGCTCGATTCCGGTGGCCGTTTTCGCGAGCCTCTACGAGAAAGTCCAGGGCTGGTTGCGGGACGATCTTCCGGTGCTGGCGACCGCGACCGTTCGCGAGTCCGGGGGCGCGCTCGAGCTGACGATCCAGGAGATCGCACCTCTCGAAGGGATCCGGGAGCGGCGGGCCCGCGAGCTCGCGATCCGCGTGAACCTGGCGTATGCCGACGAGAGCGTTCTCGCCCGCCTCCAGGAGCGGCTGCGACTGCATCCGGGCACGACTCCCGTCTCGATCCGCCTCGTCCGTCCCGGAGAGTTCGAGGCGACCCTGAAAGCCGCCGATTCCATGCGGATCGCGCCCTCGGCGCAGTTGACGAGCGAGATCCAGGCTCTGGCGGGGGAGGGCTCGGTCGAGTACGTCTTCTAGCCGGGGGCTTCCCCGGTTGGACGCGCTGCCGCGCCGCCTGCGGCCGGCCCTGGCGGCGGCGCGCGGGCTCGCCCGCCGCCGGGGCGAGCGTCTCTACCTGGCGGGCGGAGCCGTGCGCGACCTTCTCCTCGGCAGACCGATCCGGGACATCGACCTCGTCGTCGAAGGCGACGCGACTCGATTCGCGGAGCGCCTCGCGAAGGAACTGGACGCCGAGCTCCAGACCCATCGCTCCTTCGGAACGGCGACGCTGACCCTTCGAGGCGGGCAGAGGCTGGATTTTGCCGGTGCGCGGCGGGAAACCTACGCGCGTTCCGGCGCACTCCCCGAGGTTGTGTCGGCGGCCTCGATCGAGGAGGACCTCGCCCGGCGCGACTTCCCGATCAACGCGATGGCGCTCGAGGTCGCACCGGGCCGGCGGCTCGTGGACCCGTTCGGCGGGCGCACGGATCTGAACGCAGGGAGGATCCGCTTCCTGCATCCGGGCTCGCCAGCCGACGACCCGACCCGGGCGTTTCGGGCGGTTCGCTACGCCAACCGACTGGGCTTCCGCATCACGCCGGAAGCGCGGCGCTCGATCGCGACGGCGATCGCCGGAGGCGTGGTCGATGCAGTTTCCGGGGACCGTCTCCGGCGCGAGCTGGCGCGGATTCTCGGGGAGCCGGGCCGGGCGCGTGCAATCGGCAGCCTCGGACGCCTCGGTCTGGCGGCCGCCGTCGACACGGGGCTCCTCCGCGCGGGCGCCGGTTTGCGCGTGGCGGCCGTCGAGAGGCTCGCCGGGCAGGTCGCGGGTGCGGGCTGGCTCTGTTACTTTCTGGCCTGGATGGGAGCGATCTCCGCGGGTCCGCTCCGGTCGATTGCCGACCGGCTGGCGTTTGCAGGCCGAGACCGGAGGACCCTGCTCGCCTGGCCGCAGGCTCTCGCGGCGCTCTCACCCGGGCTCTCGGCCCTCGCCTCCTCGGAGCTCTCGCGCCGGCTGCGGGGCCGCTCTCCCGACGAGGTCGTGGCGGCGGCGGGGCAGCTCCCGGCGCGAGACCGTGGCGCGCTCCTCCGCGGCCTGTCGGCCTCCCGGGGTGTGCGGCTTTCCATCCGGGGAAGCGACCTCGTGGCCGCGGGAGTTGCGCCGGGGCCCCGCATCGGTCGCGCGCTCGCGGCGACACTCGCCGCTCGAGAGGATGGCCGGATCGAACTCTCGCAGGAGCTCGAATTCGCCGTTGCCGTGGCGCGCGCGACGCCGGGAGGACCGCGGTGAGGGCCGTGCTCCTGCTTGCGGCCGCGCTCGCCGTTCCGGTCACGCCGAGCCCTTCGCCTGCGGCGCCCCGAGGACCGACCTTCTGCGCGGAGTGGATCCGGCAATCGGGCGAGGGCTACGACCGGCTGACGCTCTTTCGAAACGGCGTCCTCGTCTGGAAAACCAGCCGGGAGGGACGGGACGAGGTCAAGCGCGAGACGCTCGAGAGCACGGAGCGCGACTTCTACTGCACGTTCTTCGCGCGCGACGAGTTCTGGAGCCTCGCGGTCGACCTCCGCACGGGTCTGGCGGGCAAGCTCGCCTCGAGCTCGAGCGTCACGCTGGCGCGCCCCGACGGGGGCCGCAAGACGATCCGTTTCGACGACTTCTCGAGCGGCACGGCCGAGTCCTCGTCGCTGCGCTCGTCGCTCGAGGGTCTGCGAGGGATCTTCCTCTCGCCCCTGGCGCCCCCGTCGCGCTTCGCTCCCGCGCAGCTTCCGCCCGGCACGCTGCTCAAGCGATTCGACGGCGCGATGTTCCGCGTCAACCGCCTCGAGTTCGACACCGGCTTCGTCGAGATCGTCGGCGTCACGGAACCGTACTCGCAGTTCGTGAAGATCGAGGAGCTGCGCTATCGGTTCTTTCCCCCCTCTGCGCGGCCGTGACGGCGCGCGCCTTCGGGCCGGGCTCCGTGCGGATCCTGGCCGGCCGGTGGAAGGGCCGGACCCTTCAGGTCCCGGCCGGCGCTCGACCCACCTCGGGCCGCGCGCGCGGGGCGCTCTTCGATCTGCTAGGCGAACGCGTCGCTGGGGCGCGCGTGCTCGACCTCTTCGCCGGGTCGGGCGCCGTGGGTCTCGAGGCCGTCTCGCGTGGCGCCCGGTCGGCGGTCCTCGTCGAGCCGGACGGGGACGCGATCGCGCGGAGCCTGGCGCGTCTCTCGCCGGCGCCGCAGGAAGTGGCCCTGATCGCGTGCAAAGCAGAGACGGCGATCCGAGCGCTCGACCGGAATCCGGAGCGCTTCGACCTCATCTTCGCCGATCCACCCTACGCCGGAGAGCTCTGCACGGCAACCCTCCAAGCCGCCGCCCGGCTGCTCGCGGCCGGAGGAGTTCTTGCGCTGCAGCAGGATGCGCGGCGCAGCGCCCCGGACGTGCCGGGCCTCGTCCTCCTGGAAGTACGCGCCTACGGGCGTAACGTCTTCTATTTCTTCGCGATGCGTTGACGCCTTCGCTCGGGAGATGCTAGGCTTCGCGATCCTGACGCGGCCCCCTCAACCTGCATAAGGAGTCGATTCCATGCTGCAGAACGGCAGGCATTTCTTCACCTCCGAGTCGGTCACCGAAGGGCACCCCGACAAGATCGCCGACCAGATCTCCGACGCGGTCCTCGACGCGGTGCTGCGCGACGACCCGATGGGCCGCGTGGCCTGTGAAACGCTCGTCACGACGGGGATCGCATTCATCGCGGGGGAGATCTCGACCAAGACCTACGTCGACCTCCCGTCGATCGTCCGCCAGACGATCAAGGAGATCGGGTACACGCGCGCCAAGTTCGGTTTCGACTACGAGACCTGCGCGGTCGTCTCCTCGATCGACCCCCAGTCGTCCGACATCGCTCAGGGCGTGGACACGGGCGGTGCGGGCGACCAGGGCATGATGTTCGGCTACGCCGTGCGGGAGACCGAGGAGCTGATGCCCTTGCCGTTGACTCTCGCCCACCGGCTCGTGCAGCGCCTCTCCGAGGCGCGCCGGAAGGGGGAGCTCGACTTCCTGCGCCCCGACGGCAAGTCGCAGGTGACCGTGGAGTACGAAGGCACCCGGGCCCTGCGGGTGGAGACCGTCGTGGTCTCGACCCAGCACGCCGAAGCCATCAAGCACGCGGCCCTCAAGGAAGCGATCATCGAAGAGGTCGTCCGTCCCGTCATCCCCGCGGCCCTTCTGACTCCGACCACGAAGTTCCACATCAATCCGACCGGCCGCTTCGTCATCGGAGGTCCCCAGGGCGACACCGGGTTGACCGGCCGCAAGATCATCGTCGACACGTACGGCGGGAGCGCCCCGCACGGCGGCGGGGCCTTCTCCGGCAAGGACCCGACGAAAGTGGACCGGTCGGCCGCTTACATGGCGCGCTACGTCGCCAAGAACATCGTCGCGGCGGGCATGGCCGAGCGGGCCCTCATCCAGCTGGCCTACGCCATCGGCGTCGCGGATCCCGTCTCGGTGCACGTCGAAACGTTTGGAACGGGCAAGCTTCCCGAATCCCGCATCGTCGGCCTGATCCGCGAGCACTTCTCGCTGACGCCCAAGGGGATCATCGAGACGCTGAACCTGCGGCGTCCGATCTACAAGGCGACCGCGGCGTTCGGCCACTTCGGCCGCCGACTCCCCGAGTTCACCTGGGAGCAGACGGACCGGGCCGAGGCTCTGGCGCGCGCGGCGGGCGTCGAAGTCGCGACGCCGGTGGGAGGTTAGACGTGTCCACGTTGGTGTCTTCGAGTGTGAAGAGCGACGTCAAGGACCTCGGCCTGGCACCCCGCGGCAAGGCCCGCATCGAGTGGGCGGACGCGAGCATGCCCGTCCTGCGCGAGATCCGCGAGCGCTTCGCGAAGGAAAAGCCATTGAAGGGGGTGCGCCTGTCGGCCTGCCTCCACGTCACGAGCGAGACGGCGAACCTGGCCCGCGCGCTGACGGCGGGAGGAGCGGACCTCGTTCTCTGCGCGTCCAATCCGCTCTCGACCCAGGACGATGTGGCGGCTTCCCTCGTCGCCGACTACGGCGTGTCTGTCTACGCCATCAAAGGAGAGGACCACGCGTCCTACTACGATCACATCCGCGCGGCGCTGGCCCACCGTCCCAACGTCACGATGGACGACGGCGCGGACCTGGTCTCCTCGCTCCTGTTCCTGGCCCTCGGGCGCGATGCCGAGGTCGACCCGGTCATCCGGGAGTGGGCGCGGGGCCTGCCGACCGAGGAGCGCCAGGCGCTCTTCGCCGGCATCATCGGGGGGACCGAAGAGACCACGACGGGGGTGATCCGGTTGAAGGCGATGGAGAAGGCCGGTGTCCTCAAGTTCCCGGTCGTCGCCGTCAACGAGGCGAAGACCAAGCACTTCTTCGACAACCGGTACGGCACGGGGCAGTCGACGATGGACGGGATCATCCGCGCGACGAATCTGCTCGTGGCCGGCCTGAACGTCGTCATCGCGGGCTACGGTTGGTGTGGCCGCGGCATCGCGATGCGGGCCCGCGGCCTGGGGGCGCAGGTGATCGTCACGGAGCTCGACCCGACCAAGGCCATCGAGGCGGCGCTCGATGGATACCGGGTGATGACGATGGCCGAGGCCTCGCCGGTGGGCGACGTCTTCGTGACGGTGACCGGAAACAAGGGCGTGCTCCGGGAAGAGCACTTCCGGACCATGAAGGACGGCGCGGTCGTCTGCAACTCCGGGCACTTCAACGTCGAGATCGACATCCCGGCGCTCGAGAAGCTGTCGGCACAGCGCCGGCCGATCCGGGAGTTCGTCGAGGAATTTCGTCTCCGCGACGGGCGGCGGATTCACCTGCTCGGCGAGGGCCGCCTCATCAACCTCGCCGCCGCCGAGGGCCATCCCGCGTCCGTCATGGACATGTCCTTCGCGAACCAGGCGCTGGCCGCCGAGTTCCTCGTGCGCAACCACGCCTCGCTCGAGAAGAAGGTGTACACGGTGCCCGAGGACATCGACCGCGAGATCGCCCGGTTGAAGCTCGCCGCGATGGGGATGCGGATCGACACCCCGACGGACGAGCAGCTCAAGTACATGAGCTCCTGGGAAGAGGGGACCTAGGAGCCGGGTAGTTTTCGCCGGAAGCATTCCCCTAATCGCCGTCGGCGCTCCTCGCGCCGCGGTCCTCCTTCTCCGGCGTGCCTCACGTGCGCAGCCGCAGGAGAAACCAAGTGGCGGCCAGGCCGAAAAGGACGTTCGGTGACCAGGCGGCCAGGGCCGGCGGCAGCGCGCCGACCTCGCCGAGCTTGGTCATGAAGGCTGCGGCGATGAGGGCGAGGATGCCGAGCACGAGCCCCACGCCGACTCCCGCCAAAGCGCCCCGGCGGCCGACCCGGAAGGCGAAGGGAACGGCAAGCAGCGCCATGATCGGCAAGAGCGCGGGCTGGGCCAGCTTGGCCTGCAACGCCGTCTCCAGGCTCGCGGTCGGGTAGCCGCCCGCTGCCAGCCGTCGGGTCAGCCGCTCGAGCTCGCGAAAGCGCATCTCCTCGGGCCTCCGCCGGGCGGCGGTGACGGCTTTGGGCGGATCGCCTGCGATCGGCTCCTCCCGGAAGGCCCGGTAGGAGGCCTGGGCCTCGCCCTCGAAGGTCCGCTCCCAGCCGTCCCGCAGCCGCCAGCGCGCGCCGTCCCAGACCGCCTCGCGGGCGGTCGTGCGGAGAACGAGCTGGAACTCGGCGTCCCGCTCGAAGACCGCGACCGACAGGAGAGAGTTGCGCGCGGGATCGCTCTCCTCCCGGAACCAGATGCGGCCGTCCCGGGCCAGATACCAGTTGCGCTCGGCGGCGGTGCGAATGCCGTAGTCCGGCGGGCGACCGTAGATCAGGTTGCGGTAGCGAGCCTGCTTCTGCTCGGCGAGGGGCAGCACGTACTCACCCATCAGGAATGCGGCGACGGCGAAGAGACAGGACAGGACGAGCACCGGGGCCGCGAGGCGGGCGAGCGAGACGCCCGAGGCCTTGAACGCCGTGTCTTCGTTGTTCTTCGAGAACATGCCGAGCCCGACCAGGGTCGCCAGCAGAACGGCGAACGGGGAGATCTGGAGCAGGATCGACACCAGGAAGAACCGGTAGTAGCCGAGGATCACCCCGGCGGAGGGACGGTGGCGGGCGACCTCGTCCAGCTTGTCGGCGTAGTCCACGACGACCGCCAGGAGGAGGGCCGAGGAGAGTACGAGGGCGAGCGCGACGAGAAAGCGGGCCAGGACATAGCGGTCGGCGAGCGGAATCATCCGCGCGCGCGACGGCGTTGCGGCCGTGCCCGGGGCGGGCACCGAAGTCCGCGCCGGAGAAGGGGCGGCGTCCGGCGGCAGGACAGCCAGGGGAGCGGCGGGAGCGCGTCCTCCGGGCTTCCAGAGAATGGCCACCGCGCCGAGGAGCAGCAGCAGCGCGTTGGGCAGCCAGATCGCCAGCGCCGCGTGGATCCTGCCTTCCTGCGCCCAGGTCTCGCCGCTCGAGAGCAGGAGGTAATAGACCAGCAGGATCAGGAGCGAGAGCGCGAAGCTGCCGCCGCGCCCGCCGCGGCGCAGGCGGCGGCCGAGGGGAACTCCGACGAAGGCGAAGGCGACGCAGGCGAAGGGGATGGCGAACTTCTTGTGGATCTCGACCCAGGCCAGCCTCCGGTCGGGATCCGCGGCGGGGAGGCGGTGGGCCGCCCGCCACAGCTCGGGCAGTGTCTGGGACCGCAGGCCCCGCTGGATGAGGACCCGGGTACCCGGACGATTGAAACTCTCGCCCGCGAGCAACAGTCGCTGGGAGGAGTTGCGCGTCGAGCGGTAACGCGTCGGATCCTCGGGGTCGACTTCGTGGACCGTGGACTCGACGAGGTCGAGCCAGAGCCGGTCGCCTTCGAGGGCAAGGCCGCCGCGCCGGGCCACGATGATGCGGTTGGGCGGATCGTCCTCGTCGCCGAGCTTCAGGAAGATACCCTCGAACGAGCGGCCGTCCGGAGCGACCCGGTCGAAAAAGAACGTGATCCCCGGGCGGGGCTCCCGGAAGGTTCGCGGGGTGACCACGTTGACGATCGAGGTCGCCGCCACGCGGGCCATGGACGTCTGCAGCGCCTCGTTGGCGGGCGGGAGGACCACGTTATACAGGACGAGGACCGCAGCCGACGCCACGCCCGCGGCGGCGAGCAGCGGCCGGTAAAGCGAAGAGGGTCCGACCCCGCAGACGCCGAGGGCCGTCAGCTCCGAGTCGGCGCCGAGCCGCCCAAGACCGATCAGGACTCCGAGGAGGAAGGCCATGGGAAGGGTCAGAACCACGATCCACGGCAGGGACAGGAGGACCAGCAGCCCGACCTCCCGGAGGGGCGCGCTGCGCCGGACCGCGAAGTCCGCCAGGAGAAGGATCGTCCGGATCAGGAGGATGAACGTATAGGCGGCGAACCCGAGAAGAAAAGGCGGCCAGACCTCGCGGAGAATCGACCGGGAGATCAGGCGCATCAGGGTGGATAGTGCAGAGGGGAGGGCAGGATGTAAAGCCAGCCCGGGTGGCGTCTGATTTGCGACTTTACATAATATATATTATCGGACGTTCCCGCAGACAGGCTTGCGGGCCAGAAGAGGGCCCGCGGAACCTTTCGCCACGGGCCTGGGTGACGACCCAGGTCTCGTTTCGCACGGCCGGCACCTACTTCTTTTTCGCGATCTCGATCTGGCCCGACTCGAGCTGTTTCAGGACCTGCTTCAGAGCACCGATGAGCTCGTCGCGATTCACGCGCGACTTGGCGAACGAGAGGTCGAGCCTGTACGGGGCGTCTTTAGGTTTGTAGATGAAGTGGAACTCCTTTGGGCGGGCCCTGGCGGGAGCGCCCCTCTTCTTCTGCTGCCGGAGATCATCCCGAGTCGAGCCGCTCGTGACGAGGGCGATCGCCTCTTCCATCCGCCCCCGGTCCCCGAGTCGAGCGATCTCCAGGAGCACCGAGCGTGCATCGATGTCGGCGCGCCGACATACCTCGCGCAGGTCCTCCGGGATCTCGAGGAGTGACATCGCCTCGGTGATCGAGACGCGCGACTTCCCGACTGTCTCGGCGATCTGCTGCTGCGTGTAGCCGTGGCGGTCGGCGAGCGAGGAGTACCCCGCGGCTTCTTCGAAGGCATGAAGGTCGCGCCGGTGGAGGTTCTCGATCAGCGCGATCTCCATCACCTCGTTGTCTGGCACGTCGAGCTCGATGCACGGGATCTCGGCTAAGCCCGCCTCGAGGGCGGCGCGGAAGCGCCTCTCCCCTGCGATGATGCGGAAGCGGCCGTCGGGAAGGGGCCGCACGAGGATCGGCTCGAGGACGCCCTTCGACTCGATCGACATCCGCAGCTCCTCGAGGTCGCCGACGCTGCGGCGAGGTTGGTCGGGGTTGGTCTCGATCTCGTCGATCGGGATGAGCCGCCCCAGCGCCGCGCCGAAACGCTCCGAGAGCGAGTCGACGAAGTGCGCATCGTGGCGCATGTGGGACTCCGTCGGCAGGCCGCGGCGCTTAGACACGGGAAAGCACCTCCTCGGAAAGGGAGTAGTACTCGGCGGCGCCGCTCGAACGCGGCGCGAAGGTGAAGATGGACTCCTGATGGGCGGGGCTCTCCTCGAGGCGCACGCTCTTGGAGATGGTGGTCTTGAAGACCTTGTCGCCGAAGACGCTGGCAATCTGGTTGTAGACGTCCTTGCCGAGCACCGTGCGCTTGTCATGGAGAGTGATGACGACCCCCAGGATGCGCAGGTTTGGATTGGGGCGCGCCTTGATCTTGTCGATCGTCTCGAGCAGGTCGTCGGTGCCTTCCAGGGCAAAGTACGAGGACTGGATGGGGATAAGGATGTGGCTCGAGGCGACCATCGCGTTGACCGTGATCATTCCCAAAGTCGGCGGCGTGTCGATCAGGATCGCGTCGTAGGTGCGCCGGACCCCCTCGATCTTGTCCCGAAGTCGGAAGTGGCCGTCGAGCTCCCCGAGCAGCTTGGCCTCGATCTTGGCCAGAGCAATGCGGGCCGGGGCCAGGTCCAGGTGCTCGAGACCGGTGGGCCGGATGATGGCCTGGAGCGGTACCTCCGGGTCCGTCAGGACGTCGAACATGGATTTTTCGACCGAGCGGCGGTCGAGGTAGGACATGGTGCTGTTGGCCTGCGGGTCGAGGTCGACGAGGAGGGTCTTCATCCCCTTCTGGGCCAGCGCCGCCGCGAGATTGATGGCGGTGGTGGTCTTCCCGACTCCGCCCTTCTGATTCGTAATCGAGATGATCACGAATCGGAGTATAGCTGCCAGCTCCCGGCTTCCAGCTCTCAGCCTGCCGGGCCCCGGGCTGCGTCTACATCCGGTACTTGCCGAGCTCGTCCGGGCTCGCCTCTTCGAGCCATTTGCGGAGGCGATCCGGATCCTGTTCCGAGCCCTCGGCGCGGAGGCTCCGGCTCTTCTCGAGAACCTCCTCCTCGACGTAGATCTCGGCACGCGAGCGCAGGGCCAGGGCGATGGCGTCGCTCGGCCGGCTGTCGACCGAGAGGGCCAGGTCGCCCCGGGTGAGGTGAATGCGCGCGAAGAAAGTGTTCTCCCGGAGGTCGTTGATGACGACGCGGTCGACGCGGGCGTCGAGCTCGGTCAGGAGGTTCTTCAGGAGATCGTGCGTCATGGGGCGCGGCGTGGAGACCTTTTCCATCTCGAGGGCGATGGCGTTGGCCTCGAAGATGCCGACCCAGATCGGGAGGAACAGACCCTTCTCGAGGTCGCGCAGGATCACGACCGGCATGTTCGAGACCGGATCCATCAGCAGGCCCTTGATCTCCATCTTGACCATGAAACGCCTTTCCCCTCTACGCCGCCGTCACCCGGCCGAGGAGAGAATTGGGAAGACCCCGGGTCACGCGGGCGCGGACGTAACGCCCCGGCGAAAGGTCCCCGATCTCCTCCTCGATGTGCAGAATCCGGTTGCAGGGAGTCCGGCCTGTTGCCTGGCCGCGCCGGTTGCGGCCCTCGAGGAGCACCTCGAACTCCTGGCCCACGAGCTCCTCGTTGACCTCCCGCTGGATCGCCGTCTGCAGGTCGAGAAGTCGCGTCAGCCGCACGGCGGCGATGGCGTCGGGCACTGCCGAGTCGGCGCCCCAGCGGGCCGAGGCCGTGCCGGGACGAGGCGAGTAGCGGAAGCCGAAGAGGCTGCCGAACCGGACCGCGCGGATCAGCGCGAGGGTCTCCTCGAAATCACTCTCGGTCTCACCCGGGAAGCCCACGATGAAATCCGAGGAGATCGCGATCCCGGGAACCCGGGCGCGGATCCGGCTGACCGTCTCCCGATACTCGGCCGCACTGTAGCGTCGCTTCATCCGCGAGAGGATCCGGTCGGAGCCCGACTGCGCCGGAAGGTGCAGGTAGGGGGCAAGTGTTGAGATCTCCGCGAGCGCGTCCACGAGGTCCGCGTCCATGAAGCGCGGGTGCGACGTCAGGAACCGCAGCCTGCGAATCCCCTCGACGCCGGAGACACGGCGGAGAAGTTCGCCCAACCCGAACCCTTCGGCGGGCTCTCGATAGGCGTTGACCGTCTGGCCGAGGAGCGTCACCTCCGTGAACCCCCGGGAGGCCAGGTGCCGGACCTCCTCGACGATCTCGGAGCAGGCGCGGCTCCTCTCGCTCCCCCGGGTGAAGGGCACGATGCAGAAGGTGCAGTACTGGTCGCACCCCTCGATGACGGTGGCATAGGCCTGGAAGGGGGACCCGCGCGAGATCTGCCGGAACTGGTAAACGGGGCTCTCCTCAGGGAGCTCGAGCCGCAGGGCCTGCCGCCGGTCGCGGCGCGCGGCCTCGACGAGCTCGCCGATCGACTCGACCTGGCCGGTGCCGGCGACAAAGTCGACCCACGGAGCCCGCTCGAGGATCTCGGAGCCGGAGACCTGTGCGACGCATCCCGTCACCCCCACCACCAGGTCGGGGTCCCGCTGCTTGCGGCGGGCGAGAACGCCGAGCTCGCTGAAAACCTTGGCCTCGGCCTTCTCGCGCACGGCGCACGTATTCAGGAGGACGACCGAAGGCTCCTCGCCGTCGGCGGCCCGACGCAGGCCGAGCTCCTCGAGCTGGCCCGCCATGCGCTGGCCGTCGAGGACGTTCATCTGGCAGCCCCAGGTCTCAACGCGGAAGCTCGCGGGTGAGACGGGCAGGGCGCTCGTCGACCCCGCCGGCGGCGTTTGCGGGCGCGTGCTCATTCGCGGATCCAACCGGGCTGGGCCGCCGCCAGCCGCGCCTTCTCCGGCAGGTCGGCCAGGTCCTTCTCGGCCGCGGAGAGCGCGCGCTTGGAGTCCTCGAGCTCTCGGAGCGTGCGATCCCAGGCCGGCTTGATGACCCGGTCGCGATACTGGCCGTCGTCCCACGCGTAGAAGTCGTTCTCGAGCTTCTTGCCGGCGGCGTCGAGCTCGGCCACCCGCCCGCGAGCGTCCTCGACGCGTTGGCGGGTCGCGCGGGCCGTTTCGCGCCATTCTGCTTCGGTCCCCTCGGGTGTGCTCGGAACGGAGGGATCCTCCGGGGATACGGGCGGGGCCCCCTGGGAAGGCGCCGCGGACGGCGAGGGCGAGGGGAAGATCCTGGGAAGCGCAACCCTGCTGGTGGAGACTCTCCCCTTCTCGGGGTTCGTTACGAGCGACTTGTTGTCGATCGTCACGGCGCCCTTCTCGGGGCTCTGCCCCCGCGCATCCCGCACCGCGCGCACAACGTCGGCCAGGCTCTGCCCGCCCTCGGAGGCGGGGGGCGGCGGGGTCTGACGCGGGCGCCCGAACCCGCCGGAGAGCTTCGGCCGCGGCGTCGGGGTTCGAGTGAGCTCGCTGCTCGCGAGGATGTTCGACGCGAGCAGCCCCGCAGCAGCCCAAATCCCAAATCCGATGTCCGAAGCCCGAAATCCCGTCATGGCTCCGTCGTTCCCTCCCGGCCATAGGCGTCCTCGAGCCGGACGACGTCGTCGAGCTCGGGCGAGGACACCTCGACGAGCACGCACGGGCGCTCCGCCCGCATCCGGTGCTTGACACCGGGCCTGATGCGAAAAGCTTCTCCGGGCTGGAGCGTGCGTTCCTGCATGGCTCCGTCGACCTCCACGAGAAGCCTGACCTCCCCTTCCAGAACGAAGAGAGTTTCGTCCTTCCTTTCATGGTACTGCAGGGAGAGGCTGTGTCCCGGCGAGAGGTGCAGGATCTTTCCCGCGTACCGATCGGTCTCGGCGAAGACGACCTCCCGGCCCCAGGGCTTCGGCACGGTTCTCACGATGCGCCTCCAAAGATGTGCTCCACCTCGGACGCCTCGGCCGCGTCGAGAGCGCGCGCGGCGAGGCTCGCCGCCCGGGAGGAGTCGATCGCCGACAGGCTCTCCTTGACGCCGGGAATCGCCACGGGCGTGACCGAGAGGTCCGTGATGCCCAGGCCCACCAGGGCGGCCGCGCCGAGGGGGTCGGCCGCGAGCTCCCCGCAGACGGCCACCGGACGGCCGGCGGCGGCTCCCGAATCGACGACGAGCTTGATCATCCGCAGGATCGCTGGATGGAGCGGGCGGAAGAGCGACGAGACATCGGGGTTCGCGCGGTCGACCGCCAGGCCGTACTGGGTCAGATCGTTGGTGCCGATCGAGAAGAAGTCGGCCTCCTCCGCCAGCCGGTCGGCGAGGAGGGCGGCGGAGGGCACCTCGATCATCACTCCGAGGGGAGGCGACTTCGGGAGGCCGGAACGTTGGACGGCGCGCTCGAGCGCCCGGCGGGCAGCCCGGAGCTCGGAGCGGGACGTGACCATGGGCAGGAGGACCTTCAGCTCTCCCCGCCGCGCCGCCAGGCAGAGCGCCAGAAGCTGCTGGTCGAAGAGCTTCGGATGGGCCAGGCAGTAACGCAGGCCGCGCAGTCCGAGAGCCGGGTTCTCCCCGGGCGCCGGCCCGATCCCCTTCTCTCCTCCGAGGTCGTACGTGCGCACGATGACCGGGTGAGGAGCAGCCGCCTCGAGCAGGGTCTCGTAGGCCTCGCGCTGCTCTTCGATCCCGGGCGACCTCGGAAGGGCCCTCAGGTAAAGGAACTCGGAACGGAAGAGGCCGATCCCCTCGGCGTGAAATCGCTCGAGCGCCGGGATCTCCTCGGGCAGCTCCAGGTTGGCTCGCACCGAGATGCGGAGCCCGTCGCGCGTTGTGGCGGCCTTCGCGGTGCGGCTCCGGAGTCTGCGGCTCTTCTCGCGCTCCTCGCCGACGCGCTCGAGGCTGCGGCGCACCCGCTCCTTGGAGGGGTGCGTGTCGACCGTGCCGCGGTCGCCGTCCACGACGATCGGGCGGTCCGGCGAGACCTCGTCGCAGAGGCCGGGGATGCCGACGACGGCCGGGAGCCCGAAAGAGCGGGCGATGATCGAAGCGTGCGAGGTCGGCCCGCCCCGCTCGAGCGCGAGCGCGCGGACCCGGCGCGGGTCCAGGCGCGCCGCGTCGGCCGGGGACAACTCGTCGGCCACCAGGATCGAGCCGCGCGGGAGCTCCGCGGGCACGGGGCGATCACCTCCGGACAGGTGCCCGCTAATCTCGCGGGCGACGTCCGCGATGTCGGCCTCGCGCTCCCGCATGGCGGAGGAGTCCGCGGCCGCCAGCCGCGCCGAGAGCTCGCGGGTCACTTCCGCCAGGGCCCACTCGGCGTTGACGCGGTCGCGCCGGATGCGCTCGGCGATCGCCCCGAGGAAGGTCTCGTCGCTTGCGATCAGCCCGTGGGCCTCCAGGATCGCGGCGAGCTCTGAGCCCATGTCGCCCTTGCTCTCTCGGGAGTGGCGGGCGAAATCCTCGGCCGCGCGCGCCGCGGAGCGCCGCAGCCGGCGCTCCTCCTTTTCGAGGTCCTCGGGCGGCACGGCGCGCCGGAAGGCCGGCAGCCCGCCGAAGCGGATGATGACGGCGCGGCCGACGGCCACACCCGGCGAGACGGAGAGACCATGGAACATGGCAGCCGGGCCCGGCCGGTCTACTCTTCCTCGTCGAAGCTGCGGGCGATGAGGTCCTCGACGGCAGCGAAGGCGTCGGCCTCGTCCTCGCCCGTGACGGCGAGCGTGATGCGGGTTCCCTGGGACGCGGCCAGCAGGAGGATACCGAGGATACTCTTGCCGTCCACTTCTTCCGCGCTCTTGCGGATCTTGACCTCGGATTTGAAGCGGCTGGCGGTCTGGACGAACTTGGCGGCCGCGCGCGCATGGAGGCCGAGCCGATTGCGAATGGCGAGCTCGCGTTCGATCACGGTTCCCGATTCTCGGCCACGGCTGCCGGCGCTGCTTCCTCGGCGAGCAGGTCGGAGGCCACATAGATCGAGCGCTGGCCGCGGTCCTTGGCCACGTGGGCGACTTCGGTCACCGGGCGGCGGCTCCTCTGCAGCGAGGCGCACTTCAGCACCATCGGGAGGTTGACCCCGGTCACGATCTCGACTTTGTCCTTGCTCAGGAAGGGCAGCGTCAGGTTGGTCGGGGTCCCTCCGAACATGTCCGTGAGGATCACGACGCCGTCGCCCTCCTCGGCTTGCGCGAGGCCCTTGCGGATCTTTTCCCGGGCGTCCTCACCCGTCTCGTTCCACTCGAGAGCCACGGCCACGATCCGCTCCAGTCCCGGCTGGATGGTGATGGCGGCGGCGCGCAACTCTTCGGCGAGCTTGCCGTGAGTCACCAGCAGAATTCCAATCATCGGAGGGCGGCATTATCTCATTCGCGGGTGGCGTCGCGGTGCGACACGCGAACGGGATACCCCTTCTCCTTCAACAGGCCGACCAGCTTCTCGGCGATGTACACGGAACGATGCTTGCCGCCGGTGCAGCCGATGCCGATCGACAGGTAGCTCTTGTGCTCGGCTTCGAAGCGCGGCAGCAGGTAGTCGAGAAACTGCACGAGACGGTCGAGAAAGGCGCGAGTCTCCGGGTCCTGTTCGATGTAGGCCGCCACGGCCGCGTCCATGCCGGTCTTGCCCTTGAGCTCGGACACGAAGTGCGGATTGGCCAGAAAACGCACGTCGAAGAGCAGATCCACGTCGTGGGGCGTGCCGAACTTGTAGCCGAACGAGGTCGCGGAGATGACCATCCCCGGACTCTCAGGATCTCCGACGAAAGTCTTCTGCATGAACGAACGGAGCTCGTGCACCGTCATGGCGGAAGTGTCCACCACGACGTCGGCCACGGCGCGGACGTTCTCGAGCATGGCCCGCTCGCGTCGCAGCGCCTCGAGCAACGAGGACTTTCCGGCCAGCGGGTGCGGCCGCCGCGTCTCGGAGAAGCGCCGGATCAGCGACTCTTCCGAGGCGTCGAGGAACAGCAGACGTGTCCCTGGAACGCGGCCGCGCAGGCGCGCCAGGACCTCGGGGAACCGCGGCGCGAAGTCCGGGTTGCGGACGTCGAGGATGATGCCGACTCGGTTCTGGCTCGAAACCTGCGCGATGAGCGGCTCGAGCAGCTCGAGAGGCAGGTTGTCGACGCAGAAGTAGCCCATGTCCTCCAGGCACTTGTTCACGTAGCTCTTCCCGGAGCCGGACAGCCCCGTAACGACCACGAGGCTCTCGGGGACCGCGTCGGACGCCGGCGGCGTCGGGGCCGAGCTCACCGCGCGGCGCCCTCCGCCTGCGCGTTGCGCGCGATCTCCTCGTCGACCCGGCGGGCGAACTCCTTGGCGGCGTCGTAGCCCTGCGACTTCAGAAGCTCATTGCGGGCGGCGATCTCGATGAGCAGGGCGAGGTTGCGGCCGGAGGCGACCGGCAGGCGCAGGAGCGGCCGCTCGCGCTCGAGGATCGTGTACGACTCCCCGTCTAAGCCCAACCGGTCGTACTTCTTAGCGGGGTCCCAGCGCTGGAGCTCGATGACGAGCTCGATCGACTTGGAGGCCCGGACGGCCGAAACGCCAAAGAGGTGCTTGATGTTGATGATGCCAATCCCGCGCAGCTCCATGTGGTAACGGATCATCTCCGCGGCGCGGCCCACTAGGGCGTCGCTGGGATAGAGGCGGATCTCGACCGCGTCGTCGGCGACGAGTCGGTGGCCGCGGTGTACGAGATCGAGCGCGCACTCGCTCTTGCCGATCCCGGACTCGCCCAGCAGCAGCAGGCCCATGCCGTACACGTCGACGAGGACCCCATGGAGCGTCGTGGTCGGGGCGAGCTCGTCCTCGAGAACGCGGGTGATCGACTGGATCACCACCGAGGTCGTGCGGTCGGAAACGAGAAGCGGGATCTTGCGCAGCCGGCACTCGCGGACGATGTCGTCCGGGGGGGTCTGGCCCTTGGTGATCACGAAGGCCGCCACGGGCAGGGCGCAGATCGACGCGATGCGCTCGCTGCGCACGCCCTCGGGCATGGTGTCGAGGTAGTTGAGCTCGCTCTCGCCCAGGATCTGGATGCGCCCGGGCTTGATATACGGCAGAAACCCGGCCAGCGCGAGCCCGGGCCGTTGGATGCGTCCCCAGGAGATCGCGCGCGCGAAGCCGGACTCCCCCGCGACAACGCGCATCTCGAGGTCTTCGAGCGCGGGCGACCGCAGGATCTCGGCCGTGAGGGAAGGGCTCCTGGTCGGGGGCTTCTCTACGCTCATGAGGTGACCGGAAGCGTGGCCTCCGCCTCGCGCACGGCGTCCTGGAGACTCTCCTGCGAATCCGTCCCGCGCAGGGCCTCCGGGATCCCGGGGGTGCGGAGGAGGCGCGAGATCCGCGCGAGCGCCTGGAGGTGAGCCGCGGCGGCGTGCGACGGCGAGACGACCAGAAAGAGGAGGCAGACCGGGACGCCATCGGCGGCGCCGAAGTCGACGGGCGCGGCGGTGGTGGCGACGGCCACGAGCACGTCGGAAAGGTCCGCAAGCTTACAGTGTGGAATCGCGATCCCGCCGCCCAGTCCCGTGCAGCCCAGCCTCTCGCGCTCGAGCAGGCGGGCGAAGAGCGTGGCGGGGTCGGGCACGAGACCGGACGCGCCGACCCGGTTCGCGAGCTCGCGGAGGATTTCCTCCCGCGTGGAGCCCGGGAGGCCGGAAAAGACGAGGCGGGAATCGACGAGCCTGTCCTGCCGCACTCCCGCTCCGCCTTCGGCCGCCTCCCCGCTCCCGATCAGCATTCCGGCACGATGAGGCCGAAGTCGCCGTCGCCGCGGCGGTAGAGCACGGACACCCGGTCGTTGGCGGCGTCTCGAAACACGAAGACTTCCTGACCCAGGGACTCCATGGCGATCGTCGCTTCCTCCACCCCCATCGGCTTGGCGGCCACGGGCTGGTCGCGCACCACGCGTGCGCCGACCCGCGCGAGAGGAGCCGCCGCGACGGCCTGGGGCTCGGTCCGCCAGCCTTTCGGGAGGAACCGGCCCCAGCCCCGGTGCTTGCGGTCCCGCTGCCTCTCGGTGTCCCGCTTGGCCTGCGCGTCGATCTTCTCGAAGGCGAGCGCGACGGCGGCGCGCGGGTCCCCGGTTTCCTCCTGGGCCTTCCAACGGCGCCTGCGGTGAATCGCGATGATCTCGGCGCCGAACCGGTGCTTCTCGTGCGAGAGCACCACGCGGACATCGGCCGGGCCTCCCAGGTGCCGCTCCAGACGGTGCGTGCGCTCCTCCGCGAGCTCCTTCAAAGACGTGCTGACCTCGACGTTGCGTCCCGTGCATTCGACGGCCATGCGGACCTCCTAAAAGCTCTGCTTTCTCTGGGAGGAAGAGGGGATCCGAAGCTCCTCGCGGTACTTGGCGACCGTGCGGCGGGCGATCTGGATTCCCTCGGCGCGCAACTTCTGCATGATGCGCGCGTCCGAGTGGGGCCGCCGAGCGTCCTCGTCCTGCACGATGCGCGCGATCTTGTTCTTGATCGAGAGGGACGAGACGTCGTCTCCGCTGGAGGAGTCGATGCCGCTGTGGAAGAAATACTTCATTGGGAGAAGACCGCGCGGCGTGTGGATGTACTTGTTCGAAACGACGCGCGATACGGTCGACTCATGCATGCCGATGTCGTTGGCCACGTCGCGGAGCACGAGGGGCCGCAGGTGCTCGATCCCGTGGTCGAGGAAGGCCCGCTGATGCCGGACGATCGAATCGGCCACCTTGTAGATCGTGCGCTGGCGCTGGTCGAGGCTCTTGATCAGCCAGATGGCCGAACGCATCTTGTCCTTGAGGTAGTTGGCGGCCTCCGCGCCGATGGCGCCGTTGCCGCCGCGCAGCAGCTTGCGGTACGCCGAGGAGATGCGAAGCTTCGGCAGACCGTCCTCTGAGAGCTGGATGACGTAGTCGTCGCCGATCTTGCGTACGAAGACGTCGGGCTCGACATAGATCGTGCGCTCGCTCGAGTACTTGCGGCCGGGCTTGGGCTCCAGGTTCTTGATGATCTCGACGGCCGCCTGAATCTCCGAAAGCCCGACGTTGAGCGTCTTGGCGAGCGGGGCGAACTGCCGGTTGAGGAACTCGGGCCAGTGGTCCCGGATGATCGTTTCGATGAGGGCGTTCTCGATGCCGAGCGACCGGAGCTGCAGCAAGAGGCAGTCGGGCAGGTCGAACGCGCCCACGCCGGCGGGATCGAAGGAGCGGACCAGGGCGATCGCGGCCTCGACGTCGGCGTCGTTGTCGAAGTGCGCCTCGCGGATCTCCTCCCGCGAGACGCGCAGGTAGCCGTCCTCGTCGATGTTGCCGACCAGGTAGGCGGCGATCTCGCGCACCTCCGGGCGGGCCTCGCACATGGAGAGCTGCCAGTTCAGATGCTCCGGCAGCCCTTCGGGGCGGGTCAGGATGTTCTCGAGCGAGAACTCCTCGGGTTCTTCCTGGTACTGGCGGGGGTTGTATGCGGAGTCGAGGTAGTCCTCGAAGTAAGAGTTGAAGTCGATCTCCTCGAAGGAGTCGCGCTCCTTCTCCGCGGCGGGCGTCGTCGACGCCGGGCTCCCCGCGTCCTCGGCGTCGCGGGCCGCGTCGGAACGCTCGACCTCGGTTGACTCCTCCTGCTCCTCGAGGATCGGGTTCTCGACCATCTCCTGGGTCAGGACTTCCTGGAGCTCGAGCCGGGACATCTGCAGCAGCTTGATCGCCTGCTGCAGCGAGGGCGTCATGACGAGACGCTGCGACAGTCTCAGGTTGAGCTTTTGTTCGAGAGCCATGGCGTTGGCGGCTCAGTGGAGCCGAAAACCCTCTCCCAGATAGATCTTTTGGACTGCAGCGTCGCTCGAGAGCGCAAGGGGCGTGCCCGAGCGAAGAATTTCTCCCCCGTGAATTATATAAGCCCGGTCCACGATGGACAAAGTCTCGCGGACATTGTGGTCCGTGATCAGCACCCCGATGCCGGAAGAGGCCAGCCGGCGGACGATCTTCTGGATGTCCAGCACGGCGATCGGATCGATCCCCGCGAACGGTTCGTCGAGCAGGAGGAAGTACGGGGACAGGACCAGGCTGCGCGCGATCTCGACCCGGCGCCGCTCGCCGCCCGACAGCGTGTAGGCGCGGTGGCGGCGCAGTTCCGTCAGGCCGAACTCCGCCAGGAGCGCATCGCACCTGGCACCGCGCTCTGCCGGCGGGAGGTCCAGGGTCTCGAGGATGGCCAGGAGGTTCTCCTCCACCGTCATCTTTCGGAAGACCGAGGGCTCCTGCGGCAGGTAGGAGATACCCGCCCGAGCCCGGCGGTACATGGGAAGGTCGGTCAGGTCCCGGTCGCCGAGTCGGACGACTCCCGCGTCCGGCGGCACGAGTCCCACCACGATCGCGAAGGTGGTCGTCTTGCCGGCGCCGTTGGGGCCGAGAAGGCCGACGATCTCACCCGCAGCGACCTTGATCGAGACCTCGCGCACGACGGCCCGGCCGCCGTAGGCCTTGACGAGGCCTTCGGCCGTGAGGACCGGCCGGTCTCCGGATCTCGAAGCCATCTCGCTCAATCTTTTCGTGTCCGGTGAATGGTTTCCGTCTTGCCGCCCTCGGGGGCGGTGATCTCGACGCTACGCCCGCGATCGACGATCGTCAAGACGGCGCCCGCCACCTGACTGCCGCCGGCGTCGATGACCCGCGCGGGAGAGCCCCACAGCACGGTTTTCCCGGTTTTCGGGTAGTCCAGCGCCTTCTCCGCCTGCCCCGACCGCCCGACCGTCCGATCCGTCATGCGCACGTCGCCCGAGATCTCGACCGACTCGACCTCGCCTTCCTTGTTGAGCCAGGCCGTCGACTCCGCACCCTGCGCCCGCCAGCCTCCCCGCACCACGGTCACGCCGCCTTCGAACCGCGCACTCCGATCGGCGTCGCGGTACCGGAGCCGTTTGGCGGAGACGATCGAAGCCGCGCGCCCCCCCGGATCGCCCGGCTTTTCCCGGTCCAGCACCGGCGTCAGGACGGCACGGACGGTCTGCGTCGCCGTGACGGTTTTCTCGGCATCGGAGATCGCGATCTCGTCGGCGAAGAGGGACGATGTGTCCTGCCAGAGCGAAGCCCCGCCGGACAGCGTGGCCGCGCCGCGGGCGTCGTCGAGGAGGATCCGGTCCGCCTTGCCGTACACCGGGCGCTTCGAATCTCCGACGAAAGTCACGGTTCGGGACTTCCTGCGGGCGTCGGGGCTGAAGACCGCGCGCGCGTGCCCCTCTCCGCGGACCCGCTTCTCCTCTCGGACGATCTCGATGCGATCGGCCGAGAGACGCGAGGCGCCGCTCTCCACCCGCGCGGACCGGCCCGCGCCGGCCGTCAGGAGCCAGCGCCTTCCGGAGTCGAGCTCCTCGGCGCGAGCCGCCTCCGCTCGATACCCGTCGGCTTCGACGCGCACCGCGCCCTCGAGCGCGGCGTTCCTCTCAGCGCCGTCCCCGGCGAGGCGCACGCTCGCCCGCTCGGCCCCCGCCCGGCTGTCGTCCGATTCGATCCGCACGCCGCCCTCCGCCCGAGCGCCCGAGACGCGCCCTTTCTCGAAGACGAGCTCGATCCGGGGCGCAGTGATCCGACGCTTCGGTCCCCAGAGGAGCGCCGGAGAGCCGGCCAGGGCGAAAGACCGGGCCTTCCCCGCAGCGTCGAATTGGAGCATCCCCTCGTCGCCCGTGTACTGCCGCTCGACCTTCTCGGCTCCGGCGCCGGAGGCCGCGCCCTCGGCCGAGAGAATTCCGCGCACGTTCCCCGTGGCGCGCGCCCACTCGGGGCGTCCCGCGCCGGCGGTCGCCATCTGGACGACGAGACGGTCCGAACCGAACCGGTCGCCTGTTCTCGATTGCCCGTCGACGGCCGTGAGCTCGAGCACGCCCTCGTCGCGGCGGTAGAGCCCCTCGCGCGCCGTGAGGCGGGAGAGGCCCGCGCTGTCTTCCCCGGTGCCCGAGCCCTCGACGGGACCGGCGAAGCGGACGAGCCGCTCGCGGACTTCGTAGCGCGCGGAAGGGGCCGTCAGGTCGATCGAGCCGCGGGTGAACCGGACCCGGCCGGGCGCCTCCAGAGCGCGCGTGGCCGGATGGAAGACGACGGTCTCCGTCAGCGCCAGCGAGCCGTCGGCGTCGGCCCAGCGCACGTTTCCCTCCAGCCGGGACTGGCGCGTGCGCTCGTCGTAGTCGGCGCGGTCGGAGTGCACCGTCACGGGCTCGCCCTCCTCGGGGTAGACCGTCAGCGTCACGTGCTCCCCGGCGTAGAGATGGGGCGCCAGCCCCGCCGCGGGCCCGTAGCCGACGGTGCGATCCGCCTGGATCCGCAGCAGCGGCTTGCCCGCGACCGACTCGGTGAAGTCGAAGCCGTCCAGAAGCGTCGTGGCTTGCCCCGAGTCGTCGCCCGAAAGCGCGGTGAGCGGCGCATTTTTCTTACCCGCCGCCGGCTTGCGGTTGGGGCGGAAGGAGACGGCGAGAACCGCGAGGAACACGACTCCCGCCCCGAGCACGGCGAGCTCCAGCCGGCGCCGCTTCACGGCCGACTTCCCGCAGGCCGCGCGGCGAGGATCTCGACCTGCTTCCCCCAGCCGTTACGGCCGGGCTCCAGCCGAACGAGAAGGTCCATCGGGGCCCGGGTTGCGGCGAGGACGGCGAGGGTCTCCCCCGGCCCCCAGGCGATGCAACGGATCTGCCCCCGGCCGGTCTGGAGGCGGCCCGAGAGCCCGCTCGCCCCCGCCGGCGAGAAGGGTCCGGCCGCCTCCGCGCCGCCAACGTAGAAGACCGGCCGCGGGTTGCCCGCCCCGTGGGGCTCGAGACGGCGGAGATCCGCGAGAAGCTCGTCCGAGACCGCGTCGAGAGGCAATTCCGCCTCGGCATCCTCCACGCGCACGAGCGCTTCGGGGGGAATGCGGGCGGCGAAGTGTGCCCGCGCCTCGGCGCGGAAGGCCGCGAAGCGGCTCGCGGGCATGCTCCCGCCGACGGCCTGAGCATGGCCGCCGAACTCCGTGAAGCGGGCCCCAAGGTCTTCGAGCAATCCGTAGAGCGAGACTCCCGGGATGCTTCGCCCCGATCCGATCGCTGTCTCTCCATCGATGCCGAAGAGCAGGACGGGGCGGTGATATTCCCGGGCGAGGCGGGAGGCGGCGATGCCGAGAACTCCGCGGTGCCAGCCGGGGTCCACCTCGACGACGAGGGCAGCGGACGCCCCGCCGCCGGCGTCCTCGATGCGCGCCCGCGCCTCCGCGACGACCTTTCGCTCGAGCTCGCGCCGCTCTTCGTTTCGCGACGACAGCGAGCGGGCAACGGCTTCCCCTCGGGCGGCGTCGCGTTCCTCGAACAGCGAGAGGGCCAGGTGGGCCGAGTCGATCCGGCCGGCCGCGTTCAAGCGCGGCGCGAGGCGGAACGCGACCTCCTCGGCCGTCGGCGCCGTGCCCGGCGCCAGGCCCGCCTCGGCGAGCAGCGCCCGAAGGCCCGGCGCGCGCGAGGTCGCGAGCGCCGCCAGACCCAGGGCCGCGATCGTCCGGTTCTCCCCGTCGAGCGGCACCAGGTCGGCGATCGTGCCGAGACAGGCGATGCGCAGAAGCGACTTTAGCGAGAGCGTGGCGCCCGCGCGCCGCGCGATGGCTTGAGCGATCTTCATCGCTATTCCGGTGGCGGCGAGCTCCGGGTAGGGATAGGCGCAGTCCGGCTGCTTCGGATTGACCACGACCGCGCCGGCCGGCAGCTGTTTCGGAACCAGGTGATGGTCGGTGACGATGACCTCGACGCCGGCCGCGCGGGCGCAGGCCACGCCCTCGATGGCGGTGATACCGCAGTCTACGCTCACGATCGTCGCGGGGGACAGCTCGGCCAGCACTCTCCTCACGGTTTCCGGCTTCAGGCCATAGCCGTCCCTCAGGCGGTGCGGGATGAAGGCCGCCGCGTCGGCCCCGATGCGGCGCAGGGCGGCTCGCAGCTGCGCCACAGCCGTGACTCCATCCACGTCGTAGTCGCCGAAAACCACCACCCGCTTGCCCCGGGCTGCCGTCGAGACCAGGAGGTCCGCGGCCTCGTCGGCGCCGGTCAGCAGCGAAGGATCGTGCAGCACTCCGCGGCACGGATCGAGGTAGGCGCGGGCGCCGTCGGCCGTCTCCACTCCCCGACGCAGGAGGAGCCGGGCGAGCAGAGCCGAGACGCCGGCCTCGCGGGCCAGCCGCGAGACGGCGGCGGGTTCCGCCGGTGCCAGACGCCATTCGGGCATGACCCCGAGTGTCGCGGCGCGGGCGGACAGACCGTGTCCGCGCGCCGACGGCGCGGACGCGGGCGCGTTCACGGAGCGCCGGCGGTTTCGAACTGGCCGAGGGTACGGAACCGGCGGTAACGGCGCTCGCGGCGCTCCTCGCCGGTCAAGTCCGCGAGCTCCGAGAGATGCCGGTCGACCGCCTCCCCCACCGCGGCGCAGGCTCCCACGGGATCCGCATGAGCCCCGCCGGGCGGCTCCGGCACGATTTCGTCGATGACATGGAAGCCGAGGAGGTCCTGGGCCGTCAGCTTCAGAGCCTCGGCCGCTTCCTTCTTTCGCGCGGCGTCCTTCCAGAGGATGGCGGCGCAACCCTCCGGCGAGATGACCGAGTAAATGGAGTGCTCGAGCATCAGGACGCGGTCGCCGATCCCGAGCGCCAGCGCCCCTCCCGATCCTCCCTCCCCAGTGACGGTCACCACGATCGGCACGTGAAATCGCGTCATCTCGCGCAGGTTCACCGCGATGGCCTCGGCCTGGCCGCGCTCCTCGGCGTCGATCCCTGGATAGGCCCCCGCCGTGTCGATGAAGGAAAGAATCGGGCGGCCGAACTTCTCGGCCAGCTCCATGACGCGCAGTGCCTTGCGGAAGCCGTCGGGGCGCGGCATGCCGAAGTTGCGGCGGATCTTCTCCTTGGTGTCTCGTCCCTTCTGGTGCCCGACGACCGCGACCGGGCGGCCGCGGAACTCGGCGAATCCCGCGATGACGGCCGCGTCGTCGCTGTACTTGCGGTCCCCGTGCAGCTCGACGAAGTCGGTCATGAGCGCCTGGACGTAGTCGAGCGGGTAGGGTCGCGCCGGGTGCCGCGCCACGAGGGTCTGCTGCCAGGGCGTCAGGGAAGCGTAGATCTCGCGCGACACGCGGTCGAGCTTCTCGCGCAGCTTCTCGATCTCGCGCCGGTGCGCGGCGTCGTCTGGCAACGCCGAGAGCTCCTCGATGCGCCGCCGCAGGCGCTGCATCGGCTCTTCGAACTGACCGTCCTCGGAGTTCACGGCGCAATTGTACCGGTCGGACGCGGACTCACATCAGATCCTGCGGATCCACGTCCACGGCCGTCTGGACCCCGGAGGGCGGGCGCTCGGGCATGGCGGCCTCGAGGGCGGCGAGAATCGCGCGCCGGTCGGCGGCCCGCAGGAGGATCTGGAAGCGCCAGCGTCCCTGCAGGCGCTCGAGCGGCGCCGGCGCGGGGCCGGAGACCCGGAGTGATTCGGAGCTTCGCTGGAGCGCCTTCCCGAGCTCGGCGGCCGCCGCTTCCGCCCGGTCGCGGTCGGTCGAGGAAACGAGAATCGCGGCGAGCTCCGAGAAGGGCGGGTAAAAGAACGCCCGGCGAAACTCCAGCTCCGCGGCCGCGAACCCGGCGACGTCGTGCTCGGCCGCGCGGAGGATCGCCGGGTGGTTGGGGTGAAAGGTCTGCACGTGCACGGTTCCGGGTGAGTCGCCGCGACCCGCACGGCCCGAGACCTGGGCGAGGAGCTGGAAGGTCTTCTCGGCCGAGCGGAAATCCGGGAAGTTCAGGAGCGTGTCCGCCGAAAGCACCCCGACCGCCGTCACGTTCGGAAAGTCGTGCCCCTTGGCGACCATCTGCGTGCCGATGAGGCACGAGACGCGCCCGGACGTCATGTCCTCGACGACGGCCGCCGCCCCCCGGCGCCGTGCCGTGTCGCGGTCGAGGACGGCATGGGCGACGCCCGGGAAGACCTCGCCGAACCGCTCGGCGACCCGCTCGGTCCCCGCCCCGATCGCCTCGAGCACCGAGCCGCCGCATTCGGGACAGCGAGCCGGCCGCGGCGCGCGCTCGCCGCAGTAGTGGCAGACGAGAAGGTTGCCGCGGTTGTGCACCGTCCGCGTGACGCTGCAGCGGGTGCAGCGGAAGTCGTTCCCGCAGTCGCGGCATAACAGAAAAGGCGCGAAGCCGCGGCGGGGCTGCAGCAGGATCGCCTGCTCCCCACGAGCGAACACTTCGGCCAGGCGTGTCAGGAGCGGCCGCGAGAAGAGGGGGATGCCTTTCTCGCTGGCGCGCAAGGGCTCGTGCCGCAGATCCACGATCTCGACGCGGGGCAGCGGGCGGGAGGCGATCCGCTCGGGCAGCGTCAGGACGGCCAGGCGCCCGCGCTCTCCCGCGTGGTATGCCTCGATCGACGGCGTGGCCGATCCGAACACGAGCGCCGCGCCGTTCTCCCTGGCCCGCAGCGCCACGACCTCGCGGGCGTCGTACCGCGGCGACTCGCGCTGCTTGTAAGAGGCGTCGTGCTCCTCGTCCACGATGAAGAGCCCCGGGTCCGCGACCGGGGCAAACGCCGCCGAGCGCGGCCCGATGACGGCGCGTGCCTTCCCCGCGCGGACGCGGTCCCAGGCCTCGGCGCGCTCCCGCTCGGAGAGAGCCGAGTGAAGCACCGCCGCGTGTTCCGGAAACTGGCGCTTCAGCTCCCGGGCGAAAACCGGGGTCAGCGCGATCTCCGGCACCAGCCACACGGCGCCGCGGCCCGCAGCGAGAGCTTCGCGGATGGAGCGGAGATAGACCTCGGTCTTGCCGCTGCCGGTGACTCCCTGCAACAGCGCCGCGAAGTAGCGCCGGTCGCGGATCGAGGAGGCGATCGCCGCGACGGCGGCGGCCTGCGCCGGCGTGGGAGTGAACGACGACGCGGCGCCGTCGGCCGCCAGCCTCGGCTCCGGCCGCGGCGTTTCACCGAAGGAGCGCAGCAGGCCGCGCGCCTCGAGCGTACGAAGCACGGCCGGAGACGCGCCGGTCTTCGCGCGGATCTCGTCGCGGGACGCGGGGCGCCCGAGGGCTTCCAGAAAGTCGAGGACCTCGCGGCCCTTGCGACTGCGGCCAACTGCCGCGGCCCGCTCGTCCGCAGGCAGCGGCCTGGTCGCGTAGGCGATCTCGGGCCGCAAGCTCCCCCGTTTCGGCGCGGCCCCCGCGCGCACCCAGCCCCGTTCTTCGAGGGCGCGCAGGGTCTCGCGGCGCTCTCGGCCCTCTCCAGGCAGGTCCACCACCCGAACGGCCTCGCCTCCGGCCAGGCGGTCGAGGATCGCTCTCTCGGCGGGCGGCGCTTCTCTTCCGGCGAGCGCGCCCTTCTCGGTGGCTCGGTACCGCACGGCGCCGGAGGCGGGAAGGCGGGCAGGAAGCGCGCTCTTGAGGACCTCCCCGATCGAGGCGAAGAAGCGCTCGGCCACGCGCGAGGCCGTGGCCAGAAGCTCCGGCGGGCAGACGGGCTCCGCGTCGAGCACCTCGAGGATCTCCCGGACGGCGCCGCCCGGCGGGGCGTCGGGGGCCTCCGCGAGGACCACGCCCGTCAGGACGCGCTCGCCGAAGGGCACGCGCACGCGCACGCCCGCCGCGGGAAAGGTCCACGTGTGCGGGACGGCGTACGTGAAGCTCCGGCGCGGCGGCAGCGGCAGGGCGACGGCGACGGTGCGGGTCCCGCCGCTCAAGTCCGGGCCGGCGGTGGCGGCGCGGGCTCCTCGGGCTCATCCCGGACGTACACGTGGCGCTGCCGCGCGGGGTCCCAGCGGTACCGGCGCGAGACGTCCTCCGCGGTGTCGGGCGTGACGAGGATCGCGTCGCGGTCGATCGAGAGGTCGCCGTCGGCCAGCGAGATGTCGCGCTCGACGAGTGCGCCGGCCGCGAAGGAGCCGTCCGCGCGCCCGGAGAACACGACCACCGAGAACCAGGGCGCCTCGGCGTCGGAGTCGCGGCGGACGAAGGCGAGAACGAAGTCGAGGACGCCGTCGTCGTTCACGTCGCCGCGCACGAAATACGGGTGGTAGACGCCGTAGAGGGCGCGCAGGCCCGTTTCGTCTTCGCCCGGGCGCCGGTCCTCGTCTACCGACGGGCGCAGCTCCGGGTTCGCGTCGAGGAACGCGTCGACGGCCGCCGTCTCCGCGCGCCGCAACGGGTACCCCGACGCCTTCGCCCGCACCGGAGGCGGCCCCGTGGGAGCCGGGAGTACGCTGGCGGGGGGCGGCGGAGTCCGAGGCCGGCACGCCGCAATCGGGAGGACGGCGGCAAGAGCGGCGGCTGCGAAAAGCGTTTCTGCCGTGCGAGGCGCTGAGCGTGGCTTCATGGCTGGGAGCCGCGCGGCTCCGGCCGCAGATTCTATGGCAGCCGCGTGTGAGAAGATGGCCGCCGTTTCGAGCCGCTTCCATCCGATGAGGAGGTCTGCATGATCAACTGGCCGGACGATTTCGCGACCAACTTCCAATTTCTCCTGCGCTGGCTGCACTTGCTGGCGGGCATCACCTGGATCGGAATGCTCTATTTCTTCAACCTCGTCAACGTCCAGTTCCAGAAGGAGCTCGACGCCGCGACGAAAGGCAAGGTCGTCCCCATCCTCATGCCGAAGGCTCTCTGGTGGTTCCGCTGGGGCGCCGTCTTTACGTGGTTCTCCGGCGCCATCTACTACTTCCTGATCCTCGACACGGAAGCGTCCGGGCACATGCCGCTTGTCTACCTCCTGGTCGGCTGGTCGATCGCCTTCGTCGTGCTCGCGGCGCTCTTCCGGGCTTCGGTCGCTGGCGGCCCCCTCAAGGACGGACGCGTGCTCGCCCTCGTGATCGCCGTTGTCGTGGCGTTCATCGCCTACGGGACGGCGCTCATGGCCCATAGCGGGGGTTCCAGCAGTCGATCCATCTCGATCATCATCGGCGGGGGGCTCGGAACCGTCATGTTCCTCAACGTCTGGATGATCATCTGGCCGCTCCAGAAGAAGATCATCGCGGCGGTCAAAGCGACCGCGGAGACAGGCGCCCCGGCCCCCGCCGATCAGGCGAAATGGGCGCGGCGGGCATTCCTCGCCTCGCGGACCAACGCCTGGCTCTCGATCCCGATGCTGTTTTTCATGGGCGCCGCGAGTCACTTTCCGATGTTCAGCACGGCAGACAAGGTGCTCGCGCCGTAGCGAGCCCTCGGCCCTTCGCTGTGCGCACGGACGGCCCGCGGGCCGTCCGTTTCATTATTCGGCCAGCAAGTCCCGAACCAGCTTCATATCCTCCCAGACGTCCTTCTTGCGCTCGGGCGAGCGCAGCAGGAACGCGGGATGGAAGGTCGGCATCACCTTCACACCGCGCGTTTCGCGCCAGCGCCCGCGCATGCGCCCGATCGGCTCGTCGGTCTGGAGCAGCGCCTGGGCGGCGAAGGTCCCCAAAGTCACGATCACCTTCGGCGAGATGAGGCGAATCTGCTCTTCGAGGAACGGCCGGCACGACGCGACTTCGTCGGGCTCCGGATTGCGGTTGTTGGGCGGGCGGCATTTCAAAACGTTCGCGATGAACACATCCTCCCGCTTCATGCCGATCGCCTCGATGATCTTGGTGAGGAGCTGACCGGCACGGCCGACGAACGGCTCGCCCTGCGTGTCCTCGTCTTCGCCCGGCGCTTCGCCGACGAACATCAATCGCGCCTGCGGATGCCCGACGCCGAAGACCACCTGCCGCCGTCCAAGCGCGTGCAGCTTGCAGCGCGTGCAGGCCGGGCCGATCGTCTGGCGCAGCGCGGCCAGGGCCTCGAGTGGCGGGAGGACCGGCTCGGACGGCTCGGCTCGGACGGCGTGCGGCAGATCGGAGTCCAGCGCCGGTTCAGAAGTCGTGGTC
>JBKJWL010000128.1:0-9802 GCA_046716885.1 Thermoanaerobaculia bacterium | reverse complement strand
CCGCGCGGCCCATGGTCTCGTCGGGGAATGCCTCGGAGTCTCCGACGGCGAGGTCGAAGAGCACCGCTCCGGCGACGATCGGCACGCGCACCAGGCCGATCGCGAACCCCACGCCCCGCTCGCGCAGCCACGCGGAGACACCCGTCGCTGCCGCAAGGCCGTATGCGCTTCCGCCCGAGAAGAGGACAGCGTGAATCTCGGAGACCAGGTTGCCGGGGGTGAATACCCCGGTCTCCCGCGTTCCGGGGGCACCGCCCCGCACGTCCACCGCCGCGATCGTGCCGAGTGGCGGAAGGATCACCGTGCACCCCGTGCGGCGCACCGCGTCGGTCGCATGGCCGATCCGGTATCCCGCCGGGAAGGCGGCTGGATTCACACGCGTCTCAATCGCGCGGGCCGGCCCGCCCGGTGGCAGGCCTGGCACTCCCGCGCGCCGCGGAAGGGCCGGAAGCGGCGAAAGACCCGTCCGCAGCCTTCGCAGCGGTACGCGACGCGCGCCCGCTTCTCGCGGAATGCGCGCAGCGCCGGCGTCTCGGGCGCGCCGCCGTCCCGCGCGCCGAGCGTCCGCGAGAGGCGCCGGAAGAGGGCGCCGTGGGCCGCCCGGGCTCCCTCGACGCGCCACGCCCACGCGTGGGCCGCCTCGTGCCGGAGCGTGTCCTCCTGTTCGGCGGGCGACAGGTGGAAGGAGATGGTGATGCGGTGCGGCGGCCCGTACACGATCTGTCCGCCCGTCAACTTGCGCCGGGAGATTTTCAGACGCGCCGGGTCGAGGCCGAAGCGCGCCGCGAGGCGGTCATAGAGAAGCTGAAGCCGGGCCTCGGGATCGGGGTCCGGGAGCGGGAAGAGCGACTCCAAGGAACTAAGATTAGCGCAGGGGAGGAACTCATGCTCAAGAGAACGTCGTGCCTGATCGCCGGCTGCCTGGCTCTGGCTTCGCTCGCCGCCGCGGGGACCCTGGTTTCGTATCCGAGCGGCTCCGAGACCGCATCCGGTTACCTGGCGGCCTCGGAGGGCGCCGGGAAGAAGCCCGCGATCGTCGTGATCCAGGAGTGGTGGGGCCTGAGCGCGTTCGAGAAAGGCAAGGCCGACGCCTTCGCGAAACAGGGTTACGTGGCGCTCGCCGTCGATCTCTACCGCGGCAAGCTGGCCACCGGTCCCGACATGGCCCACCAGCTCATGCGGGGCCTGCCGGAGGATCGCGCGATGCGGGACCTCAAGGCGGCGCTCGCCTACCTGCACTCTCGGCCCGACGTCGAGGGCTCGCGGATCGGCGCGGTCGGGTGGTGTATGGGCGGGGGCTACTCGCTTGCGCTGGCGCTGGCGGAGCCGTCGCTGTCGGGCGCGGTCATCTACTACGGCCGGCTCGTCACCGACCCTGCCGCGATCCAGAGCCTGAAGGTGCCGCTGCTCGGCAACTTCGGGGGCGGGGACGAGGGAATCCCGGCGGCGAGCGTCCGGGAGTTCGAGGCGACGGCAAAGAAGCAGGGCAAGTCGGTGGACTTCACGATCTATCCGGACGCCGGCCATGGCTTCGCGTCCTCGAAGGATCCCAAGGTCTACCGGCCGGACGACGCGAAGGACGCGGACGCGAGAACGAATGCGTTCTTCGCGAGGGTGCTGAGCGGAAAATAACCGGCTTTAAGGCTGCCGGGTCTTGTACCAGTCGGCATTGATCTGCAGGAAGTGCTTCCACTTGTCGGGGATGGTCTCTTCCGTGAAAATCGCGGTCACCGGACAGGCGGGCTCGCAGTTGCCGCACTGGATGCAGACGTCCGGATCGATGTAGAGCATCTCGGCCGTCTCGAAGTCTTTCTCATCCTTTCGCGGATGGATGCAGTCGACCGGGCACACGTCCACGCACGCGGTGTCCTTGGTGCCGATGCACGGTTCCGCGATGATGTACATCCCCATCGGTTTCCTCCTCGCCGCAACTCCGCGCGGCGCGCGGGGATTCTAGCAGGGCTGCCGAGCGTTGCTCGAGGCGACCCTACCCGCGCGCGACCGTGATCTGCTGCGCCACGTTCGTTCCATCCACTCCAGGGGTGTACCGGACGGTCACGCGGGCGCCGGGTGACAGGGTGCCGCTGATCTTGGTTTCGTCGTTCCAAACGAAGGTGGACTCCGTTCCGTCCGCCACCGTGACGACGACGGTTCGGGCGGACGCCTGAACCCGGGCGACGGTGCCGATGACCGTCCGGGCGGGCTCGGCGGCCTCGGCGAAAGCCGCAGCGAGACTGACGCTAACGGCCAGCAGCAGGGAAACGGCGAGCGATTTTCGCATCGGAAAACTCGTTGGAACTCCATCCCAAACAACCGGCGGAGGGCCGGCGGGTATTCCGCGCATTTGACAGCGGGCGAGCGCCTCCCTAAAATACGCCGTTTTTCGCAAATCGACCGGGAGGTGTGACCGAATGACCAAACGCTGGGCGGAAGCGGAACTGCGATTCCTGAAAGACAACGCCGAAAAGATGAGCGTACAAGCGCTCGCCGACGCCCTGTCGGTCCGGATCGATGACCTGGAAAAGAAAATGAAGGCCCTCGCCCAGATCGGCGCCGCGGCCGATTCGACCGCGCCGAAGAAGGCCCAGACGGTCAAGGAGCTCTCCAAGCACACTGAAAACGCCCGCAAGGACTACGACCGCGGCGTCGCGGCCCTCCAGAAAAAGAAGATCGACGAGGCGGAGCGGCACTTCCTGGACCTGATTCAGAAGTACCCCGACGAGAAGGAGCTCGTGGATCGCGCGCGCGTTTACCTGACGGTCTGCGAACGGCAGAGGCGGGACCCCCGGCCGGCCTTGACCGAGCCCGAGGACTTCTACTACGCCGCGGTGCTGGAGAAGAACCGGGGCAACGTCGCCGAGGCGATCGAGCACCTCCAGCGCGCGGCACGGAAGAACGGCAGCGGCCGGGTGGACTTCCTTTTCGCCTGCTGCTACGCCCAGCAGGGCGATCTGGAGACGGCGGTCAACCACCTGCAAAAAGCCATCGAAGGAGACCAGCGCCACCGGATCCTCGCGCGCCACGACCGGGATTTCGACCCAGTGCGGGAGATGCCGGAGTTCCAGAAGCTGCTGGCGTCGTAAGCTGTCGGCACTCAGCTGTCAGCACTCAGCTGGGGACCTATACTTTGAAGATGAAGCGGCGCTCTCGGGAACGTCGTGGGACGGCGGGAGCGCCTCGCGAGGCGCCCCTGACGGCGGTGATCCTCGCCGCCGGCGTCGGCTCGCGCATGCGGTCCTCGATCCCCAAAGTCCTGCATCGCGTGGCCGGCCGGACGCTCCTGGAAGCCGTGGTCGACGCGGTCGAAGGGGTCGGCCCTGCCCGCACGGTCGTCGTCGTCGGCGACGGCCGCGAGCGCGTGGAGTCGGCGCTCCGCGAGCGCGCGGGCTTGACGTTCGTCCTGCAGGAGCCCCCGCTCGGAACCGGGGATGCGGCGCGTCGCGCGGCGGAGGCTCTAACCTTAGCCGACGGCCCCGTCCTCGTTCTCGCCGGGGACACGCCGCTGCTCCGCACGGAAACCCTGGCTCGGCTCGTCGCCCTGCGTCGCGAGCGCAAGCTCGACCTGGCCTTCCTGTCGTTCCGGCCGCCCGACCCGGGCGACTTCGGCCGCGTGGTGCGCGACGCGCGCGGGCGCGTCCGACGGATCGTCGAGGCGAGAAACGCGTCCGCGCGCGAAAAGAAGATCGCCGAGGTCAACGCCGGCGTGTACTGCTTCGCGGCCGAGGCGTTTACCAGGGCTCTCGGGCGGATCGCGCGCAATCCAGTTTCGAAGGAGTACTACCTCACCGATGCCGTCGAGATCCTCGGCGGGGCCGGCAAAAAGGTCGAGGCGGTCGAGGTCGAAGACTGGCGCGAGGCCTGGGGCGTCAACACCCGCCGCGACCTGGCGGCCGCCGAGGAAATTGAGCGCCGCCGCGGAGTCGAGCGGGCGCTCGACGCGGGCGTGACGGTGCTCGATCCGGCCACGGTGCGCATCGGTCCCCGGGTCTCGCTCGCGCCGGACGTGGTGCTCCATCCGTTCCTCTCGCTCGAGGGGGAAACCGCGCTCGCCGAGGGATCCGAGGTGTTCTCCTTCACCCGGCTGGTCGACACTGCCGTCGGCCCGGCCGCGGCCGTCGGCCCGCACTGCGAGGCCGAGGGGGCGCGGATCGGAGCGCGCGCGCGCGTGGGGCCGTTCTCGCGCCTGCGGCCGGGATCGGTCATCGGGGAGGACGCGCGGATCGGCAATTTCGTGGAGACCAAGAACACGACCGTGGGCAAGGGCGCGAAGGCTCAGCACCTCGCCTACCTCGGCGACACGGACGTGGGCCCCGGCGCCAACATCGGGGCCGGAGTCATCACCTGCAACTACGACGGCGAGAAGAAGCACCGGACGACGATCGGCGAGAAGGCCTTCGTTGGGAGCGACGCGCAGCTCGTGGCCCCCGTCCGGATCGGAAAGGGCGCGTACGTCGGCGCGGGCACGACGGTCACCGAGGACGTGCCGGACGGGGCTCTTGCCCTGAGCCGGGTGAGCCAGGTCAACAAGGAAGGCTGGGCGGCCGGGCGCAAGGCCAGGAAATCGGAGTAAAATGGCTCGTCCCATGACAATTCGAGGTTCGGGTCTCCGGCTCACGGCGCACGGCGCACGGCTCACGGCGTAAGCGCATGTGCGGCATCGTCGGATACGTCGGGCCCCGCCAGGCCGGACCCCTCCTGCTTGAGGGACTCAAGCGGCTCGAGTACCGCGGCTACGACTCGGCCGGCATCGCGACGCTCTCCAACGGGGGCTTCACGATCCATCGGTCGCCCGGCAAGCTCGGCAAGCTCGTCGAGAAGCTGGCGGGCGCTCCCGCCTCCGGCGCCACCGGTATCGGCCACACGCGCTGGGCCACGCACGGGCGTCCGAACGAGACCAATGCCCACCCCCAGACCGACTGCAGCGGCCAGATCGTCGTCGTGCACAACGGGATCTTCGAGAATTTCGCGGAGCGCAAGGCCACGCTCGCGAGGGCGGGGCACCGCTTCACTTCCGAGACGGACACGGAGGTCTTCGCGCACGAGGTGGAGGCGGCGTTCACCGGGGACCTCCTCGCGGCGGTCCGAGCGGCGATCGGGAAGCTGACGGGCGCCTACGCCGTCCTCGTCTCCTCCAGCCGCGAGCCGGGCGTCCTCGTGACCGCGCGCTCGGGGCCCCCGATCGTCCTCGGGCTCGGGCAGGGGGAGAACTACGTCGCCTCGGATCCGGTCGCGCTCGTGCCGTGGACGCGCGACGTGATCTTCCTCGAGGACGGGGACCTGGCCCGCGTGGATGCCGGGGAAGTCCGCGTCGTCGACGCGGAGGGCGGCCGGCTCGATCGGCCGGTCCACCGGATCCTGTGGGACGCCGTCGCCGCCGAGAAGGGCGGCTACCGCCACTTCATGGCCAAGGAGATTCACGAGCAGCCGACGGCGATCGCCGAGACGCTCGGGGGGAAAGTCTCGCTCGAGACCGGAGAGCTCTACCTCGACTCGCCCCTTCTGTCGCCGGAGCGGGTCGCGGGCTTCGATCGGGTGCTGCTGCTCGCCTGCGGGACCTCGTGGCACTCCGCGCAGGTGGGTAAGTTCCTCGTCGAGGGCATGGCGCGGATTCCGGTGGAGGTGGACTACGGCAGCGAGTTCCGCTATCGGCGCCCCGTCCTCAGCGAGCGTACGCTCACCGTAGGCATCTCCCAGTCCGGAGAAACGGCCGACACGGTGGCCGCGCTCTCCGAGGCGCGCCGCTCGGGCTCACCCATCGCCGCGATCGTCAACGTGCCCGGCAGCCAGATCGCGCGCATGGCCGACGCGGTTCTGACCACGCACGCGGGGCCCGAGATCGGTGTGGCCTCGACCAAGGCATTCACGACCCAGCTGGCGGTCCTGTACCTCCTGGCGGCGAAACTGCGCGCCTCCCGGGGCTTCGCGCCCGTGCTTTCGCCGGAGGAACGGCGGGCCCTTGCGCACCTGCCGAAGGCGATCAGCGACGCACTGGCCATCGAGCCGCAGATCGAGGAGCTTGCGCGCCGGTACCAGCACGCCAGGGACTTCCTGTTTCTCGGCCGCGGCCTGCACTACCCGATCGCGCTCGAGGGGGCCCTGAAGCTCAAGGAGATCTCCTACATTCACGCCGAGGGCTATCCGGCGGGCGAGATGAAGCACGGCCCCATCGCCCTCATCGACGAGAACCTGCCGGTCGTCGTGCTCGCGCCCCACGACGCGTGGCGCGAGAAGACACTTTCGAACCTGCGCGAGGTCAAGTCCCGCGACGGCATCGCCATCGTGCTCGGCACGCGCCCGGACGAAGAGGTCGCCGGGATCGCCGATCACGTGATGCTCGTTCCGGAGACGATCCCGGAGCTTCAGCCGATCGTTTCCGTCGTGCCGCTCCAGCTCTTCGCGTATCACGTCGCGGTGCGTCGGGGATGCGACGTGGACCAGCCGCGGAATCTCGCGAAGTCGGTGACGGTGGAGTAGTCGACGACTGTAGACTCCTCCCTTCATGCCCGAATCCCCTCTACTCCTCGGTCTGAACCTCGAACAGCGCGACGCGGTCCTCCACGAGAGGGGGCCTCTCCTCGTCCTGGCCGGCGCGGGCTCCGGGAAGACGCGGGTCATCACGCACCGGCTGGCGCATCTGGTCTCGCGCGGCGCGGACCCGCGAACGATCGCGGCGGTGACGTTCACCAACAAGGCCGCGGGCGAGATGCGCTTGCGGGCGCAGAAGCTGCTCGGCGGGGTGGCCCTCGTCTCCTTCGTGGGGACCTTCCACGCGTGGTGCCTCCGCCTCCTGCGCCGGCGCGCCCGCGAGGCGAAGCTGCCTCCGCGCTTCGCGATCGCCGACACGTCGGACCAGCTCGTGCTCGTCAAGGAGGCGATGGGGGAGCTCGGCATTTCCGAGCAGATGCTGCCGCCCAACTCCGTCCGCTCGCGCATCTCCCAGGCCAAGAACGCTCTGATCACCGCGGAGCGCTTCGCGGCCACCCAGACGGATTTCGCGGGCGAGCGGATCGCGCTCGTCTACGCGCTCTACGAGAAGAAGCTGGCCTCGACCGGGGCCCTCGACTTCGACGACCTGATCGCACGGTCCGTGCGTCTCCTCTCGGGGGAGCCGGCGGTGCTCGCCGAGGAGCGGCGCCGCGTCCGGCACCTGCTGATCGACGAGTACCAGGACACCAACTCCTCGCAGGATGCCCTCGTCAAGCTCCTCGGCGAGGGAGCAGACTCCCTCTGCGCCGTCGGCGACGAGGACCAGTCGATCTACCGCTGGCGCGGCGCGGAGGTCGAGCACATCCTGCGCTTCGACACGGACTTCCCGGGCGCGCGCATTGTCCCGCTCGAGCGCAACTACCGGTCGACCGCGGGCATCCTCGCCGCGGCGTCGGGCCTCGTGGCCCACAACCGCCGCCGCCGGGAGAAGCGCCTGCGCGCCGATCGCGGGGAGGGCCTCGCGGTGCGGGTCTGGCGCTTCGAGGAGGACCGCGCCGAGATCGAGGCCGTCTCTCGCGAGATCGCCTCCTCGGGCCGCGCCCCGAGCGAGACCGCGATCCTCTACCGGACCAACGCGCAGTCCCGGCCGTTCGAGGAAGAGCTCGTCCGGCGGCGGATCCCCTACGTCGTCGTCGGCGGCATGAAGTTCTACGAGCGGGCCGAGGTCAAGGACGTGCTCGCATACCTGCGCCTGGCGGCGCGCCCCGAGGACGACCTCGCCTTCCGCCGAGTCGTCAACGTTCCGGCGCGCGGCATCGGCGCGGCGACTCTCGACCGCCTCGCGGAGGCGGCCCGCCAGACGGCCCGGTCCTGGTGGGAGGTCTCGGCGGATCCTCCGGGTCTGACCGAGCGCGCCCGCACGGCGCTGGCGCGGTTCCGGAGTGTCGTGGAGGATCTCCACGCGAAGGCGGAGACCTGGACGCCTTCCGCGTTGTTGGAGCACCTGCTGTCCGTCACGGGGTACGGAGCGCTCTATGAAGACTCCGAGGACCGCGAGGACGTCGGGCGGCGCGAGAACATCCAGGAGCTTCTCTCCTCCGCTCGCGAGTTCGAGCGTCGGAACGCCGAGGGCGCGACAGTCGCCGAGTACCTCGACACGGTCGCGCTCGCGACCGACGCGGACGCCGCGCAGACAGGGGGCGCCGTCACCCTCTCGACGCTCCACGCCGCGAAAGGGCTCGAGTTCACCCAGGTGTTCCTCGTCGGGCTCGAGGAGGGGTTCCTGCCGCACGGCCAGTCCGCGGAGGACGAGGACGAGCTCGAGGAGGAGCGGCGCCTGCTCTATGTCGGGATGACGCGCGCCAAGGACGCCCTGACGCTGACCCTCGCCGACCGGCGCCTCGTCTACGGGCGAATCGAGAACCGCCGCCCCTCGCGCTTCCTCGAGGAGATCCCGAAGGCGTCGCTCGAGGAGCAGTTTTTCGGACGGCCCGCGCCGACGATCTTCGCCTCCCGGGCGTACGAGGAGGAGTCGCAGGACGACCGCCCCCTGCGGCGCGGTAAGCGCGTGCGCCACCCCCGCTATGGCTACGGCGTCATTCTGACCGAGGAGGGCTCGGGCGAGGAGACGCGACTGACCGTCTACTTCGACCGCGCCGGCAAGAAAAAGTTCGTCGCGCGCTACGCGGATTTGACGCCGGCGTGAAGGGCGATCGGGTGTCGGCTTTCACCTGTCGGCCAGACGGGCGATAAAAGCAATCATCCTGCCCGCCCGGGGTCCGTCCCGCCGATAGCTGGCGAAGTTTTCCCCGCCACACTTCGTGCAGGCGGGATGGACGGCGATCGCGGCTCGCGGGAGGCCGGACGCCTCGAGCTGGGCGACGTTGATGCCGCGCAGGTCCAGGCGGAACGCGCCGCCGCAGCCCGCGCGCACGAAGTCGCCGGCGAACTGCGCGGCGACGTCGCCGCCCACCTCGTAGCAGCAGGGGCCGATGGAGGGGCCGAGCCAGGCACGGGTCGCCGCGGGATCGGCGCCGAGCTCGCGAAGCGACGCGACCGCGGCGCCGGCCACGTTCTTCGCCGAGCCGCGCCAGCCTGCGTGGGCCGCGCCGACGGCGCCCGGAGCGGCCAGCAGGATCGGCACGCAGTCGGCGCTCTGGACGACGAGCGCGATGCCGGCGCGGTCCGTGGCGAGGGCGTCGCACTCGCCGACGTTGCGCGATTCGCCGGCGGCCGCGCCCTCGAGGACGGTCACGGCGGCGACGCCGTGCACCTGCTTGCCCCAGTGAATCGGGATTCCGTCCAGGCCGAGAGCCCGGCTCAAGCGGCGCGCGAGAAACGTCGTCGGAGTCGCTTCCCCTTCAGGCGCCAGACCGCGCCCGGAGAACGCGACGGTCACGCCGCTCGGAGCGTCGTCGGGTATCCACGTCTGCGTGCCGTCCCGCGTGCCGTCGATCCAGTGCATGACGGCATTGTAGGGGAGCCCGCGTGCTAAGATTTCCGGGTGTCGGCCCTCGAAACACCCCGTAAAATCGGCGTTTTTCCGGTCATCGGGCTCGAGGTCCACGCCCAGCTCCAGACCCGCTCGAAGATCTTCTGCGCGTGCCCGGTGACGGTCGGGGCGCCGCCGAATTCCGCCACGTGCCCGGTCTGCCTGGGGTTTCCGGGCACCCTCCCGGTCTTGAACCGCCAGGCGGTGACGCTCGCTCTGCGCCTGGCGACGGCGGTCGGCGGGTCGATCGATCGGGAGTCGCAGTTCGCGCGCAAGAACTACTTCTATCCGGACCTCCCGAAGGGGTACCAGATTACGCAGTACGACCGGCCCTTCTGCGTCGGCGGCTCGATCGTCATCGACACGCCGCAGGGTGAGAAGACA
>JBKJWL010000127.1:0-8627 GCA_046716885.1 Thermoanaerobaculia bacterium | reverse complement strand
CGTCCCGGTAGGCGTCGAGGAAGACGTTCAGCGCCTCCTCGGCGTCGCCGATGAGAAAGGCGTCGAAGAAGTCGGCGATGGGCTCGCAGTTGGCCGTGCACGGCCCACCGCCGAGCACGATCGGGTCAGACTGACGCCGATCCCGCTGCCACACGGGCAGGCCGGCCAGGTCCAGCATGTTCAGGATGTTCGAGTAGTTCAGCTCCGCCTGCAGCGAGAACCCGAGGACGTCGAAGTCGGACACCGGCGCGAAGGACTCCGTCGAGAAGAGGGCGATCCCGTTCGCGCGCATCTTCGCCTCGAAGTCCACCCACGGCGCGTAGACGCGCTCGCACGCGAAGTCCTCGCGGCGGTTCACGAGCTCGTACAGGATCTTCAGCCCCGTGTGACTCATCCCGATCTCGTAGGTGTCCGGGAACGCCAGCGCGAGGGTCACCGAGGCTTGCGTCAGGTCCTTGCGAATGACGTTCCTCTCGAGGCCGATGTATCGGCCCGGCTTCTCCACCGTCGGGAGAAGCGGATCCAGAAGTGGCCGCAGGGACTCGTATCGCATGGAACCGAGCATTCTACCGTGGGGTCAGGGCTGGTTGTCCTTCCGGATACCTAAGGCGAAATGCCAGACCTGACCCCCTATTGAAGGTTGAACGTCTTCACGATGAACACCGCCATTTGCCCCCGCGTGTTGGGGCTGGACGGGCAGTAGTTGCCGCCGCCGCAGCCTCCGGTGATGTTCTCGGCCGCGAGCTGTTCGATCCAGTCGGTGAACGTTCCCGGGCACGGCACATCCGGGAAGACTCCCGGTGGGACGCAAGCGGGGGGGACGTAGCTCGATCCGTACTTGGCCTTGAGCAGGAAGACCGCCATCTGGTCTCGGCGGACGGGATTGGTCGGGCAGTAGTTGCCTCCGCCGCAGCCGCCGGTGATGCCCTGAGTCGCGAGATCCTCGATCCAGTTCGCGAAGGTGGAGGGGCAGGCGACGTCAGCGAAGAAGCCGGGCGTGCAGGGCGGGGGCGTGTAGCAGGCGCCGTACTTGGCTTTCAGGAGGAACACGGCCATCTGCTGGCGCAGCGTGCTGTTGTCGACGCCGTAGAGGCCGCCGCCGACGCCGACGGTGATCGCATTGCGGACCAGGGTCGAGACGAACGAGTAGAACTGATGCGCGGAAGGTACGTCCAGGAAGTCGGCGATCCAGCCGTTGGGCAGGATGCCGGAGATGCCGCTCGGATTGTTCACGGTGACGGCGTTCAGGCTCCCGCCCGGAAGCGCCGGCATGGTGGCCGTGATGGTCGTGGAGTTGGTCACGGAGACATTTGTAGCCGCGACACCTCCCACCGACACCGTGGCGCCGTTCTCGAAGAGCATGCCGGAGATGGTCGTGTTGGTGCCGCCGGCGGGCGGCCCCGAGCCCGGCGTCATCGAGAAGACGATGCGCTGGGAGAACTCGGAGGTGCTACCGGCGGGATCCGTCGCGGTGGCGGTGATCCGAGAGCCCATGACGACGCCGACCGGCAGGACCACAATGAAACTCGCATTCCCCGAGCCGTCCGTCGTCACCTGAGTCGAGCCGAGGTAGGTCTCTCCCTCCACAAATTCCTGCGGCCGAGCCGCGCAGGGGGGGTTGGCGTAGAAGTCGAGGTCGAAGATGGTCGACGCCGTGCTGTTCAGGATGCCCTCGACCGTCGTGGTCGAAACGCCATAGGTCACCGACGTGATCAGCGGGAAGTTCTGAAAGTCGTTGGGTCCCGCGTCGACGTCACCGCTGTCGTTGGGCGTCACGCCATTCGACGCGAGGTCGATGCCGAGGCCGGCATTGGCGTAAATCGAATTGCCGCGGACCCGGTTGCCGCTCCCGTCGAACTCGTTGACGCCGATGCCCCCGTACCCTGAGGTCGCTCCATTGTTGGCAATGACGTTCGCTTCGCCGGCCTGGAGGCCCCCGATGACCGTCTCGGTGCCTGCGTTGTGCAGCGCGATACCCCAGCCGGCGTTGCCGAGGGGGCTTGCTCCGTCCGGCTGCGTCCCGATGAGGTTGCCCTGGATGACGTTGCCGACCGCGCCGGGGAAGTTGATACTGATGCCGTCGCCGGCACTGCCGGACTGCCCGTTGCCCGATATGACGTTGCCGGCGCCGGCCGCAGAACCGCCGACCGTGTTGTGGTCCGCGGCGTTGAAGAAGATGCCCGCGGTCTGGTTCGGACTCAAGGCCACCGTTCCGGTGATGTCCGGTCCGATGTAGTTGCCCTCAACCGTGTTGGCGAACCCGGTAACAAAGCCGCTCGAGATTCCGATCCCGTAGTCTCGGTTACCGGATAGGACGTTGCGCGAGCCCGCGGCAGTGCCGCCGATCCGGCTGTTGTTGGAGCGGTCGATAGCGATTCCGGGTTCGTTGCCGAGAGCCGACGTCCCGGTGGCATCGGTGCCGATCAGGTTGCCCTCGACGACATTGCCGGCGGCGGTGGTGAGCTGAAGCCCGCTCGCGGCATTGCCGGAGATGACGTTGCCCGGAGGTGTGCCAGCGATCGTCGTGATCCCGCCGAACGTGTTGTCGGGCGCGACTTCATCGTAAATGCCAGTGCCGTTGGGGAGCGCGGCTGAGCCCGTGGCGTCGACGCCGATGTAGTTACCCGCGACCGTGTTGTTCGAGGCCGCCGCGCCCGAGATCACGAGGCCGGCGCCGAGCGCGTTGCCCGAGAGGAGGTTCCGGGCCGCGGGGAGCGATCCGCCGATGGTGTTGTTGGGCGAATCGAGCGTGATCCCGGTTGTGTTGCCGTGCGCGACCATGCCCGAGGGAGTCGTTCCGATGAAGTTGCCGGTGACCGTGTTTCCACCGTTGGTGGAGAGCACGAGGCCAAGGCCGAAGCCGCCGATCACGAGACCACGGACGGTGCTGTTGCCGGCCGTGATGACGAGACCGTTGCCGCCGGCCGTCGTGCCGTCGAGCTCGATGAGGAGGACGGCGTCGTCGCCGACCGCGAGGGTGTTGGCGCTCGCGCCCGGCTGCGTGTAGCCGTCGAGGATCACGGGACCGGTGATCGTCGGCAGCGCGGTCGCCGGCGTGATCGTGTGGACGCCGGCGCCGGGAATGTTGAAGGCGATCGTGTCCGTCCCCATGGCCGCGTTGGCGTCGAGCATCGCCTGCCGCAGCGACCCGGCGCCGCTGTCGCTGGTGTTGGTCACGTTGAAGGTTGCGGCGTGGAGGAAGACGGAGCAGAGCAAGAGCGCCAGAGTGAAAAGGGGTGCGAAACGTCGGCTCGCGCGGATCGACCGCATGCTGCACCAACCTTTCTGGCTTGTGCCAAAAGAGGGGCTGAGATCACGCTGACTCTATCGCAGCCCGGACGGCGCGGGGCGGCCTCAGAGGTACTTGAAGCCGCTCCCGGTGTTGAAGAGGACGATCCGCGCGTCCGGGCGGAGCCGCCCGGCCTCGGCGAGGAGCTTTGCTCCGGCCCACACGGCGCCGCCCTCGGGCGCGGCGAAGAGGCCCTCGGCTGCGCCGATCTCGTCGCAGGCGCGGCGCATCTCGTCGTCCGTGACCGCGATCGCGGCGCCGCCCGAGTCGCGGACGTACCGGAGGATGAGGTAGTCGGCGAAGGGCTTCGGCACGCGCAGGCCCGAGGCGTACGTCCGCGCGTTCGGGAACTTTTCGGCGGTCTCGCGGCCCTCGGCGAACGCCTTCGGAATCGGCGCGCAGCCTTCCGCTTGGATCGCGAACATCTTCGGACGCTTCGGCCCGATCCAGCCCATCTCCTCCATTTCCTCGAAGGCCTTCCACATCCCGATCAGGCCCGTTCCGCCGCCGGTGGGGTAGAGCACCGCATCGGGGAGCGTCCAGCCGAGATCTTCGGCGAGCTCGTAACCCATCGTCTTCTTGCCCTCGACGCGGAAAGGCTCTTTCAGCGTCGAGACGTCGTGCCATCCCTCGCGCGGCGCGCGCTCGTCGACGAGGCGGCCGCAGTCGTCGATAAGACCTTTGACGAGGGTGACCTTCGCGCCGTAGCGCTCGCACTCGATCCGGAAAACGGGCGGCGTGTCGTCGGGCATGAAGACGTGGCACTCCATCCCGGCCCTGGCGGCGTACGCGGCTGCGGCACCGCCGGCGTTGCCCGCGGTTGGGAGCGCGATCCTCGTGTGGCCGAGCTCCCTGGCCTTGGAGATCGCCGCCGAGAGGCCGCGCGCCTTGAAGGATCCGGTCGGATTGCCCGACTCGTCCTTGATCCACAGATCCGAAAGACCGGAGCGGGCGCCGAGGCGCTCGGCGCGGAGCAGGGGAGTGCCGCCCTCGCCGAGCGAGACGACGTTGCCCGGATCTTCCACCGGCATCATCTCGTGCCAGCGCCAGATCGTGTGCGGACGGTCGCGCACGGCGTCGCGCTCGAGGTGGACCGCATGGTATCGGGCGAAGAGCGCGCCGCCGCAGCCCGGCGCGGGACACACGTTGACACGGCGGTCACGCTCGTACGGCGCGCCGCACTTCGTGCAGGTCAGATGCGCGAAGCGAGAGAACATGGATGGAGGAAGAAGGAGGAGGCGGAGTCTACGCGAGGCACAGGCGTTGCGGCGACGCCCTGAGGATAGCATTTTTTCGGCAGGCAAAGATCCTTGATTCTGCGGCGAAGCGGAAGCGATAATCGCTCCGGCCATGGAACTCTCGGATCATCTCCGCGCGATGCTCAAGGAGCTGGGTCAGGCGATCAACGAGTCGATCTCGGGCTCGGGGCGCGTGCACGACTCGATCCAGAAGATCCGCGACGAGGGCTACAACCTCTACATGGTTCTCGATGCGAAGGTGGGCGTGAAGCGCGAGACCAGGAGCGGGCGCTCGGCTCGCCGCGCCGTGGCGGCGGCGGAGCCTGAAGAGATGGAAAGCACGGGAGAGCGGGCCGCGTTCCGCATCAACCTCAAGGACCTGCGCATCCTGAAGTCGCTCGGCATCGACCCGACCCGCAAGGTCCGCGCCCGCAAGGCCCTCGTTCGCAAAGTCCTCGTTCGCAAGTCCTCCCGGTAGCCGCCGGCTCCCCGCTCCCGAAGCCCGGCTCCCGCATACACTGTCCGCGATGAGTGCGCCTTTCGACTCGCTCGGCGCCTCGCCGGCCGCCTGGGAGGCGCTGGCCGCCGCCTGGGAGCTGCCGCCCTATCGGGGCCGCCAGATCTTCGACGCGATCCACCGGAGCGGACGGCGCGACTACGCCGCGATGCAGGAGCTGCCCGCGCCGCTGCGCGAGCGGCTCGCCCGCGAGCTCCCGATTCACCTCCCGGAGGTCGCCCGCCGCGACGAATCGGCCGACGGAAGTGTCAAGCTCGGCCTGAGGCTCGAGGACGGCGCTCTCATCGAAGCCGTGTACATGCCGGGCCATGCCGCCTTGTCGCTCGCCAACGAGTTCACCGACGCGCGCGCCGCCGGCGCATCCCGAAACCCGACACCCGAGACGCGACACTCGACGCCCCGGGCCGATCGCTTCACCATCTGCCTCTCATCCCAGACCGGCTGCGCGGTCGACTGCGCGTTCTGCGTGACGGGGCGGCTGGGCGCTGGCCGGAACCTGACGGGCGGCGAGATCCTGGGGCAGCTCTACGCCACGCTCCGGGAAGTCGGCCGGTCGATGGAAGGCTTGCGCGTCGTGTTCATGGGCATGGGCGAGCCGTTCCTGAATCCCGACGGCGTGCTGCCCGCGCTCGAGGTGCTCTTCGAGCTCGTTCCACCCCGGCGGGTGACGGTCTCGACCTCCGGCATCACCCCGGCTTTCGACCGGTTCGCGGCCCTCGCGCGGCGGCCGAATCTGGCCGTGTCGCTCAACGCCGCCGACACCGCGACACGGGAACGGCTCATGCCGATCACGAAAACGTATCCGCTCGACGGCCTGCTCCGCGCGGTGCGGCAGTGGCCGCTCGAGCCGCGGCGCCGGATTCTCGTCGAGTACGTGCTGATTCGGGGCGTCAACGACTCGACGGACGACGCCCGGCGCCTCGCCCATCTCCTCAAGGGACTGGAGGTCAAGGTCAACGTCATCCCGCTCAACGAGGACCCGACGTATCTCCCCGGCTGGAAGCGGCCGGAGGAGTCGACGATCGATCGCTTCGCCAAAACCCTCGCCGACGCCCGCGTGACCGTCACCGTGCGGCGCAGCAAGGGACCCGATGCCTCGGCCGCGTGCGGCCAGCTCAAGGGGAGAACGGCGGACCCGCGTGGAGTCAGGCCGGCAGGTACCTCGTGAAGAACTCCTCCCACTTTCGAGCGTAGGCCCTCTGCGCGACGGCCTGCGGCTGGTCGCCGTGGTGGCAGTGCCCGGCCCCCGGGACGTTCCAGATTCCGCTATGGGGCGGCAGAGCGGCCGCCAGACGCTCCGTGAAACGCGGCGGCACGAGGCGGTCCTCGTCGCCGTGCACGAGCAGGATCGGCGCGTGGACGCGGGCGACCGCGGCGAGTGGGTCGACGCGGTCGAGCCCTTCGCCCCCGGGCGGTAAGCCGAGCTCGCGCCGCACGTGCGCGACGGCCCTCCGGACCGCCCAGCGCGTCGTCAGGTCGAGCAGCGGAGCCGGGACCCGCGTGGCGCGCGAGAGATAGTGCCGCGCCATCGCGAAGGGCTCCGCGAACGGCGATTCGAGCCAGATCGCTCGGATCCCGGGACGGTCCGCCGCGAACTCGAGCGCCACCGAGGAGCCCGCCGAACAGGAGTGGATCCCCACTCGATCCGGATCGAGCCCGAACCCGGCGTTGGCGGCGGAGAGACTCAGCGCCAGATCGTCCTTCTCGAGAAAGCCGAGGGTGAAGAACGTACCGCCGCTCCTTCCGTGGCCGCGCAGGTCCGGCAGAAGAACGTTGTAGCCGAGGGTCAGCGCGCGCACGGCGTCCGGCTGCCACTCGCTGGCGTTCCCGCCCTTTCCGTGCAGAAAGAGGATAGTGGGCCGCCGCTCCGGCTCGCCCGGGGAGGCGAAAGTAGCGGAGATCTCGACGGGCAGCCGCGGACTTCCCTTGTGGCGCAGGCTCCCGACGATCGATGCGCGGGCCTGCAGCGCGGCGGCGAGCTCGTCGTACCGGTTTGGTGTCGGGCCGAGCCCGCGGGACGAAAGGAGCCGCTCGGCGAGCGCTCGCGAGGCGGCCCAGGAGCCGGCGACGTAGAGGAGGCCGCCGGCGGAAACGGCGGAGACGAGGCGGCGGGCGAGTCTCTTCATGGTCCGGGTCGGCCGGAATTATACGGGCAGGCTAAGATCCGGCCATGGCGCCGTTGCTGCTCGCGGCGATCCTTTCCGCTGCCGCTGCGGAGGCGCCGCCGCGGTTCTCGGTCAGGGAAGTCGCGCCCGGTGTTTTTGCGGCGATCGCGAATCCGGCCGACGAGTCCGCGCTCGGAAACGCGGGCTTCGTCGTCGGCTCGGACGCGGTCCTCGTCATCGACACGCTGGCGACGCCCGAGGCGGCCGCGGAGCTCTCGGCCGAGATCCGCCGTCGGACTCCGCTGCCCGTGCGCTGGGTTGTCGACACGCACCACCACGGCGATCACGTTGGCGGAAATGCGGTTTTCGGGGCGGCGGGCGCCGCGATCCTCGCCCACGAGAACGTTCGCGCCTGGGCGCGCCTCCCATGGCGCACCGACCTGTCCCCCGCCGAGCGCGCGACCCGCGCCCGGGTGCGGCTTCCGGATGTGACTTACCGGGACGCCGCGACCGTCTGGCTCGGGGACCGGAGAGTCGACGTCTTCGCGCGCCCGGGCCACACCGGTGGCGATACGGTCGTCGTGGTGCCCGACGCGCGCGTCGTCTTCGGCGGCGACCTCGTCCAGCGCGAGGCGATCCCGAACCTGGCGGACGCGCGGGTGGAAGCCTGGATCGAGACGCTCGACGGGTTGCTGAAGCAGTTTCCCGACGCGTCGTTCGTGCCCGGCCACGGCCAGCCGGGCAAGGCGCTCGACGTGCGCTTCTTTCGCGACTACCTGCGCGGTCTGCGCCTTTCCGTGTCCCGCGCGGTGGGCGAGGGCAAGGCAGGTCGGGTCCTCGTGGAAACCGTGAAACCGATGCTCGCCTCGCGCTATGGGCGATGGACCTGGTTCGAGAACGTGGACCGGAACATCGCCGACATGGAGGCGGAGCTCAAGGGCACGAAGGCGTATCCGCCGGCGCCGCCTCCGTGAGCCGCCGCCACTCGAGCCCGAGGAACACGAGCTCGACGCCGCGGACGGTTTCGCCGGGCTCGACCGCGATTTGCATAAGGGCGGGGTCCTCGGCGCTCGGCGTGATCAGCGCGGTTTCGTTCCAGGCCAGCAGAAAGCCGTAAGTCCCGGGCGCCGCGAGCGAAAGCCGGAAGCTCCCGTCGCAACCGGTCGTCGTCCACGGCGACCAGGGGATGTCGGCTCCGCGCGGGATTCCGCGCACCCGCAGGCCCGCCGCCGGCCGGCCCCCGACGTCGCGCACGCGGCCCTCGACGACCGCCGGAGCGTTCGCGCGGATTTGTTGAGAAGCCGCCGTGGGCCTCGGCGCCGCGGCGCAGGCAACGTGAAAAGCGAGGGTGGCGATCCAGAAACCTCGCAGCAGTCCCTTCACCATGTCATCATCCCTCCATGCCCGAAAACGACGAAGTCCACTTCTTCCGCGTCAACGCGGCCTGGTCCGGAGACGGCGCCGGCTCGGGCGAGGTG
>JBKJWL010000126.1:0-2643 GCA_046716885.1 Thermoanaerobaculia bacterium | reverse complement strand
CATGACCAATCGAGCTTCGCGATGCCGGATCGTGCTCGCCATCCTCGTCGCCGCTGTCGTGATCGGCGGAGGTTTGGCCTGCACGCCGAAAGGGATCAAGGCGATCGTCGTCGGCCCTTCGGCCGCGCCCCTCAACTATCCGCGCGTCGCCCTCTCGAAGGAGAAGGCAGACATCGCCTTCTGGGCTTCGAACGGGAAGAACCGGAACTTGAAGATCGAGTTCGAGCAGGAGATCTTCGTGGGGATGACCAAGGAAGGCAAACGCTACCGGGTCGCTTGCACGGGTCGCACCTGCTCCTCGGGCGAGATCCGGGAAGGAACCCCGTACGGCAGCTACAAGTACTGGCAGATCCTCGAGGACCCGAGCGGCGAGAACAGGGACGAGAAGGACGGCTGGATCATCATCCAGAAGTAGACCGCACGAAGGGCCGGGTCCGAGGATGGCATCGGGGCTGAGTCGGCGCAGGTTCCTGGGCGCCGCCGGAATGCTGGCCGCGCGTCCCAGCGCCTTCCTCCGCCCGTCCGCGGGAGGCGTGCTCGTCAACGACGTGCACTCGCAGTTGAACCCCACACGCGTGGCCGACATCGTCTCGATCGACTCGGTGGAGACCCTGCGACGCGCGATCGGGCGTGCCCGCCGCGAAGGCAGATCCGTAGCCATCGCCGGCGGACGTCACGCGATGGGCGGCCAGCAGTTCGGGACCGGCGCGGTCCTTCTCGACATGCGCCCTCTGCATCGGATCCTCGGCCTCGACCGCGAGAAGGGGATCGTCGCGGTCGAAGCTGGCATCCAATGGCCCGAGCTGATGCGGCATCTGCGGGAGATGCAGTCCGGGGCGTCTCCGCAGTGGGGAATCGCCCAGAAGCAGAGCGGAGCCGATGCCCTGACGCTCGGAGGGGCTCTCGCCGCAAACATCCACGGCCGCGGCCTCGCGATGAAGCCGTTCATTGGAGATATCGAGTCCTTCGAGCTCATCGACGCTAAAGGAGAACGGCATGAGTGCAGCCGCTCCCGGGAGCCGGAGCTCTTCGCCCTGGCCGCCGGTGGATACGGTCTCTTCGGAGTCGTGACGTCCCTGCGGCTCCGCCTCGTCCCGCGACGCAAGCTCGAGCGCGTGGTTGAGCTCCGGACGGCCGAGGAACTGATGCCCGCGTTTCACCAGCGCGTCGCCGACGGGTTCCTCTACGGAGACTTTCAATTCGCAACGGACCCGGCGTCGGAAGATTTTCTCCAGCGCGGCGTCTTCAGCTGCTACAGACCCGTCGACGCCGGCACGCCGCTGACCGAGGGGAGAAAAGAGCTCTCCGAGGAGGACTGGCTCGATCTCCTCTCTCTCGCTCACGCCGACAAGACCGCGGCCTTCCGGAAGTACGCGCAGTACTACCTCTCCACGTCGGGACAGGTGTACTGGTCCGACACCCAGCAGCTCGGCATCTACCTCGACGACTATCACCGGAACCTGGACCGCCGGCTCCCCCGGCGAGAGAGAGGGACCGAGATGATCACGGAGATCTACGTGCCGCGCAACGCGTTGCCGGAATTCCTGAGCTCCGTCCGCGACGACTTCCGCGCCAACGCGGTCGAGCTGATCTACGGAACGATCCGGTCGATCGAGCGAGACGACGAGAGTTTCCTGGCGTGGGCCCGGGCGCCCTACGCCTGCGTCATCTTCAATCTCCACGTCGTGCACCGTCCGGCAGGGCGGCGGCACGCGGAGAATGCCTTTCGGAGGTTGATCGACCTGGCCGTCGAGCGCGGCGGAAGCTACTACCTCACGTATCACCGCTGGGCGTCGCGAAAGCAGGTCGAAGCCTGCTATCCGCAGTTTCCCGAGTTCCTGAGGCGCAAGAGACTCCACGACCCGGACGACCGCTTTCAGAGCGATTGGTACCGTCACTATCGGCGCATGTTCGGGACGGGCCCGTAAAGCGCCTCGCGCCGCGCCCCGAGGTTTCTGGCAGAATACCCGCGCTTCGGCGATTCGGAACGCGGAGGAGGAGAGCGCATGTACAGACCACCGTGGCGGGCCGCGGGGAGCAAACTCGTGGATCTCGACGGCCGCCTCGTGGGAACCGCGGCCTCCGAAGAGGACGCGCGGCGCATCGCCGACGCGGTTGAAAAGCTCCGGATCGGCGAGCGCATCATCGTGCTGAAGGCCTTCGCCGCCGTCTTGCGGGAGCAAACGCCGTCCGCATGACCCACGAGACGGGGGCTCAAGGGCGACGGTTTCGAGCCGACTGACCGACGTTTCTCGTCACCTTACGATCGTCGCCCACCGCCGAATTCAAGCCCCCTCAATACTTTGGGCCACATGGCTCCGACCTTGCTCTCCTTGTCGTTGCAGAGAGGCGCTCGCTCAGCCGGGCGGAGGAGCCATGTACAACGTGACGGTGGATCGCGCGGCGATGCGGGAGGAGCTGCTGGGCCCCCTGTTCCATCGCTACGTCGTCAGCCTGTCGGGAACCGTGGACGAGCGCTGGCTGGAATCCTTCCACGAGGTGACCAGGGACTCCGAGACATTCAAGCGATTCCGGCTGGAGCCGGACACCGGTCTGATCTCTTTCACCTGCCGCGCGAGCGACGGGCCGAAGGTCATCGACACGTTCCTCGAGCGGATGGCCCTCTTTGTCGAGATGGTCAAC
>JBKJWL010000125.1:0-11032 GCA_046716885.1 Thermoanaerobaculia bacterium | reverse complement strand
GGCGCCGTTCCCTGCGGGCTGGTCCAGAAGAACCGCAACAGCGCCAGCGTTCGCTCGATCGCGTCGGTGCGTGTCATCCACGCCCGCTCGACGCCGACGGGATAGGCCGCCAGCGCGAAGCCGACGGCGGCGATACTCGCCGGAGCGCCCGGCTGCGTTCTGTCTGCCACGAGACCGTTTGCGGAATTGGTCTCGTTCAGGAAGTACCTGAACGCGTGACGCTGCAGCGCGTCCAGCTTCGTTTCACCGAAATCAGGTCGTATCACATGGGCCATAGACCGATCCATTATCGTCATGATGGTCGGAGCAGACCAGGCTGAGCTCGCGCGCGCGGCGGCGCCGCCGCGAGGAGAACGCCGAGCAGGATGAGCGCGCCGCCCGCCAGCACGTGGGGCGAGAGCGTCTCGCCGAGGACGAGGCTTCCGAGGATGACCGCGATGACCGTGTCGACCACCGGGATCGTGCCGATGACCGAGACGGGAACGCGGCGGATCAGCCAGAAGAGTCCGACGAACGGCAGGGCGGTTCCGATCACGGCGAGGTAAACCAGTGACCCTGCGGAGGCCGGGGTCCAGCGTAGGGAGGCGCCCCTCTCGAAGGCGAAGGACGCCGCGAGCAGGAAGGCCGAGCCGACCAGCGTCTGTCCCCAGACGTTCGTGAACGCCGAGACGCCGCCGAGGTGCTTTTTGTTGACCACGTTCGCATAACCCGAGACAAGTGCCGAGGTGAGCACGAGCGCACCCCCTGCGAGAAGCGGCCGCGTCTCGCGGGAGAAGGCCACGGCGAGCGCGGGCGCCTCAATCACGGCCACGCCGAAGAGGCCGAGGCAGGCCGAGAGAACGGTCCGCCGGGTCAGCGGCTCCTCCGGGAGCTGGAAGTGGGCGAAGAGGCCGACAAAGATCGGGAAGGTCGCGAAGAGGAGCGCGGCCAGGCCCGACTCGATCCACTGCGACGCGAGAAAAACGCAGGCGTAGGAGACGCCGATCTGGAGAAATCCGCTGAACGCGACCCAGCGCCGCTCGGAGGGGGCCGGGGCCCGGCCCCGCCGCGCGAACGCAAATGGCGTCAACAGCAGGCATGCCAGCGCCATCCGCATGCCGGCGAAGCGCAGGGGCGGAAGGTCGCGCAGGCCGATCTTGATCGCGAGCCACGTCGAGCCCCAGACCAGGCAGAGGCCGACGTACATCGCCAGCGTGCGGCCCCGCAGGATGGACATGGCGTCGCATCGTATACGGGTAGAATTCGGTGCGTGTTCGAGGCCGAGATCGACCGCAGTCGTGGCAAGCCGGCTCTCTACCGCGACCTCGCCGCGTCGCTCGCGTCGCTGCTCGACGGCGAGACCGACGCGCTCGCCAACCTCTCCAATGCCACGGCGCTCCTCTCCGGCGCGCTCGACCGGATCAACTGGTGCGGCTTCTACCTCCTCCGGGGAGGCGAGCTCGTGCTCGGACCGTTCCAGGGGAAGCCCGCCTGCGTCCGCATCACCCTCGGCAAGGGCGTCTGCGGCACGGCGGCCGCGCGGCGGGAAACACTCGTGGTCCCCGACGTGAACGCCTTCCCGGGCCACATCGCTTGCGACGCAGGCTCGCGCTCCGAGATCGTCGTGCCGATTTTTTCGGGTGGGGCGCTCTACGGCGTGCTCGACGTCGACTCGCCCGAGACGAACCGCTTCGACGGCGAGGACCGCGCGGGCCTGGAGGAGTTCGTGAGCGCCCTCGTTCCCCGGATCTCCTGGGCGCGCCTGTGACGCTCTTCCCGCTTTCGCCCGGGCAGAGCGGGCCGCGGTAGCGGGTTGCCTCGCTCTCGAATCTTCCAGGCGGCCAGCGGAATCCGGAATCGTTTGCTCGTCGCGGGCGCCGTGCTCGCCGCCGCGGCGATCCTCGCGGCGCAGCTCCTCGTGCCGCCGATCGTCGGCCTCGCGAACAACGGCGACTTCGAGAAGGTCATGGGCCACGCCGGACTCCGGTATCCGACGGATCGCTACGAGGAGAAGTACTTCACGCACATCGTCACGAAGTTCTCCTACTCGCCCGCCTGGGATACTACCGGCTACCTGACCTCCGAGACCGTCCTGGCGCGGCTGGCGCGCGACGCCGCGCGTCTCTTCTCACCGAAGCGCCCGTTCGACCTGCGCGTTCTCGGGGCGCTCCACGCGGCGCTGCTCGTGGCGGCGATCGGAGGCCTGGTCGCGGCCGCGGGCGGGCTGACGGCGGCGGCCCAGGCATGCGCCGCGCTTCTCATGGTCTTCGTCTTCACGGATGTCGGATACGCGGCGCCGCTGAATTCCTTCTACAGCCAGACGGCCTCCCTGCTCTTCCTGCTGCTGACCGCGGCCGTCGTCGCCGGGGCCTTGCGCGACGGAGGGCTGCAGGGCTGGCTCCTGCCCGCCTTCTTTCTTTGCGCGGCGGGCTTCGTCAGCTCGAAGCCGCAGGAGAGCCTGTTCGGGCCTCCACTCGCGTTGCTCGCCCTTCGGCTCTCACCCGAGCGACCGACCCGGGCTGCGCGCTGGTCTCTCGGGATCGCGGCCGCCGGCCTCTGTCTCTTCTCGCTCTGGTACTACGGGCGCACGCCCGAAAGGGCGATCCGCAGCGTGGCCCTCTACCGGACCGTCTTCAACGAGCTCCTGACGGAATCTCCCGACCCGGCAGCGGATCTTTCGGCGCTCGGCCTGGACCCTCGACTCGAGAATCTCGCGGGCAAGAGCGCGTACGGGCCGGACTCACCCCGCGCCGACCCCGACTTTCAGGCCGAGTTCGGCCGCGGGATGAGCTACGCGAAGATCCTGCGCTTCTATCTCGCTCGGCCTTCCCGGCTCTCGGCGCGGCTCCTTCGCGCGGCCCCAGGAGGAGTGCGGCTGCGGCCCGGCGCCCTGGGAAACTTCGAGAAGACGGCTCCCGGGTTCTTCCCGAACCGTCGCAGCGGCCGTTTTGCGTTCTGGAGCGGCGCCCGCGAGAAGCTCATGCCGGTGGCCCCCGTCTGGCTCGCCGCGCTGATCGGCGGAAACCTCGCCGCTGCGGCCGCCGGCTGGCGCCGTGCCGGCCCCTCCGGCCGGCGGGCGCGCGAGGCGATCGCGCTGCTCGCCCTGATGGCCGTCGTGGAATTCCTGGTTTGCACGCTGGCCGATTCGCTGGAGTCCGTGCACCGGCACCTCTTCACGTTCCACGCGATGTGCGATCTCCTGCTGATCGCCGATGCGGTGTGGCTCGCGCAGGCGCTGGCGGCGCCCCGGATGGCGGGCGCGCGCCGCGAGGCGTTGGCCCGATGAGTCTCCGAGGGGAGCGTCGGGCGCCCGTCGTCGCGGCGGTCGCCGTGGCGGCCGCCCTTCTCGCCGCGCAGCTTCTCGTACCTCCGATTCTGGGCCTCGCCGACAACGGCGACTTCGGCCGCGTCATGGCCAGGGTGGGGCTGGGGTACCTCGGAACCACCCGGGAGGACAACTACGTCAACTGGGCGCTGACGAAGTTCGCGCTCGTGCAGGAAGCGAGACCCGCCGATCCGACGAGCGCCTATCTCACCTCCGAGACACCGGTCGCTGCGCTCGCCGTCTTCGCCTCCCGCATCTTCGGCGACGGCGCCGTGTTCGACATCCGGTTCCTCGGCGTCCTGCACGCCCTCATGCTGTTGGCCGCCCTCGGCGCCCTGGCCGCCGCTTGCCGCGATCTCTCCGCCCCGACCCGGTGGCTCGTCGCGGCGCTTCTCGTTTTCCTCTTCTCCGACGTCGGATACGTCGCCCCGCTCAACTCGCTCTACGCGCAGACCGCGTCGTTTCTCTTTTTCATGCTGACGGCGGCCGCCGCGGCGGCCGGCATCTCCCGCGGCGGGCTGGACGGAGTACATCTCTTCGCCTATTTCGCTCTGGCGGCGATGTTCGTCGCGTCCAAGCCCCAGGAGGCGATCCACGGTCCGCTGCTCGCGGCGTTCGGGTTGAGTCTGGCGCTCTCCGGCGCGCGGCGGTCCCGGCGCTGGCTCGCCGCCGCGCTGGCGCTCTGCCTCCTCGCCTTCTCGGTCTGGTGCTTTCGAAGCACGCCGGACTGGCTGCGCCGCGTGGCCCTGTACAACACTCTCTTCCGGGAGCTCCTGCCGAGCTCCCCGGATCCGGCCGCGGACCTGCGCAATCTCGGGCTCGACCCCGGCCTCGTGCGGCACGCGAACACCAGCCCCTATCCCCCCGGGAGCCTTCTGTACGATGCCGAGGCGAGCGCCGACCTCTTCCGCAAGTACGACTACCGGGCCCTGCTCGGCTTCTACCTCTCGCACCCGGAGCGGCTCGCGTCGCTCGTGCATCGGGGGACTCGGTCGGCCTTTCACCTGCGTCCGCTCGTCCTGGCGAACTACGCGAAGGACAGCGGCCGGCCTCCCCGGACCATGACGACGCACTTCGACTGGTGGAGCCGGCTGCGCATCGTCCTGACCCCCGTCCCGCCCTTCTGGCTGGCCCTGCTACTCGGCGGCAACCTCATCGCCTGCGCCCTCGCGTACCGCCGCGCGTCCCGCCGCGGCCGACTGGTGCGGCAGGGGATCGCGGTCCTCGTCGTGATGGCCTCGATGGAGTTCTTAGTCGCCGTGCTGGCCGACATGCTCGGGGACGTCGCCCGTCATCTCTACGTCTTCCACGCAATGTGCGACCTGCTGATCGTGGCGGACGCCGCGTGGATCGCGGAGATTCTCCGGCGGCGTCTTCCGGCCGGGGTGGCGGCGGCCGCCGCTGCGTAAGTCGGGCTACTGCAGGGGCAGTCTGCCGCCGAAGCCTTCTTCGTATCCGTGGAAGTGGCCGAGCGCGGGCTCCGGGTACTTCCAGCAGTAGTAGCCCGCTCCGGAATCGAAATCGACCAGCCACAGGCCCTTGATCTCGAGACCGAGGGAGTGCAGCTCGCGCATCCAGTCCTCGACGACCGATTCCCTCTCGCCCTCGAGCTCGCCCGGAAGACTCGTGTAACGCGAGATGGCCTCCGACGTCAGCTCACGGACCCGCGGCAGCAGCGCCCGCGCCTCCTCGAGGGTGAAGACCTTTCTCTCGTGGCCCGGCGTCTCCACGCGTTCCCCCTTCTGCCCGCGCGCGGAGCGGATCAGGCGCTCGACCGCCTCGGCATCCTCGCCCTCGGCGGCCGCAGCGTATTCCTCGAGCGTCTCGATGGCCTCGTCGGTCCGGCCGGTCTTCAGCAGCAGCAGTCCCCGCTCCCGGCGGTGGCCGTCGTTGCCCGGCTCGAGCGCCTCCGCGAAATCCAGGGCGGCGAGCGCTTCCTCCCACCGGTTGCGCCGCTGCCAGGACCGCCGAAGGTTCAGCAGCACGCGCGCCAGGATCGCGCGCGTCGGATCGGGTCGCAGCGCATCCGGGGCGAGCTCCACGGGCGAGCCGAAGATCGCGCCCAGCCGCCGGGAGAGATCGTCGGCCTCGTACAGCGCCCCGCCGTCGAAGGGATCCAGATACATCCCCTCCGGCAGGTCCGGTCCGCCCACGACGAAGTGGCCCGGCAGGCCGACACCCGTCAGGCGCAGCCCGGCCAGCCGGCCAACCTCGACGGTCACGATCGAGAGCGTGATGGGCATGCCCCGGCGGCGCTGGAGGACACGCGCGACCGAGGAGTTCGAGGGCTCGTCGTAGGACTCCTCGTCTCCCCGGAATCCCTCCTCCTCGAAGAGCACCGCGGCGAGGGCTGCCAACGCGGCCGTCCCCCGGGCGGTCTTCTCCCGGACGCGCTCCGCGAGCCCCGCGACCGCGCCGCGCGCAGCGTCCGGGTCCTCGCCGGGATCCACGAGCGCCGCCACGAGCAGGGCGCCCTCGAAGAGGTCCGGATCGCGCGCGCCGCACAGCGTCTGGAAACGGGCGAGCAGCACATCGGCGTCTTCCACGGTCAAGACTCCCGACGCGCGATCGCGACGCCGTCGCGCAGCGGGACGACGACCGTCTTGAACTCCTGGAGCGCGAAGAGGCGGGCGTTGAACTGGCGGATCCCCTCGGTCGCGGCGTCGCGGATCTTCGTGTCGACGACCTTGCCGGACCAGAGCACGTTGTCAGCAAGCAGATAGCCCCCGCGGCGCACGCGCGGGGCGGCGGCCTGCAGCGCCTGCGGATAACCTTCCTTGTCGACGTCGATGAAGATCACGTCGAAGTACCCGGTCGTCGCGGCGAGCGCGGCGACGGCGTCGCCCACGCGGATCGTGACGCTCTCGAGAAGTCCCATCCGTTCCAGGTAGCCGCGCGCCTGCTCGGCGTTCTCCGGGCTCCCGTCCGTGTAGACGACCTGTCCGCCGCGACCCACCGCGCGCGCGAAGAAAGCGGTCGAGTAGCCGATGGCGCTGCCCATCTCGAACACGCGGTCCGCGCCGATCGAACGGGTAAGGATCTCCAGCAGCGTTCCCACTGCCGGCCCGACGATCGGCACATCCTTCTCGGCCGCCAGCGCCTCCATCTCTGCCAGCACCGGGTCGCGCGGGGGGAGCAGGTCCAGGATGTATCGGTCGAGGTCGGGGGAAAGAAGCGGAGTCACGGGCGGATTCTACAGCCACTGATGCGACTCATGAGTTCACGACCCGAGACTCATGCCTCCTATAATCCAGCCGTGCCGCACCTGGAACAGCTCCTCTCTGCGTTCCCGACTTCCGAATACGAGCGTCTCGTTTCCACGCGGCGGGATCTGCACCGGCACCCGGAGCTCGCGTTCGAGGAGCGGCGCACCGCCGCGCTCGTCGCCGAGCGGCTCGCCTCGCTCGGTCTGACGCCCCGGACGGGCGTCGCGCAGACGGGCGTGCTCGCGGACGCGGGCGAGGGCGGCGCGCGCCTGATGCTCCGCGCCGACATGGACGCGCTGCCCCTCGAGGAAGGCAGCGGCGCGCCGTACGCGTCGCAGGAGCACGGCCGCATGCACGCCTGTGGACACGACGGCCACATCGCGATCGCGCTGGCCGTCGCCGAGCGCCTCGTCCGAGAGAAGCCGGAAGCCCCCGTGCGCTTCCTCTTTCAGCCGGCCGAGGAGGGCCGCGGAGGCGCCCAGGCCTGTGCGGACGCCGGTGCGCTCGAGGGCGTTCACGCGGCTCTCGGCCTCCACCTGTGGACTCCTTTGCCCGTCGGCATGGTCGGCGTCAACCGGGGAGCTCTCATGGCGGCCGTCGACGAGTTCACGATCGACATCGAGGGGCGCGGCGGTCACGGCGCCTCTCCCCACGAGGCGGCCGACCCCGTCCTCGCCGCCGCGCGCGTGGTCGAAGCCCTCCAGTCCGTCGTGGCGCGCGAGATCTCCCCTCTCGACTCCGCCGTCGTCACCGTCGCCTCCATCCATGGCGGCACGGCGTTCAATATCATTCCGAGCACCGTGCGGCTGACGGGCACGGCGCGCTCCTTCACGGAAGCGACGGGCCGTGCCCTGCCGCAGAAGATCGAGCGAATCGTCATGGGCACGGCCGCGGCCTGCGGCGTGACCGCGCGCCTCCGCTACGAACGGATCAACGACGCGACCGTCAACGACGCGAAGATGGCCGACCTCCTCATCGACGTGGCGAGCCGGCTGCTCGGGGACGAGAACGTCGAGACGGACACGCGGACGCTCGGAGGCGAGGACATGTCCGTCTACCTCGCCCGCGTGCCGGGGTGCTTCTTCTTCGTGGGCTGCGCGAAGGAGGGACCGCTGCGCCCGCACCACTCGCCGGTTTTCGACCTCGACGAGCGGGCGCTGGCGGTCGGAACGGCCGTCCTGGAAGCCGCCGCGCGGGAGGCCGCTCGCCGGCTCTGAGGGACCCTTACGGTCCTCTCCAGCTTCCGTGGTTGAGATCGTAGTACAAGCCGGCCGACGTGAAGGGGATGCGGAAAAAGTTGGCGATCAGGAAGAGTCCCCGGCCCCACCAGGTCGTGTCCCGCACGCCGATCTCGGTCAGGATCTGCGCGACGTTCAGGCCGAGCTCGATGCCGATGTTGCGCTGGCGCACGTCCTCGAACGAGTACCGGTATCCTTTGCTCCCGTAAGTCATCGAAAAGAGCAGAAAGCGCGCGAGGCCGGGATCGAGCCGCAGGCGGCGCGCCGCGCCCTCGAGCTTGAGATCGGCCGTGTAGATCTCGCTCGAATAGTCCTTGCCGATGCCTTCGAACTGGCAGCAGGCGTCGGGAATCTCGGCCGAGACCTTTCCGAAGCGGAACCCGATCAGGTCGTCCAGCCCGTAGCGCGTGATCACCACGGCCGTGCCGGCGCCGAGCGCGTCCATCAGGAGGTCTTCCCACGCGAACCCGAACACCGTCAGCCCGTCGCCCGCTTCGACGAGCGTGCCCGCCAGCACCGCGACTCCCGCGCCCATCCAAAGCGCCCGATCCCGCGAGTACCCCATCCGTCCGAACGTGACGCCGAGCTCGCGGGCGAGGCCGTTGTAGAAAACGAAGTGGGAGGCCTTGTCGGCGCCTCCGGAGTACTCGTCGCGCTCGAAGAACCCTTCGTCGGCCAGATGGAAGGACTCCGGCTCGTGTTCGACTCCCAGCGCCGAGAAGGCAGAGCCGCCGAGGACGCCGAGTGTGACCAGGAGCGCTCCGAGCCGGTTCGGGCCTCGAGCCGACGCAGCCTCCGGGGGTGACGGCAGCTCCGTTTCGCGAAAGCCTCCAACGGGAAAGGGTCGCTCGAGGGCAGCCGGGAAGCGCAATCCGTCCGGGCCCTCGGGTCCCGCTCGATACGGGAGACCGAGCCGGAAAGACAGCGGATCAGCCTCCAACGGCGGAGAAATCGCGGAGGGCGGAAAGAGGCGGAACGTGTCGGCGGCGAGAGCGCGCTGGCAGAGCCAGAGCCCGGCGATCGCAAGAGCGATGCGTCGACCCCAGCGTCGATGGAGCGCCTTGCCTCCTGGCACCTCCTTCCATCATATGCATAGGGAAGTCGGGAGAGAGCGGAGAGCTCCAGGCGGTTCTCACGAAGCGGCGCGAATCCGGGCTCAGTAGAACTTGTTCCCCGTGTCCGGGCCGTGCCACGTCCCGCGGTTCAGGTCGTACCGAAATCCGAACGAGGTGAAGGGAATTCGGAAGAAGTTCAGCGCTTTGTACAGAAAGATCCCCCACCACGTCGTATTCGGAACGCCCGCCGCGGAGAGGATCTCCGGGAGGTTCAGCCCCAGCTCGAATCCTACGAGGCGCTGACGACCCGGGATCGGCGGCACGTAACCGTAGCCCTTCGTGCTGTAGGTCAACGAGGTCAGAAGGAACCGCGCGGGTCCCGGACGAAGCCGGAGGCGCCGCGCCACGCCAGCGATCTTCAAGTCCGCGCTGTAGACCTCCGTCGAGTACGCGGTGCCGAGGAACGGCTCGCTCTCGTCGGTCTCGGAGTCGGGGATCCCCGTCCCCACCTTGCCGATGCGCAGCCCGATCAGGTCGTTGAGGTCCCCGCGCGTCAGGATGAGCCCCGTCGCCGCGCCCAGCACGTCCGCGGTCAGGTCCTGCCAGGAGAACCCGTACGGCGTGAATCCGTCCCACACCTCGACGATCAGACCCGACAGCACCGTGACACCCAACGCCAACGCCGTCGACTCGGTCCGGGTGTGGCCCTGCTGGTCGTAGACCCAGGTGAGCTCGCGGGCGAGCGAGGCGCAGACGATGAAGTGGGAGGACTTGTCGGAGCCGCCGCCGTAGGTGTCGCGGCCGAACCACTGCTCGTCTCCCGAGCGAAAGGAGTTGAAGCCGTGTGCCCAGCCGGCGGACGCGCCATAGAGCGAAGCCCCAACCAGAACGACGCCGGTCGTGAGCACGGTCGAACCCGCGAGGACCGCGGGCACCGAGGCGCCGGCCGAGGCCGAGGGTGCCAAGACCTCCGGCGGGGCCTCCTCCGGCGCCGCGTGGTCGAGCCCGATGCGAAAGCGCTCCAAATCCCCCGCGCCCGCCGAACGCCACGCCAACCGGACGGCGAGCCGGAAACGGGCCGGCGCGGGCCCCTCGAGGGGAGCGAAGACCCCGGAGGCGGGAATCGTCGCGGGAAAAAGCCGAAGCTCCTCTCCGCCAGCGAGGGGAACCAGCAGAGCGAGCGCGAGTGCGGCGAGAGGGATCCGCCGCAGGCTCGTCCTCATGCCCGAGAGTATCGCTCGGTTCGCCGATTTTTTCTTTGCCAGGAAAAAGAAGCCGGCGATTACCCCGAAGCGCCATTCCCAAAGGAAATCGGACCGGCGCGGCTCTGCGCGCCATAATCCGCCCGTGCCGACGCTGCCCCTGCTGGCCCTGGCCGTGTATCTGGCCGCCGTCCTCGCGATCGGACTCGTCTGGCGGCGGCGCGCCGGCCGCGACGAGGCGTCCTACTTCGTCGCCGATCGCTCGCTCGGTACCTTCTGGGGCTTCACGGGGCTCGCCTCTCTGACGACGGGAGGCTCGACCACCATCGCGCTCGCCGCCCTCGTCTACACCCACGGCGCCGCCGGTCTGTGGCTCGACCTGTCGGGCGCCCTTGGCCTGCTGCTGCTCGGCCTCTTTCTGGCGCGCCGCATACGCCGCGAGGGGGCCGTCACGCTGCCCGAGATCATCGGCCGTTTCTACGGTCTCGCGGCCCGCCGGGTAGCGGCCGCGCTTGTGATCGTCTCGGAAATCGTCTGGTTCGCCCTGTTGACCGAAGCCACCCAGATCGTCCTGACGGCGGCCCTGGGTCTCGAGCCCACGCTCGCGCTCGGGCTCTCGACCGCCGTGTTCGTCGCCTACACCTCGCTCGGCGGACAGTTCGCCGTGGTCCGCACGGACCTGCTGCAGTACGGGCTGATGCTCGTCGGAATCCCCGGCATCGCGCTCTGGGCCGCGCTCGCGGGCGCCGGCGGCCTGTCCGGCTTGCCGCCGGAGGCCTGGAGCTTCCCGACTTCGCCGACGTTCTCCGCCGGCGACGTCGTGGCGATCCTGGTCCTCGTCGGGTTGCCGCACTTAGTCGGCAGCGACATCTTTCTCAAGCTCAACTCCTGCCGGGACGAGGACACGGCCCGGCGCGCCGCGCGTCTAGCGGCGGGATCCAAGGTGCTGTTCGGCCTGTAGGTGGCGGCGATCGCGCTGGCCGCGCGCCAGGCGCTGCCGCCCATGCCTCCCGTCGAGGTGCTGCCG
>JBKJWL010000124.1:0-8290 GCA_046716885.1 Thermoanaerobaculia bacterium | reverse complement strand
CCGGATCGTCTCCGCGAAGAACGTCGGCTTTGCCGGCGGCTGCCGTCTCGGCGCCGAGGCGGCGCGTGCGCCGGCGGTCGTCGTAGGCAACGCCGCCGCGGAGGTTCTTCCCGACCCTCCGCGGTTTCTCGTCGCGGCCCTGTCCGCAGCCGACCCGGACATCGCCGCCATCGGGGGACGCCTTACGGACCGGACGGGGCGCCTGAACGACTTCTCCGACGGGTTCCTGACGTTTGACGGGCATGCGTTCGCCTCGCAGGTCGGGCGCCCGGTCGGTGCGCTGCCGGAGCCGGTTCCCGGCCAGGAGCGCCTGTTCGCCTGCGGGGGCCTCATGGCCGTGCGGCGCGACGAGTTCCTGGCCTCGGGCTTCGACGAGGACTACTTCGCGTATCTCGAGGACGTGGACTTCGGCTGGCGGCAGTGGATCCTGGGGAGGCGCGTGGTGGCCGAGCCGCGTGCGGTGGCGCGCCACCGCGGCGGGGCGACCGGCGAGGCCCTGGGCGTTTTCGCCCGCGGCTTCCTCTTCGAGAAGAACGCCTTCGCGACGGCCTACAAGAACTTCGACCGCGAGCACTTCCGCGCGCTGATGCCGAGTGTCCTGATGGCTTTCGTGGCCCGGGTCGCGCAGATGCTCGCGACGCGCAACCCCGGCGCGGAGGAGCTCAAGCGCGATCCGTACGCGCGCGAGGAGCCCTCCGCCGCTTCGTTCGTTCGGGCCTTCTTCGGCGTCGCCGTAGAGCCCGCCCCGCGCGTGCAAGTCGACGACCCGCTCACGATTGCTCACTTACGCGCGCTCTCCTGGATCCACCGCCACCATGCGTCGCTGGCCGAGAAGCGCCGAGTCGTGCAGGCCGCGCGCCTGCGCCCGGACGCGGAGATCTTCGCCCGGTTCCCCCTGCGAATCGTCCCGACGTATCCGGGCGACGAGCGTCTGGCATCCGAGTTCTTCGCCCCGTTCCTGGAAGGGGCCCCGGCCCTCGTCAAGACGACGCTCGAGCAGATCTTCGAGGGAGGCGCGTGAGCTTCTCGGTCGTCATTCCGACCTATCGGCGCCCCGAGACGCTCTTTCCGGTGCTCGACGCGCTCGGACGCCAGGCGGATCCGCCCGAGTTCGAGGTCGTCGTCGTGGACGACGGCTCCGGCGACGACACCCCGAAGCGTCTGGCGGCGTACCGTCCGGCCTATCCCTTCCGGTTCTTCTCGCAGGAGAACGGGGGCCCGGCTTCCGCGCGCAACCGCGGCGTGCGCGAAGCAAAGGGGCGCATCGTGCTCTTCCTCGGCGATGACACGGTGCCGGAGCCGGCGCTCCTCGCGGTCCACGGAAAGGCGCAGGCAGAGCCCCGCCCGTACCCGGTGGCGGTGCTCGGGTACACGACATGGCCGCTCGACCTCAAGGTCTCGCCGTTCCTCAACCACATCAACGAGTACGGCCTGCAGTTCGGCTACGGCCTGATCCGCGACACGGAGTCGGTGCCCTTCAACTTCTTCTACACCTCGAATGTCTCGCTGCCGCGGGAGTTGCTCCTGGACGCGGGCCTCTTCGACACGAGCTTTCCGCACGCGGCGTGGGAGGACATCGAGGTCGCCTACCGCCTCATGCAGCGCGGCATGCGGATGCTCTACCGCGCCGCGGCCGTGGCGCGACACCACCACGACATCACGTTCGCCTCCTTTCGCCGCCGGCAGGAGAAGGCGGGGGAGGCCGCGGCGATCTTCTACCGAAAGCACCCCGAGCTCGGCGACTTCCTGGCCGTTCCCCTGGCGCTCCAGATGTCGGAGGGGCGCACGCTCGCGCAGCGCCTCCTCCCGCACTGGGCGGCGCTGGCGGAGCGGCACGAGGTGCCAGGCGGGCGGCGAGCGGTGGACCGCGTCCTGCGCCAGGACTACCTCCGCGGCCTGAAGCGCGGTCTCGCTGCGGCGTCGGCAATCCCTTGGGGATGACGGGGTGACCTTTGGCGAGGTCAAAGGGCCTGGTGGGCGGGTCGGAGGCGGCCCTGCAACGAGAGCTTTCGCAGTGACTTGCGAGGAGACGATCCGTTGACCGGCTGGCCTCCGTTTTGCTCTGATGAAAACACTGGAGGGCGCAGGTCCATGAAGACAGTCGACAGAGTCGGGCTCGCTCTCGGAGCTTTCGCCTTTTCCGTAGCGCTCGTCGCGACGCCCGGGCCGCGCAGCGGACCCCAGGCTCGCAGCGGACCCCAGGCTCGCAGCGCCGCGCCGTCGCGAAGTCCATCCACCGTGTCCCGGCAGTCGCAGCCTCGCACCATGGCGCCTTCGAGACCCTCTCAGCCGCGGCCGTCCGGCGTCTCGCGACCCTCTCACGGCGGAAGCGGCCATAGGGGGCGTTATTACGGGGGCGGCGGGCGTTACCACTACCCGGGATATCGCTATCGCCCCTGGGGCTGGGGTGGCTGGGGTGGGTGGGGTGGGTGGGGATGGGGCTGGGGCGGCTACTGGGGATACTCGCCCGCCTGGTACGGCGGGGGCCACTACGGCTACGGTGCACCCTATGCGCCGAACGGCTACGTCACCTACGCGCCGGGAGAGTGGGCCGTCGTCGACACGGACGTTTCTCCGGACGAGGCACAGGTCTTCCTGGACGGCCGCTTCATCGGCACGGCAGACGATTTCGACGGTTACCCCGACCTCCTCTACCTGAAGCCGGGCAACTACACCCTGGAGTTTCGTCTCGAGGGCTTCGAGACGCAGTCGATCGACGTGGACGCCCGCGCGGGAGTCAAGATCGACGTCGGGAACAAGCTAAAGAAAACGCCGGGCGCCAGGCAGTACGGCTCGTACGACCCGCCGCAGCCGGAGGGTGGGGTGCGGCGGTTCTGGGGCAAGGAGAAGGGCGCTCCGGCTGCCGTCGACATCGACACCGACGAGAGCGGCTACCGCGACTGGCGCGACCGCGACGGCAAACCCGAAGAGGCGCCTTCCGCCGACGCGCCCGACGCGCCGCCGGCCCCTCCCTCCAGGTCCGACAGCGACGACCCCGCGTCACCTCGTGCCGAGGCGCCCGCGCCCGGCCCGTCGACGTCCGCTCGCGGACGAATCGCCTTCCGGATCGAGCCGGACGACGCCGCGGTGTACGTGGACGATCGGTTCGCGGGGACGGCTGAGGAGCTTTCGAGCCTGTCCCGAGGGCTACAGGTCCCCGCCGGACCCCATCGGGTGGTGGTCTCGCGGCCGGGGTACGGCACCGAGTCGCTCCAGGTGCAGGTCGAAGCGGGCGAGTCTGAAACCGTGGAGCTCGTTCTAGGACAACGTGAGGGCCAGAACGACGTGAAGTGAAGACGGTGCGTGCTTGACTGCTGGCTTAGTCATATACTGAGCGGACTCGAAGGAATCGATTGGGGGGGCGAAGGGCCGACGGCGTCTGCCATTCCTGTTTGCCACACCTTCCGTCACTCTGGTAGCTCCCAGGTCCGCACTCTTCTCGATCCTTCCGAGCCCGCCGGCTCGGAGGCTCCCCCGCGGTTCCTTCGAGGTTTCCTCGTGAACCGCGAGCCGAGCCGCTTTCGTTTGGGTTAATAGCGACCCACCCCTGCCGGCTCGCGACTCGCGTAGAGCTCCAGCAGCAGCTTCTCGAAATGCAGCCGCCTGTTCCCCTTCCGGTTGTCGGCAGGAGGATCGGCGGCGGCCACGGAGGCGTCGCGCAGAGCGGCGCTGCCCACGCGGCGGGAAAACTGCGCGAGCCTCCCGGCGATCGGCCGGTGCCGCAGAGCCTCGGAGGAGGGCGCGTGCGCGGCCAGCGCGGCGTCGCCGAGGAGCTCGGCGAGCAAGCGCGCGTCGCCCTTCTCGAGCGTGGCCAGGGATTCGGCGAGTATCAGCAGAGGCGGCAGGCGGCCCGCCCCGAGCCCCTCCACGAGGGCATCGAGGATCGTCTGCCGCAGGGCGCGGGCCTCTGCCAGCCGTTCTGCCGGGTTGGCCTCGTCCTCGGCGGCGAGGACGACCAGGTCCCGGGCCTCCTCCTCCGAGAAGCCGCGGGCGCGCCACTGGCGGAGCCTCTCGGACATCGCCGGCGCCGGCAGCGAGGCCGGAGTGCTGCGCGAGCGGATCGTCGACAGGAGCGACTCGGGGCGAACGGTCGTCAGGATCCATCGAAACCGCTCGCCGGGTTCTTCGAGAGACTTCAGCAGCGTGTTGGCCCCTTCCACGCCGAGCAGATCCGCCCGAGAGATGCGCGCGACACGCCGCGCGCTTTCGTAGGGCCGGCCGGCGCCGAACAGAAGAGCCTCCCGGACCCGTTCCACCTTGATCTGCACTCCCTCGGGTTCGATGGAGAGAAAATCCGGATGAGCGCCGATCTGGACGCGCCGGCAGCTCGCGCACGTCTTGCCCGGGTCCTCGCCCGGGCAGAGCAGGGCGGCCGCCAGACGCCGCGACTCGGATTCCAGCCTCGCCTCCGAGGTTCCCGTCAGGAGCAGAGCGCCCGGGAACCGCTCGGGGCGCTCGGCCAGCCGTTCCAGGAGCTCCTCCGTGGCGACGGTCACCTGGAGGGGCGCTCGACGCGCCCACGGGGGCGAAGAGCGATTCGCGCGTTCATCTGGTCCCTGGCGTTACGCCGCATCACGTCCGTATTCGGCATCCTCAGAACCCGAACCTCACGGCGACGATGCGCCAGGTCTCGGTGAAGACCGCGTCCGCGTCCGGCGATGCGGGCACGACGGCCACGCGCGAGGGCTCGCGGCGCGCGATCGCGAGGAAGGCCTCGCGCACGCGCTCGTGGAGCGCGAGTTCCTCGGCCTCGAAGCGTCCGGAGGCCCCGGCGTCGCGCCGGCGCGCGCGGGTGAGGCCCTCGGCCGGATCGAGATCGTAGAGAAGGGTCAGGTCCGGGACGACGCCGCCGCGGACGCGGGCGTCGAGGTCGGCCACGAGCCGGCCGTCGAGTCCGCGCCCGGCGACCTGATAGGCCTCGGTCGAATCCGCGAAACGGTCGCAGAGAAGAAACCCCTGGCGGGAGAGGGCCGGCGCGACGAGCTCGCACATGTGTTGCCGCCGCGCCGCCTCGATCAGGAGCCACTCGGCCATGGGGTCGAGCGCGATGTGTGCCGGATCGAGAAGGATCGCCCGGACCTTTTCGCCGATGGGAGTGCCCCCCGGCTCTCGCGTGACGGAGAGCGGCCGACCGGACGCCCGGAGGCGTTCGGCCAGGAGGCGAAGCTGCGTCGACTTGCCGCAGCCCTCGACTCCCTCGAAGGTGATGAAGGGCACGGCGAGAAGAATAGCCCGACCCCGGCGGCATTTTCTCCTCGCGATTGCCATTAACATGGAGAGCTTTGGAGCTTCTTTCGAGGTTGGGGGATTGAGGAAGACACCGCAGGACAACCGCACAGCGGCGACGCTGTCGCGGCCGGGCTGGATCCTGACCGTCGGCTTCGTCGGACTGGCGATCGCGATCGCCTCGATCGCGGACATGTTCTCCGCTCGCCCCTACGACGGCATCGTCCCGGTTCCCTACAGCCGGGAAGGCATCGAGGTCCGGATGGTCGTGCCGGGCAGCCCGGCCGAGAAGGCCGGCATCGAGTCCGGCGAGTGCATCCAGGGGATCGGGAAGCGGATCGTCAAGACGAGCTCGGACGCCTCGGCGGAGCTGCGGCGGCACACGGTCGGGGAGAGGGTCGACTACCTCGTGCTGAGGGGGCCCTGCCCGGCCGTGCCTCGGGCGGCCGGGGCGGCGGCGGGGCTGGAGCTCAGGACGGTGCGCATCGAGCTTTCCTCCGAGAGGCTTGGCGGTCGGACCTATCTCTACGCCGTCGTCGTCGGCTTCCTCTTCTTCCTGATCGGGTTGTTCGTCTTCATGCGGGTCCCGGACCAGCGCTCCGCCCGAATCTTTTTCCTGCTCTGCGTTCTTTTTCTGCTGTTCTTCGTGTGCCGGCTGCGGCCCGCCTCGTACTGGTGGATCGACGTCTTCGTGCAGAACACGGGCACCGTGAGCCTCTTCCTGCTGCCCGCCGTCTTCCTCCACTTCTTTCTCGTCTTCCCCCGGCCCAAGCGGCTGCACTTCGCGAAGCCCGACGAGTGGACGGGAGAGCCGCCAGGCCGCTGGAAGGTCGGCCTACAGGAGTTCCTCTCGGCCAGCCCGACCCTGATCTACCTGCTCTACGCGGTCCCGCCGTTCGTCTTTCTCTACGACGTGCTGCGCCAGATGCGAGGCGAAAAGGTAACGGTGCTTTCGGGGGCACCCCTCTCCTCCTGGATCCTGCTCGGCGACTACCTCGTCCTCGGCCTCGTCGCGCTCGCGCACTCGGCCTTCACGCTCGAAGACCCGCGCGAGCGGCGCCAGGCGTTCCACGTGTTCGTGGGGACGATTCTCGGCACGGTTCCCTTCGTGATCTTCTTCATCGTCCTGCCGTCGGTCTTCGGGATCGACGAGCACGCCTTCTACGGGATCATCCCGATGATCCTGATCCCGCTGACCTTCGCTTACGCGATTGTCCGCTTCCAGATGCTGAACGTCCGCGTGATCGTGCGGCGCACGTTCCTCTACGCCGCGACGACCGCGGTTCTCCTCGGCCTCTATGCGCTGGTGATCGCCCTGGCAAACCTCGTCTTCACGAGCTCGACGCTGTCGGCTTCGCCGCTCTTCAACTTCGGCTTCTTCCTGGTCGGCATCTCCCTCTTCGAGGTCCTGCGACGGCGCCTCCAGGCACCGCTCGACAAGCTCTTCTTCCGCGAGAAGTTCGACTACCAGACGGCCCTCCTCGAGATGAGCGAGGCGATCACGGGAGAGCTCGACCTGGGGCGCATCGCCGACTACCTGACGGCGAGCGTCGCGGCTACGATGCGCCTCGAGAAGGCCTCGATCTGGCTGCGCGACCGCGAGGGGTGGATCGAGCGGCGGGGGAGGCGGGAGGATCGGCTGTCTCCCGGCGCGGCCGTCCGGCGCGTGCTGCGGCAGGAGGGCAAGCCGTCGGACCTCCAGGAGCTTTCGCTCCATTTCGCCGACGACGAGAGCGAGGAGTTCCGCCGGCGCCTGCTCGAGGACGGGTACCGGTTGCTCGTGCCGCTGGTCTACCGCGAGCGGCTGATGGGGATCCTCGCTCTCAAGGAGAAGCTCTCCGGCGAGCGGTTCGACCGGGACGACCACTCGCTGCTCTCGACTCTTGCCAACCAGTCGGCGCTGGCGATCGAGACCGCGCTCCTCCACGACGAGATGACGCGTCAGGCCGAGTTGAAGCGCGACCTCGAGATCGCGCGGGACATCCAGACCAGCCTGCTTCCGCGCTCGATGCCCGAGATTTCCGGCTTCGCCTTCCTCGGCGGCTCGATCCCGGCCCGCGTCGTGGGCGGCGACTTCTACGACTTCATCCCCTTCGACGACCGGCGGCTGGGTATCGTGATTGGCGACGTATCCGGCAAGTCCGTCCCGGCCTCGCTGCTCATGGTGGCCTCCAAGGAGATCGTCTACTCGCGGGCCCTCACGACGAGCGATCCGGGAGTGCTCTTTCAGGAGTCCAACCGGCGTATCTACGCGATCAAGCGGCGGATGTTCGTGTCTCTCGGCTTCTTCCTGCTCGATCCGGAGGCCATGAGCCTCCGGTACGCGATCGGAGGGCAGCCGCTCCCGATCCTGCTGCGGCCGGGCAACGGCGGCCCCTGCCTGATCGAGCCCCCCGAGCAGCGCCTGCCCCTGGGTGCCTTTCGGGAGGTCCCCTACGACACTCGGGAGATGTACCTGCGCAGGGGGGACCTGCTCTTCTTCTACACGGACGGCTTCACGGAGGCCATGGACATCTCCATGAACCCCTTCGGGGAGGAGCGGCTCATGGCCTCCCTGGAGGCGCGTAAAGGAGGCACCCTGGACGAGGTCGCCCAGGGCCTGCTGGGCGACATTCGGAGTTTCGTGGGGGGCGCCGAGCAGTACGACGACATGACCTTCCTGTTTCTGAGGGTGAAATAGGGGAATTCTCGGGTTTTTTCGGGTCGAAACCCCCGGATCGCCGATCCGTATGAAAGGGTGAGACATGAGATCCCACCGGCTTCTCTGGGTCCTGGGCGCCGTTCTCCTGTTGGGAACCGGTGTGGCGGCCGCCCTTTTCCTGACGCAGCGGCGGGACGTGACCACCTCCTCCAAAGCGGCTTACGAGGCCTACCAGGAGGCGGTCGCCAACGAGGGCCGGTTTTACTTCAAGGAAGCCCGGCTCGGGTTCGCCAAAGCCGTCGAGCTCGACCCCCAGTTTGCCATGGCCATGCTGGGGCTGGCGCGTCAGGCCAAAGACGACGAGCAGCGCGAAACCCTCATCCGACGGGCCGCCAAGGAGACGGGACGGTTGTCGGAGCGCGA
>JBKJWL010000123.1:0-2621 GCA_046716885.1 Thermoanaerobaculia bacterium | reverse complement strand
GCAACGAGGCGCTCGACACGATTCACGCGTATCTCGAGCCCCGCGGTATCCACTCCCGGGGCCGATTCGGCTCGTGGAAATACGAGATCGGCAACCAGGACCACTCGCTCATGCAAGGGGTCGAGCTCGTGGACCGGTGGCTCGACGGAAGCGAGGAGAAGGTGTTTCGGACCTGAGGGGGTCCGGTCGGGCGGCAAGCTGCTACAATCTGGGGCGCTCCTCGGACAGCTGAATCACGTGGACGGTTCGTACGTTTTCCGAAAGGTGTGTCCCTAACTTTTGTGAAGGAGGTCTCATGAAGCGAACGAACGTGGTTCTGGTCGCGTCTCTAATCGCGTACACCGCGGGGGCCGCATCGGCCCAGGACGTCCCGGCCAAAGGCGGGAGCAGGCCGGCTCTCAGAACCCAGCCCATGAAGGCTTCCCAGGTTCCCAACACGTACGGCTTAAACTCGAGCTTTCATCGTATGGGGGCCTCGGAGTTCACCCCGATCGAAATCCCCGGGTTCGACAACTACACCGACTCCTTCTACCTCGACGCCACGACCTATCGCCGTTACGGGACGGTCGCCAATGGATACTTCATCGGCACGCCGCATCTGCCCTCGGGGGCGAAGGTGCTCGGTGTCTACATGAACGGCTGCGCCAACGCCGACGGTACGTTGTTCGGCGATGTTACGGCCTGCGGCTATTTTGGAAGCGCGTGTACGGTCCTCGCCCCGTATTCGGGGTTCGCGGGCTGCGGCTTTGACTTCGTGGACCTGTCGGCGGCGGCATATGTCGTCGACAACGGCCCGACTGGAAACTCGCTGGTCATCCGGCTCGCGACAGCGAACACCGACGGATCGGACAGCATCGCCGGCGTGACCGTCGAGTATCAGCTCCAGGTCAGCCCGGCTCCCGCCGTCGCAACTTTCCCTGACGTGCCGACGACGGACTTCGGATTCCAGTTCGTCGAGGCCCTCGTGGCCTCCGGCATTACGGGGGGCTGCGGCGGTGGCCTGTACTGCCCGGACAGCCCCGTAACGCGACGTCAGATGGCGATCTTCATCGCCAAGTCTCTCGGCCTGCACTTCCCATAAAATCGCCGTCACTCACGGCGACGGCCGGCCTTCGGGCCGGCCGTTTCGTTTGGTCGGCTGCTAAATTGCCTTTCGTCACATGACATTGCCCGGGCCGACCCCTTGGAGCTGAATTCCCTTTCGGACGCGAAGGCGCCGGCCACGACCCGGCGCGTCGCGGCGGCGGTGCTGCTGGCGGCCTTCGTGCTGCTCGGTCTGGGCACGGCCGAGCGCCTCCTCCGTCTCGGGTATGTTCCGGAGAAAACCCGCCCGTACGTTCTTGCGTTCGTCGGCGCCCTTCTGCTCGGCGCTGCGTCGGGCTTTCTGTCGATCAGAGAAGACCGCCGCCGGGAGGCGTCTCCGCCGCTGCCACCCCGGCGCGGTTCTCGCGCGGTTCGCGTCCTCGGCGCCGGCCTGGCGTCCTGGCCGCAACGAGATGCCCGTTCGAAGGGCGTGAAGCTCCCGGGGTCAGGAGCGTTATATCCACATCCGGGAGATCCGGCTGCGCTGAGCCCTAAGGCATGAAGTCGGCGAGGCTCCAGGACAGGATCCGGTTCATCCCGCGGTCCGAGACCCAGACCCGTCCGAACGGATCCAGCGCGATCCCGGTCGGGGCCTTCAGGCCGCCGGCCTGGAAGGAGCGGACGAACGTGCCCGCGCCGTCGTACTGCGCGATGCGTGCCTTCCAGGAATCCGTGACGAAGACGCTGTCCGACGGGCCCACCGCGATATAGGGCTCCGTGTAGAAGTCCTTCCAGCCGTAGACCGGGAACTGCCGCACGAACGCGCCGTCGGCCTCGAAGACCTGCACGCGGTGGTTTCCCGTGTCGGCGACGTAGATGCGCCCGGCCGCGTCGGCGGCGAGGCCGACCGGCTCGACGAACTGCCCCGCGTCCGAGCCCGCGCCTCCCCAGCTGCCGCTGACCTTGCCGTCGGCGTCGAACCGCACGACGCGCTTGTTGCCTGTGTCCGTCACGTACAGGGAGCCGCGGGAGAGCACGATCGCGCGCGGCCCAAAGAAGGCGGGCTCGGGGACCCAGGCGCCGAGCCACTGCCCGTTGGCGTCGAAGCGCGCGACCCGGTGATTCCAGGTGTCGGCCACGTAGAGGATGCCGTCCGGACCGACGGCGACCCCGCAGGCCTCGTTCAGCTGCCCGTCGCCGTCGCCGCGGGACCCGATCGTGCGCAGGAACGCGCCGGTCCCATCGAAGACGGCGATGCGGCTGTTCTTCGTGTCGGCCACGTAGAGGTTTCCGCGGGAGTCGGCGGCGACGCCCCGCGGCTCTGAGAGCTGGCCGGGGCCGGTTCCCGGTCCGCCGAAGACGCGGGCCGCCGGCAGCTCGACGACTTCGCCCGGATAGTCCCGCGCGGAGGTGTCCTGCACGGTCAGCTGCAAGGGCTCCAGCAAACCGGTGCCGCCGAGATCCTTGCGGACGTAGACGGTCGCGTCCTGCGAGCCGATGGGGCTCCAGATCTCGTGAAAGAGCCAGAAACGGGCAAGGTCCTTGAGGGTCGGCCGAGTTTTCCCGCCTTCCGTCCGCGTTTCCGGGAACCACCACGC
>JBKJWL010000122.1:0-2557 GCA_046716885.1 Thermoanaerobaculia bacterium | reverse complement strand
GAGTTCATCCAGGAAGTCGAGGTCAAGACCGGCGGCTATCAGGCGGAGTACGGGGGCGCGCTTGGCGGCGTGATCAACGTGATCACGAAGTCGGGCGGCAATGCGTTCCATGGCGACGCGTTCGCCTACTACGACTCGAGCGCTCTCTCCGCGGAGCGAGTATTCAACGAGAAAGAGGACTCGCCGCTTTCCGGCATGCGCCTCGCCGACTACCATCGGATCGATTTCGGCGCCGACCTCGGGGGATTCATCCTCAAGGACCGGCTCTGGTTTTTCGGCGCATACAACCGCGTGGAGTTTCCAGCGAAGGTCTCGCGCTACGTCGCGAGCGAGCTGGTTCCCGAGACGATGGAGTTTCCCCTGGAAGGGGCGGAGAACCATTACTCCGCCAAGCTGACCTGGAACGTCGCCTCGGGGTCGAGCCTCGTCGCGGCAGTCCTGGCCGATCCGGTTGCGAACTCGGGGGCGGGGCGCGCCGATCCGCGACAGGGAGGGAGCACCGGCACCGTCGACATCACGAACCCGGACCCGGGGACGTGGGAAGCTCGCCGGTCCGGCGGCGCGGCCGACTACGGCCTGCGCTGGAATCAGGTCCTGGGCCCGGCCGCGCTCGTCACCCTCCAGGCCTCGCGGCATCAGGACCGCTACTGGCTGGAGGCGACCGGGGCGGCGTCGGCGCCGCGGGTCAGCGACTTAACATGCGACGGCGGCACTCCCGAGGCGCCTTGCGAGATCCCGTGGGGGGAGCCGAACTTCGTGACCGGAGGGATGGGTCAGCTCGGCGGCGTCGGGAGCCGTAGCGCCTCCCACCGGGACCAGCTTCGGGCGGACGCGAGCCTCTTCGCTCGCGCTCACCAGATCAAGTTCGGCGGCGACTATCAGGACGCTCGAACGGGCGCCGAAGTTCTCTACTCGGGAGGCCAACTGATCGACCGCTTCAACGACTACGGGCGGGTCTACTACCGGCACCGCTTCTACGCCCCAGGCCCCTACGACCTGACTCCAATCGATTCCGCGATCGAGGGCAGCACCCGCGAGGTCGGCGCCTACGTCCAGGATTCCTGGCGCGCCGCTCCCGGTCTGACGGTGAACGCGGGCCTGCGGTGGGACGCCGAGAACGTCCTCAACTTCGAGGGCGAGACCGTCATCCGGACGCAGCAGTGGCAGCCCCGGCTCGGCATCGCCTGGGACCCCGGGCTCGATGGAACGACGAAGATCTACGCCTTCGTCGGGCGGTTCGCCTATTCGCTGCCGACCGACATGGCCGCCCGGGCCTGGCGAGGATTCACGTCGGCTGTCACGTACAACTTCGATGAGGTCGGCGTCGAGCACGACCCGGACGTCATCGGGCACCCCGAACCCTTCATCTGGCCCGGCGGCGGGGCCACACCCGTCGACGGGGACCTGAAGCCGTTCGCTCAGGACGAGCTCACGCTCGGCGTCGAGAGGCAACTGGGCCCCTCGTTGTCGTTGGGCCTGAAGGGGACGTACCGCCGCCTTTCGAGCGCGATCGAGGATCGCTGCGACCTCGACTACAACGCGCCGGAGAACAACGGGTCCACCTGCGCCATCACGAACCCCGGCTCACAGAATCCGTACGCGCGCGGCGACTTCTACTCTTGCACCGGCCTGGACGAGTACAGCAACTGCTCCTGGGATCCCGAGGCCCACGTGCCCGTGTACGGAGCGCCTCCCGTGCCCGAGGTCAGCCGCATCTACCGGGGCATCGAGCTTCTCGCCAGCAAGTCCTTCTCGGACGGCCTCTGGCTTCAGGCTTCCTACGTCTTCTCGTCGCTTCGCGGGAACCTCGACGGAGCCGTCAGCGAGAGTGGCCAGACCGACCCCGGGATCAACGCCGACTTCGACTACGCGGCCTTCTTTCCCAACAGCTATGGCCGGCTCGCTCTCGACCGGCCCCACAGCCTCCGGCTGGACGGCTTCTACGCCACGCCCTTCCGCCTCTCCGTCGGGCTCCAGGCCTGGCTCCGATCGGGCGCCCCGCTCGACAGGTACGGCTACTTCAGCTGGAACTACGGATCCGTTCGGCTCGTCCCCAGGGGTCATGCGGGGCGCCTGCCGATGGAGTGGGACGCCAACCTGACGCTCGAGTACCCGATCGCCGTCGGGCACGCGACGGTGACTCTGCAGGCGTATCTGTACAACCTCTTCAACAATCAGATTCCGCTGGGACGCAGCGAGGATTGGTCCAACCACCGGCCGGAGGACTATCCCGACTCGCTCTTCGATCCGAACCAGCCTCAGAGCAATCGGTACTACGGGCTGACCACCGCACGGCAGGAGCCCAGGCTCTTTCGTGCCGCGGTGCGGGTCTCGTTCTGAGGCGCGCGGCTCGCGGAGGCGCCGATCCGTCGGCGACGACTTCTACCCCCGGGCGCGCTCGATTGCCGCCGTGAGGGCACGCCTGGCCAGGACCGTCGCGAGGTGGACGCGGAATTCCCCGGACGCGTAGTGGTCGCCGAGGGGGTCCTCGATCGATTCGGGGACCTTCGCCGCGGCCCGGGAGATCGCCGCCGCGTCGGCCGCCTGGCCGGTCAGG
>JBKJWL010000121.1:0-19026 GCA_046716885.1 Thermoanaerobaculia bacterium | reverse complement strand
ACCCGCCTGCGCGCGGGGAGAAATGGGCGCGACGAAGGGCGCGACGGCCGGCGCGATCACCTCGGCGCGGCTCCAGCGGTAGAGATACTCCTTCCAGGCCACGCCGAAGCGCGCATGGAAGCCCGGCGGCGCCTCCGCGACCTCGAGCAGCCGCACGTCGTCGGGAAGCCGGCCGTTGACGCCTTCGCGGATCGACCGCGTCGTCCGCGGGCCCGGGAGATCGAAGTGCACGACCTGGCCGTCGGCATGAACGCCGGTGTCGGTCCGGCTCGCTCCTTCCACGCGCACGGGCGCGCGCGCCAGGTGCCGGAGCGCGTCCTGGAGAATCGCCTGGACCGTGCGCGGCGCGTTCTTCTGGACCTGCCAGCCGTGGAAGTCCGTGCCCACGTAGGCGACGGTCGCTCGATAGCGGTTCACGCGGCTCGCTTTGTCCGCGCTCGAGCCGCGAAGACGAGGAGGGCAGCGAAGGGCCCGTACTCGAGCGCGTAGACGGCCGGGGCGGGAAGCCACGGCACCGGATACAGCAGCGCGTAGGCGAGCGGGACGGCGAAGGACAGATAGAGAAACGCCGGATCGCGCCGCCGCGCGGCAAAGGGCAGGACCCAGAGCAGATACCACGGATGGAGCGTCGGCGAGGCCAGAAGCAGCGCGGCCAGCGACGCGAAGACGGCCGCCTCGGTGTCGAGGACGCGCCGCGCGATCCAGATCAGGGCTGCGGCGAGAAGGACCGCCAGGAGCGCCCGCGCGAAGAAGCCCGGATAGAAAAAGGGAAAGACCGAGTCCGTCCACGCCGGGTGACCCAGGCGCTCCTTCCAACCCAGAAAGGCGCCTTTCGCTCGCGCCGGAACTTCTCCCCACTCGAGCGCCTCAACGAGTGCCGGATAGGCGACGGCGTTGAACTCCCAGCGGGTCGCGTACTCGGTCAGCCCGCCGGCTGGCGTGACTCCTCCGCGCGTCGCGGCGAGCACCACGGGAACCCCGACGGCCAGCGCCGCGGCGGCAAAAGCGGTGCGCCCCCGGCGCAACAATGGCAGGGCCGCGGCGGCGGGAATGTACTTGGCGAGGACGGCGAGCGCGAACGCGATGCCCGCCCGCGCCTTGCGGCCGCGCCCCAAGTACACGAGCGCCGCGAGCAACAGGGCGAGGCCGAGGGAGTCGAGGTGGCCCTGCCCCGCGCTCTCGACGATCGGGAGCGGGTGAAAGGCGTAGAGCGCGGCCGCGAAGCCAGCGCCGGCGCCACCGAGGGCGTAGATCAGGGCGACGACCGAGAGGTCCGCCGCCGCGAAGAGGGCCTTCAGCGCCAGAGCGCCCCCGCCGAGCGTCCCGGCGACGCGGAAGGCGGCCTGCGCGACGGGCGGGTACACCGTCCGCGTTTCGGGGTGCGGCAGGCCCGGCAGGAGCTCGGGAGCCAGCCCCGCCACCGCCGGGTCGGCGGGCGCGTAGGAATACGGCGAGACGCCCGCGGCCCCCACGCGAGCGTCCCAGACGTACCGGCGCAAGTCGTCGGACAGATCCGGAGCGCGGGCCAGGACTGTGATCCGCAGCGCGGCGCCGCACAGCAGCACGAACGCCGGACGGGAACCGGATAGACTCTGCGCCGCGCAGAGCGCCAGGAGGGAGCCCGCAGCCAGGAGACCCAGGTACGCGGCCAGATGCGAGCGCGCGTCCGGAGCCAGAGCGAGGCCGATCGCGACCGCCTCCGCCGCGCCGACCACGAGTCCTCTGCGCCAACAGGATCGCCCCTGCAAAGGCAAGCCATGACCAGCCAGATCGGAGAGCTCCTGACCCTCGCCGCGTACTACGCGGTCCTCACTCTCCTCGCCGTTTACGGGGCGCATCGGGCCTTCATGCTCCGCCTTTATTACCGGCACCGAGCCGAGGTTCCCAGGCCCGCGGGAGAGCTTCTCCCGCTTCCTCGCGTCACCGTCCAGCTCCCCATCTACAACGAAGTTTACGTCGTCGAGCGCCTGGTCGAGGCCATCGCGGCGCTCGACTATCCGCGCGAGCTTCTCGAGATCCAGATTCTCGACGACTCGACCGACGAGACGCGGGAGCTCGCCCGCGCGACGGTTGGGAGACTGCGCGCGCGGGGGTTCGCGATTTCCCACCGGTGGCGGCCGAACCGCGCCGGTTTCAAAGCGGGAGCCCTGCAGGAGGGGCTCGCCGCCGCCACGGGAGAGTTCGTTCTGATCTTCGACGCCGACTTCGTGCCGCAGCCCGACATCCTGCGCCAGTGCCTGCCCCACTTCTCCGATCCGCGCGTGGGGATGGTGCAGGCCCGCTGGGACCATCTCAACCGCGACTACTCCCTGCTGACACGGATCCAGGCCATCCTCCTCGACGGCCACTTCGTCATCGAGCACACGGCGCGCCACCGCTCCGGCCGGTTCTTCAACTTCAACGGCACCGCCGGCATCTGGCGCCGCGCCAGCATGGAGGACGCGGGCGGCTGGCAGTCCGACACGCTGACCGAGGACCTCGACCTGTCTTATCGGGCCCAGCTGAAAGGCTGGCGTTTCGTGTACCTGAAGGACTGCGTCGCCCCCGCAGAGGTGCCAGTCGACATTAACGGCTTCAAGAGCCAGCAGCACCGCTGGACGCAGGGCTCGATCCAGACGGCGAAGAAAATCCTGCCCTCGATCTTTCGAAGCCGGCTGCCGTGGAGGGTGAAATGGGAGGCGTTCTTCCACCTGACGGCAAACGTTTCGCACGTGCTCGTCGTCCTCCTGGCCCTCCTGCTGGTGCCCGCCATCGTCATCCGCGACCGGATCGGCTGGCAGCGCTTGATCGTGCTGGACTTCCCGCTGTTCTTCGGCGCGACCTTCGCGTTTTTGGCCTTCTACATCTCTTCGCAGCGCGAGATCGGCCGCGGCTGGCGGCCGACCCTGCGCTGCCTGCCGTCTCTCCTCTCGCTCGGCATCGGCCTGTCCATCAACAACGCCCGCGCCGTCCTGGAGGGAGCGTTCGGCCATTCCGCCGAGTTCACGCGCACGCCGAAGTACCGCATCGAGGGAGCGGCCGGAGAATGGCGATCCAAGAAATACCGCGCGGCCCGGAGTCTCTCGCTCGCGGGCGAGGTCGTCCTCGCGGCCTATTTCCTGGCCTCGCTGGTCTTCGCCGTGAGCTTCCGGTACTGGGCGGCGGTGCCGTTCCTCCTGGTCTTCTTCAACGGCTTCGCCTACACCGCTTCTCTTTCGGCGTTGCCGGTAGCGAGGCGCGGGCGGGCATGAACGATGGGTAACAAGGGAAGGCGCTCCCGGGATCCCGTCTGCGGCATGGCCGTCGATCCCGCGCACGCGGCCGCTCGCCGCCGGCACGGGGGCCGCGAGATCCTTTTCTGCGCGCCGGGTTGCGCGGCGGCGTTCGACCGGGAGCCCGAGCGGTATCTGAGCGGCGGCAAGGCGAAAGCGGCTTCGATGCCGGACAAGTCCTCCCTTCCGCTATTTCCGGCGAGTCGTGAGTCGGGAGTCGTGAGGGGGGCGAATCGAGCTTCCGAGCCGCCTCCCGACTCGAGCCTCAAAACTCACGACTCCTCCGACTCCACCATCTCCCTCGCCCTCGAGGGTCTGCACTGCGCCTCGTGCGTGACGACGATCGAGAAGGCGCTCGCGGCGGTTCCCGGCGTCACCGAGGCCTCCGTCAACCTCGGCACCGCGCGCGCGGACGTGCGGGGCCGGAACCTCGAGGCAGGAAGGCTCGTCGCGGCGGTGCGCGACAGCGGGTACGGCGCCCGCCCGTCGGCCGAGACGACGCCCGGCGAGGAGGATGCCGCCGCGCGGCGGGAGACAAGGGACATCCTGCGACGCACGGTGGTCGCCGCGCTGTTGACGGTGCCGGTCGTCGTCGTCTCGATGGCCGACCTCATGTTTCCCGGCCGCAACCTCGTGCTCCTCGGCCTCACGTTGCCGGTCTTTCTCTGGGCGGGCGCTCCGTTCCTGGAGGGGGCCATCCGGACGTTGTCCCACCGCACGGCCAACATGGACACGCTCGTCGCCATCGGCACGACCGCGGCGCTCCTCCTGTCGGTCGCCTCCACGTTTTTCCCGGAGGCGATGTCCGTGGGCGCAACGGGCCCGATGGGCCACGTCTACTACGAAGCCGTGGGCGTGATCCTCACGCTCCTGCTGCTCGGGCGGTACCTGGAAACCGGAGCGCGCGGTCGCACGTCCGCCGCCGTGCGCAAGCTGCTGGACCTGGCGCCCCGGAAGGCCCGGCTCGTCACGGGCGGCGTCGAGAAGGAAGTCCCGCTCGCCGAGGTCGCCGTCGGCGACCTCCTGCGGGTCAAGCCGGGTGACACGGTCCCCGTCGACGGCGTCGTCGCGTCGGGCCGGTCCTCGGTCGACGAATCGATGGTCACCGGCGAGTCGATCCCGGTCGAGAGGACGCCGGGCGGCCGCGTCCTCTCCGGGACCCGGAACGGCGACGGCGTCTTCGACATGGAGGCCACGGCGGTCGGCGCCGCGACGGCGCTCGCCCAGATCGTGCGCCTCGTCCAGCAGGCCCAGGCCTCCAAGCCCCCCATTCAGAAGCTCGCCGACCGAATCTCCGGGGTCTTCGTGCCGGTCGTGCTCGGGATCGCGGTCGTGACCTGGGTGGCCTGGTACGTGCTGGGTCCCGAGCCGCGCCCGATCTTCGCGACGGTCGCTTTCGCCTCTGTCCTCATCATCGCCTGCCCGTGCGCGCTGGGACTGGCAACCCCGACGGCGATCCTCGTCGGCACGGGCCGCGGCGCCCGGTCGGGGATTCTCTACCGCAACGCCGAGGCCCTCGAGCGGGCGCGCCGCCTGACCCTGGTGCTTCTCGACAAGACCGGGACGATCACCGAGGGGCGGCCGCGGCTGACCGACCGCGTTCGCGTCTCCGGAGTCGGCGACGACGAGCTCCTGGGCCTCGCCGCGGCGCTCGAGAAGGGCTCCGCGCACCCGCTCGCTCAGGCGCTCACGGCCGCGGCCGAGGAGAAAGGGATTGCGTTGCCGCCGGTCACGGCCTTCGAGTCCAGAACGGGCCTCGGAGTGGTCGGGACGGTGGGCGGCCGCGGGGTCGCCGTCGGCAACGCGCGGCTGTTCGAGAAGGAAGGCATCGACGTCTCTGCGGTGCGCGAGGAGATCGCGCGCTTCGCGGCCGAAGGCAAAACGCCTCTGCTCGTTGGCGCGGACGGGAAGCTGCTGGGGCTTCTCGCCGTCGCCGACCGAGAGAAGCCTTCCGCCGCGCGCGCCGTCCGTCGCCTCAAGGAGCTTGGCCTGAAGGTCGCCATGCTGACCGGGGATCGCGACGACACGGCCCGGGCCGTCGCGGCGCGGGTCGGCATCGAGGAGGTTTTCGCGCAGGTGCTGGCGCCGGACAAGGCGGCGAAAGTCCAGGAGCTGCAGGACCGAGGCGAGGTCGTGGCAATGGTGGGCGACGGCGTCAACGATGCTCCGGCGCTCGCCCGGGCGGACGTCGGGATCGCGATCGGCGCCGGCTCGGACGTCGCGATCGAGGCTTCCGACATCACGCTCGTGGGCGGAAGTCTGGACGGGGTTCAGACATCGATCGCCCTCTCCGGCGCCACGCTGACGACGATCCGGCAAAACCTGACCTTCGCCTTCCTGTACAACGTTCTGGGCATCCCGATCGCCGCGGGGGCGCTCTACCCGGTCTTCGGCTGGATGCTGTCGCCGATGATCGCGTCGGCGGCGATGGCGGCTTCCTCCGTCATGGTCGTGACCAACAGCCTGCGCCTCGCGCGCAAGAGGCTGGCATGACCCCCGCCGTGGCCTGGACGGCGGACCGCATCGCCGCGATCGGCGCCGGCGCGGCGGTTCTCGCCTTCCTCTACGTCTTTTTCTTCGGCAGGCGCCGGGCGGTCACGGCCGCAGCGGCGGGCCCCGGGGCGCAGGAGATGACGATCGTCGTCTCGGGCGGCTACTCCCCCGACGTGATCGAGGCGCGGCGCGGAGTGCCCCTGAGGCTCGTCTTCGACCGCCGCGAAGTCAGCCCCTGCACCGACGAGATCGTCCTGCCGGACTTCGGCATCCGCCGCTCTCTGCCGGCCTATTCCAAGACCGTGATCGAGATCCTGCCGCAGAAGACCGGCGAGTTCCCGTTCTCCTGCGGAATGAACATGCTCCACGGCAGGATCCGGATCGTCGAGCCGTGACGCCGTCCCTTCGCATCACCGAGATCTTCAAGTCGATCCAGGGCGAGTCGACGCGCGCGGGCCTGCCGTGCGCGTTCGTGCGCCTGACGGGCTGCTCGCTCCGGTGCGTCTGGTGCGACACCGCCTATGCCTTCCACGGCGGTGGCGAGATGACGGTGGACGAGGCGGCCGCGCGCGTCCTCGCCCTCGGTACAGAGCTCGTCGAGGTCACGGGCGGGGAGCCTCTCGAGCAGGACGGCGTATACCCGCTGATGGACCGCCTGCTGGCGGGGGGGAGGACCGTGCTTCTGGAGACGGGCGGCCACGTGCCGCTCGACCGCGTCGATCCGCGGGTCGTCAAGATCGTGGACGTCAAGGCGCCGGGCAGCGGCATGGAGCGCGCGAACCTTCCGGAGAGCCTCGAACGGCTGTCCCCTCAAGACGAGCTGAAGTTCGTGCTCGCCGACCGCTTGGATTTCGACTGGGCACTCGATTTCGTGCGGCAGCGCGATCTGGACCGCCGCCACGTGGTCACGTTCTCTCCCGCCTGGGAGACGCTGCCGGCCGCGGACCTGGCCGGCTGGGTGCGCGACTGCGGCCGGCCGATCCGACTGGGTCTGCAGCTCCACAAGATCCTCTGGGGAGACGTCGCTGGGAGATGAGTCGGAAGGCGATCGTCCTGCTCTCCGGCGGGCTCGACTCTTCGACCTGCCTGCTGATCGCCCGCGAGGAGGGCTTCGCCGTCTACGCTCTCTCCTTCGACTACGGCCAGAGGCACGCGATCGAGCTCGACAAGGCGCGCGCCGTGGCCCTCCGTTACGGCGCCGCCGCGCATCGCGTGGCGAGAATCGACTTTCCCGCCGCCGGCGCGTCGGCCCTGACCGATCCGCGAATCGAGGTTCCCCGCCAGAGCCTCGGCAAGGTCTCGATCCCGATTACCTATGTCCCGGCGCGCAACACGCTCTTTCTGGCGTACGCGCTGGCCTGGGGCGAGGCGCTCGATGCCTTTGACATCTTCATCGGCGCCAATACCCTCGACTACTCCGGTTACCCGGACTGCCGGCCCGAGTTCCTCGAGGCCTTCGAGCGTATGGCAAATCTCGGAACGAAGGCCGGCGTCGAGGGCGCCGGCTTCCGAATCCGCGCGCCGCTCCTGTCGCTGACGAAAGGACGCATCGTTGCGCGCGCCGCCGGGTTGGGCCTCGACTTCCGGCTGACGTCGTCCTGCTATGACCCGCAGCCCGACGGGACGCCTTGTGGCCGCTGCGACTCCTGCCTGCTTCGTCGGAAGGGGTTCGAGGAGGCCGGCCTTCCCGACCCACTGGTCTCGTAACAAACGAGTCATAGCAACGATTACAGTGTGCAGCCGGAAGGACGAACACCATGCGCTTCGATCAACTCACCATCAAGGCGCAGGAGGCCGTCCAGGGGGCGCAGAGCGACGCCCGCGCCCGGGGCAACGCCGAGCTGACCACCGATCACCTCTTACTCGCCCTGCTGGAGCAGGAGGACAGCGTCGTCCTTCCCGTCGTTCAAAAGCTCGGCGCGAATCCCGAAGCCCTGGCCCGCGAGGTAGCCGCCGAGCTGGCCCGGCGGCCGAAAGTCTCGGGCGCCTCGGCGGACCCCCAGATGGCCCGCGAGCTCAACCAGATCTTCGACCGCGCCTTCGAGATCGCCAAAGAGTTCGGCGACGAGTACGTCTCGACCGAGCACTTCCTGATCGCCCTCACGGAGTCCGGCGCGGGCGAGACCGCGAAACACCTGGCGCGGGCCGGCGTCAAGAAGGACGCCCTGCTGAAGGCTCTCAAGGAAGTCCGCGGGTCGGCGCGCGTCACGGACGCCAACCCCGAGGACAAGTACCAGGCCTTGAAGCGCTATACGCGCGACCTCACGGACCTGGCCCGCCGCGGCAAGATCGATCCCGTCATCGGCCGCGACGAAGAGATCCGCCGCGTCATTCAGGTCCTCTCCCGGAGGACAAAAAACAACCCGGTCCTCATCGGCGAGCCCGGCGTCGGCAAGACGGCCATCGTCGAGGGGCTGGCCCGCCGCATCCACATGGGCGACGTCCCCGAGGGCCTGAAGAACAAGCGCGTCGTGTCGCTCGACCTCGGCGCCATGATTGCGGGCGCGAAATACCGCGGCGAGTTCGAGGACCGGCTCAAGGCGGTCCTCAAGGAGATCGAAGAGGCCGCGGGCACGATCATCCTCTTCATCGACGAGCTGCACACGCTCATCGGCGCCGGCGCGGCCGAGGGCGCCATGGACGCCTCCAACATGCTGAAGCCCGCGCTCGCGCGGGGAGAGCTCCGTGCCATCGGCGCGACGACCCTGGCCGAGTATCAGAAGCATATCGAAAAAGACGCGGCGCTCGAGCGGCGGTTCCAGCCGGTCTATGTGGATGAGCCGACCGTCGAGGACACGATCGCCATCCTGCGAGGATTGCAGGAGCGCTACGAGATCCACCACGGCGTGCGCATCACCGATGCCGCGCTGATCGCCGCGGCGCGCCTGGCGCACCGGTACATCACCGACCGCTTCCTGCCGGACAAGGCGATCGACCTCGTGGACGAGGCGGCCGCGAAGCTGCGCACCGAGATCGACTCGATGCCGCCCGAGATCGACGCGGTCGAGCGGCGGATCGTGCACCTCGAGATCGAGAAGCGGGCGCTCGCCAGGGAGAAGACCAAGGAGGCCCGGGCGCGCCTCGAGGAGATCGAGAAGCTCCTCGCGGATCTCGGGGAGGAATCCGGCCGCCTGCGCGCGAAATGGTCGGCCGAGAAGGAGATGATCCAGAAGCTCGGCCAGATCAAGGAGGCGATCGAGAGAGTGCGCCAGGAGGCAGCCGAGGCCGAGCACCAGGGCGACCTGCAGAAGGTCGCCGAGCTGCGCTATGGGCGCCTCCTTGAGCTCGAGAAGGACATCGCGACGTCGAACGCACGGCTGGCCGAGCTCCAGAAGGGCCACCCCATGCTCCGCGAGGAAGTGACCGAGGAGGACATCGCGGCGGTCGTCTCCAAGTGGACCGGCGTTCCCGTCGAGAAGATGATCGAGGGAGAGCAGCAGAAGTTTCTCAAGATGGAGGACCGGCTCCACCAACGCGTCATCGGCCAGAACGAGGCCGTCAAGGCGGTTGCCGACGCCGTCCGCCGTTCCCGGGCCGGCCTGTCGGACCCGAAGCGGCCCATCGGTTCGTTTCTCTTCGTCGGCCCGACCGGCGTGGGCAAGACCGAGCTGGCGCGGGCGCTCGCGGAATTCCTCTTCGACGACGAGCACAACATCGTCCGGCTGGACATGTCGGAGTACATGGAGAAGCACTCCGTGGCGCGGATGATCGGGGCCCCGCCCGGATACGTCGGCTACGAGGAGGGCGGGCGCCTGACGGAGGCCGTGCGGCGCCGGCCCTATTCCGTCGTCCTCCTCGATGAGATCGAAAAGGCGCACCCCGACGTCTTCAACGTCCTGCTGCAGGTCTTGGACGACGGGCGCCTGACCGACGGCAAGGGCCGCGTGGTGTCGTTCAAGAACACGGTCATCATCATGACCTCCAACCTGGGTTCCGAGTGGATAGCCGAGGAACGCGACGAGGCCGAGATCAAGGCCAAAATCGAGGAGGCTCTTCGCCGGCACTTCCGCCCCGAGTTCTTCAACCGGATCGACGACGTCATCGTCTTCCACCGCCTCACGCGCGAAGAGATCGACCGGATCGTCGAAATCCAGCTCGAGTCGCTCGCCAGGACGGTCCAGGAGCGTGGGATCAACCTGACCTGGACGGCGGGGGCGAGGCTCTTTCTGGCGGCTCGCGGGTACGACCCGACCTTCGGAGCGCGGCCGCTCAAGCGCATGATCCAGAAACGGGTGACCGATACACTTGCGGAGAAGATCCTGGATGGAGAGCTCGTTACGGGAGACTCGGCGAGGCTGGATGTTTCCCAGGACGGGGAGTCGCTCCAGGTCGAGAAAGTGTCCGGGGTCGAGAAAGCCTCCTAGGGAGGCTCCGCCCGGCCGTCGCGGGCGTTTCTCTTCCGGTCGCGGAATGAGGACGCGGATTGCGCCGTTGTGCAACCCGTGAGACTCCTCGCGCCGGCCTTTCTTCTGGGTACCGCGGCGGCACTGGCCGCCGCCTCGCCCTTGTCGACCCGCAAGAGCGAAATCGTCCAGGTCGTCGAGAAGGTCGCTCCCTCCGTCGTGAACATCTCGGCCGAGCAGACCCTCCGCAGGCGCCCTTCGGTCTTCGACGACTTCTACTTCGGTTTCGATTCCCGTCCCCGCCGCCCGTCCGGCCAGTCGCTCGGGTCGGGCGCGATCATCGATTCGAAGGGCATCATCCTGACCAACGAGCACGTCGTCTCGGGCGCGTCGAAAATCACCGCCATGACCCGGTCCGGCCTGGAGCTCGACTGCGACGTGGTCGGCTCGGACGCCGACAACGACCTCGCCGTTCTGCGCGTCAAGAGGCCCGGCGCTCCCCTGCCGGCGATACGGCTCGGCTCCTCGTCCGACCTGATGATCGGAGAGACGATCGTCGCCATCGGCAACCCGTTCGGCCTGTCGAACACGGTCACGGCCGGGGTCGTCTCGGCCCTCGGACGCAGCGTGCGGGGCGAGAACGAGCGCACGTATACGGACTTCATTCAGACGGACGCGTCGATCAACCCCGGCAACTCGGGCGGGCCGCTCGTCAACGTGGACGGCGACATGATCGGAGTCGCGACCGCGATCATCGGCGGCGCTCAGGGAATCGGGTTCGCTATCCCGATCGACCGCGCTCGGCGCATCGTGGAGGACCTGCTGCGCTTCGGCGAGGTTCGGCCGGTCTGGATCGGAGTCCGCGGCAAGACCCTCGTTACCGGCGAGAAGAACCGGCCGCGCGGGTTCCGCGTCCGCAGAGTCCATCCCAACTCTCCCTCCTCCCGGGCCGGCGTGCGCGCCGGGGACCAGATCGTCTCCGTCGACGGCGCCCCCGTCGACTCGCAGGAGGCGTTCGAGACCGTCCTGTCCACGCGGGGTCCCGGACGTGCGCTCAAAATCGTCCTGCGGGACAAGAACGGCGAGCGCACGGTTTCCCTGCAGGGCGAGGCGCCGCCCGCCGGCATCGGATCGGGCATTCTGCGCGACGAGCTCGGCATGGCCGTGCGCGGAGGCGAGGAGCTCGGCATCTCGATTACCGACCGCAATGGCCTCGCCGCGCAGGCGGGCCTGAAGTCAGGCGACATCCTGCTCGCCGTCAACGGCACCCGCGTCCGGACGCTCGAGGAGCTCAACCGCGTGATGCAGCGGGACTTCAACAAGAACAGCGTCCTGATCGAGATCGGCCGGGGACGGTTCTCCTACACGCTGACGCTGCCGCTGGAGTGACGGCCGCAGGCCCGCCCGCCTCAGCTCCGACGCGAATATGACTTTCGGGGCCTGGCGAGCAACCTGCTAGCATCGGGCGCCTTGAACGACGCTGCGGCACCCCGTGTCCGCTTCGCGCCCTCCCCGACCGGTTCGCTCCACGTCGGCGGCGCGCGCACGGCCCTGTACAACCTCCTCTTCGCCCGCAACGCGAACGGCAGCTTCGTCCTTCGGATCGAAGACACCGACGTCGAGCGCTCTCGCGAGGAGCTGACCGCGCAGATCCTCTCGGCGATGGAGTGGCTCGGACTCGAGTACGACGAGGGTCCCTTCTACCAGTCGAAGCGCTATGACCTCTACCGGGCTGCTGCCGACCGGCTCCTGCGCGAGGGGAAGGCGTACCGCGCCTTCGAGACCGCCGAGGAGTTGGACGCCGAGCGCAAGGCGGCGGAGGCGGGCGGTCGGGCCTACCGATACTCCGGCGCCGGGCGCGACCTGGCGCCCGAGGAGAGCGCCCGGCGCGCCGCGGCGGGTGAGCGGCACGTCGTCCGCCTGAAGATGCCCGCAGAGCCGATCGGCGTGGACGACATGATCCGCGGCCGCGTGGAGTTCCCCGCCGACGCCCTCGACGACTTCGTGCTCGTCCGGTCCGACGGGCACCCGCTCTACCACTTCTGCGTCTGCGTCGACGACGCGGAAATGCGCATCACGCACGTGATCCGGGGCGACGACCATCTCGCCAATACGCCCAAACACGTAGCCCTCTTCCGCGCGCTCGGAGCGCCGATTCCCAAGTTCGCTCACCTCGGCATGATCCTCGGCACGGACCGCAAGAAGCTCTCGAAAAGGCACGGCGCCGCCGCCGTCGAGGAGTGGCGGGAGGCGGGCATCATCCCCGAGGCACTGTTCAACTTCCTGGCGCTGCTCGGCTGGGCGCCCGGCGGCGACCGCGAGATCCTCTCGCGCGAGGAGATGGAGCGGGAGTTCGCCCTCGACCGGGTCGGAGCCTCGCCGTCCGTGTTCGACCCGGAAAAGCTCCTGTGGATGAACGCGCAGTACATCGCGAGGATGCCGGGCGAGGAACTACTGGAGCGGGCGGTTCCCCGCGCTTCAGACGGCGCTTCCGAGCGGGCGGTCGCCCTCCGCGCCATCGAGCTCCACCGCACACGCGCGCGCACGCTCGTCGAGCTGGCACGTGCGCTTTCCACATACGCGCGGGACCCGGCCGAGTACGAGCCGGACGGCGTAAAGAAGCACGTCAAACCCGACACGCCGCGGCAGCTCGAGCGGCTGACGAAGCGTTTCGAGGATCTCCCGGACTGGACCGCCGCGGCGACCGAAACCGCCCTGCGCGAGACGGCCGAGGCCGAGCAGGTCTCGGCCGGCAAGCTGATCCACCCGGTGCGCCTGGCGCTGACCGGGGTCACCGTCGGCGCGCCGCTCTTCGACGTCGTGGAGCTGCTGGGCCGGGAAACGGCGCTGCGGAGGCTGAGAACATTCGTCGAGGTGGTTGCCGCCCGCGCGGAGACGGGCGCCGCCCCTACGGCTTGATGCGGTAGTCCTCGCGCAGCTTGCGGAGGTCCTTCAGAGCGCCGCGGAGCACCTGGATGACGCGCGAGACCTCCCGCCCGTAGTACTTCATCTCCGGATCGCAGTCCGTCAGCGAGTACACGGCCTCGTCTTTCTCGAGGCGGTCCTTCTCGTATCCGAGCCGCTCGATCATCTCGTCGAGCTCGCCGCGCAGCACGAACGCGATGTCGCGCACGCCCAGGTAGCGGCTGCATTGCGGGCAGTGCACTTCCTCGCTGCCGGCGTCGGGGACGCTGTCGATCACGAACTGGCGCTCGCAGCGCGGGCACTCGAAAACTTCCGGGATCATGGCTCTGAGGGCGCAGTGTACTCTCCGGCCGCGACACCGGCGACGCCATTTTCCGCTCCCCCGCGCAGCGGCGAAGGCCATACAATGCGCGAAGGTCCGCGCGCCGCGGGCCGTGCCGCAGGCCTTTTCCGGGGCCCGGGCGGGTGGAAACTCTCATGAACATTCTCGTCGTCGTCGGCACGCGCCCGGAAGCCATCAAGATGGCCCCGGTGATCCGGACCCTCCGCGGCGAGGCCGGCGCGCGCGTCGTGGTGTGCGCGACAGCGCAGCACCGCGAGATGCTCGACCAGGTCTTCGCGCTCTTCGGAATCGTGCCCGACATCGACCTCGATCTGATGCGCCCCGACCAGACGCCCAACGCCCTGGCGTCGCGCGTCCTCGAGGGGCTCGATCGCGTGCTCGCCCGGGAGGCTCCCGACTGGCTCCTCGTGCAGGGAGACACGACGACGGCGATGGCGTCGTCCGTCGCCGCTTTCCACCGCCGCATCCGCGTCGGGCACGTCGAAGCGGGCCTGCGCACGGGCGACCTTCAGCACCCCTTCCCCGAGGAGATGAATCGGCGCGTCGTCGACCTCGTCGCGGAGGCGAACTTCGTTCCGACGCGCCGGGCCGCGCGGGCGCTCGCCGCCGAGAACGTCTTGCCCGAGAAGATCTACCTGACCGGCAACACCGTCGTCGACGCGCTCGAGGAGATCGCGGGACGGGACGGGGAGATCGCCGAGGAAGATCTCGTCCTCATCACGGCCCACCGGAGGGAGAGCTTCGGCGAGCCGCTCGAGCGGGTCGTGCGCGCGATTGGCCGACTGGCCCGAGGCTTCCCCGCCACCCGGTTCGTCCACGTCATCCATCCCAACCCCAACGTCCGCTCGGCGGTGCGCGCCAACGCGGGACTGCCCAACGTGACGCTCGTCGAGCCGCTCGACTATCTCGAGCTCGTCCGCCTGATGCGACGCGCGCGCCTGATCCTGACGGACTCCGGCGGAATCCAGGAAGAGGCGCCGACGTTCGGCAAGCCCGTTCTGGTCCTGCGGGAGAAGACCGAGAGGCCGGAAGGGGTCGAAGCCGGCCTCGCCCGCCTCGTCGGCACCGACGAGGAGAAGATCGTTTCCGAAGCCGGACGCCTCCTGTCGGACGCCGGGATCCGGCTCCGGATGTCTGGAGGGAACCCCTACGGCGACGGGCGCGCCGCGAGCCGGATCGCCGCGATCCTGATGGGGCGCGCGTACGACGCCTTCGACCCCGCTGCCCCAGACCGCGCATGAGGCCGAACTGGGAATCGGGTCTGCGAGGCCGGATTTACGCATTCGGGCGCCGCGCAACGCCGATCGCGTGGCGGCGGGCCCTGCGCCGGCGCTTGAGCTCGGAGAGACTCTTCGGCCTGCGAAAGCCAGAAGTCGAGATCTCGCTCCTGCCTCTCGACGCCGGCCCCGCGCGGCCGGGCCGTCCCGACATCGTCGTTCTGCCGGTCATTCCCTGGTCCTATCGGCGCCAGCGACCCCAGCAGCTGTCCGAAGCACTAGCGCGACGCGGCCGGCGAGTGTTCTACGGCACCCTGCGTGGATCGGGCGAGCCCGAGTACGCCGTCGGCGTAGCCCCGGGCGTCACTCTGCTGCCGATCCGAGGAGTGCGCCGCGAGGACCTCGGCGACCGGCGCCTGCGGGGCCGGGCTCTCGAGGCCGCCGCGGCCAGTCTGGCCGAATCCCGGTCGCGGTTCGACCTCGAGGAAGCCGTCCTCCTCGTCCAGTCTCCGTTCTGGGGGCCGCTCGCGCGCGCGATGCGGCAACGGTTCGGCTGGAATGTCGTCTATGACTGCCTCGACGCGCACGAAGGCTTCCCGACCAACCGCCTCCGCATACTCGCCGAGGCCGAGCGCGAGCTGGCCGCCTCGGCGGACCTGGTCGTCACCACGTCCGAGGCCCTGCGGCAGCGGATGGCGCAATGGAGCTCCTCCTCGCGCCTCCTCCCCAACGCGTGCGACTTCGGCCTCTTCGGCGAGCTGCCGCCGCCGGCGCCGGAGCCGGATCGCCTGACGGTGGGCTACGCGGGGGCCGTGGACGCGTGGTTCGACATGGACCTTCTGGGGCGGCTGGCCGCGCTTCGCCCCGCGTGGCGCTTCGAGATCGTCGGCGGGCTCGACGACGTGGCGGCGGAGCCCCTCCGCCTTCCGAACGTCGTGTTTCACGGCGAGCGGCCGCACCGGGAGATGCCTGCGCTCAAGGCGCGGTTCGACGTCGAGATAATCCCGTTCCTGCTCTCGACTCTGACGCACGCGACCGACCCCGTGAAGCTCTACGAGGCCGCCGCCGCCGGCCGGACTGCCGTGGCCACGCCGATGCTGTCGCTCGAGCCGTTCGCGCGCCGGGGCCTCGTTCGCCTGGCCTCGACGCCGGAGGAGTTCGCGCGGGAGATCTCGGCCGCCGCGGCGGACGCTCCGGGCGCCGCCCGCCGATTGCGCGCCTTCGCCCGCGAGAATACGTGGGATATTCGGGCGGCGACCCTGGAGTCCTGGCTCGTGAACCTGAGGCTTGCGGCGAAAGCAACATGACGGCAGACACACCCCCGCCGGCCGAAGGCGTCGCGGCCCTCCCTGCGTACGACTCCGCGCGGAGGCGTGCGCGCTGGCTCGAGGAGGCCGCGAACCTCTGGAAGTACCGGGGGCTCGTGCACGAGCTCGTGATTCGGGACATCAAGGTCCGCTACAAGCGGTCGGTGCTCGGAATGCTCTGGACCATGCTGGCGCCGCTCCTCAACATGATCGCGCTCACTCTGGTCTTTTCGCAGCTCCTGAAGACCAACATCCGCAACTACCCCGTCTACTTCATGGTGGGCCAGATCTTCTGGAACTTCTTCGCCCAGACCACCTCCACGGCCGCGTCCCAGACCCAGGCGTCGAACGACCTGGCCAAGCGCATGTTCATCCCGCGGTCCGTCTTCATCGCGTCCGCCGTCGGCGGAGGAATCGTGAACCTCGGGCTGTCGCTCGCGCCCCTGCTCCTCATCATCGCGGTCACCGGATTTCCCCTCCATGCTTCATGGGCCTTCTTGCCGGTCGCGGTCTTCATCACGATGCTCTTCACTGCCGGCGTGTCGCTGCTGCTCTTCACGCTGACGTCCCGCTTTTCCGACGTGCGCGAGATGTACACCGTCATCATCCAGACTTGGTTCTTCCTGACCCCGATCGTCTACGAGCCTTCGATCGTGCCATCCCGGTACCGCGTGATCCTGGCGCTCAACCCGCTGTACTACCTCATCCAGGTTTTCCGGAAGCCCCTCTACGACGGCGTTCTGCCCTCGAACGACCTCGTCCTGATCTCGCTCGCGATGGCGGTGGCCGCGCTCGTCACGGGCTGGGTCTACTTCTGCCACCGGACCGACGACATGGCCTACTGGAGCTGAGCTCTTCACCATGTCCGTCATCCGCCTCGAGAAGGTCTCGCTTCGCTATCGGATCCCGCGGGAGCGCATCCGCTCCCTGAAGGAGTACGCGATCCGCCGGATGCAGAGGCGGGTCGTGTACGACGACTTCGAGGCGGTCAAGGAGGTGGACCTCTCCGTCGCTGCCGGAGAGCGCGTCGGCGTCATCGGGAGAAACGGGGCCGGAAAGAGCACGCTCTTCCGGATCATCTCGCGGGTCCTGCCTCCCTCCGAGGGGCGCGTGCGCGTCTCCGGGAGAGTCGCTCCGATCCTGGAGCTCGGGCTCGGCTTCCATGGCGAGCTGACGGGACGCGAGAACGTCATGCTGCAGGGGGTCCTGCTCGGGTACTCGCGCGCCGAGACGCGCCGTCGCCTCGAGCAGATCGTCGAGTGGGCGGAGCTCCAGGATTTCATCGACGCGCCCTCGCGCACGTTCTCGACGGGCATGTCGGCGCGGCTCGCCTTCGCGGTCGCGACCGACGTCGACCCCGACATCCTGCTCGTGGACGAGGCGCTCTCGGTCGGCGACGAGAAGTTCCAGCGCAAGTGCCACGACCGCATGGAGGCGCTGCGCGACCGCGGGAAGACCTTCATGCTGGTCTCGCATTCGCTCAACCAGATCCGCGACAACTGCGACCGGGCCGTCTGGCTCCACCACGGCCGCATCGTCCGGGACGGCGAGGTGCAGGCCGTAACCGAGGCCTATCACCAGTGGTCGCTCGGGGAGAGCGACAGGGTCTGACCCCCGATAGGGGGTCTGACCCCTAAAAGGCTCGCCGAACACCTCCCGCGAGGAGACGAAGGCCGCCGTCGCGTACCCGCGCGTAGCCAGCACCGAGGCGAGGGTCGGCAGATCCGGCGGAAGCGCGGAGACCCCGTTGTCCCGAACCCCGTGTGCGGGAGGGTCCAACCCCGTCATCAGCGAGCAGTGCGCCGGGAGAGTCAGCGGCGAGGGCGTCAGGGCGCGTGAAGCGAGTCCCGCCTCGGGCCAGGGCGTCCAGTTGAGGCGTGAGGGGCCGGCCGGCGACGATACGCCCGACGTGATCGGCGCGCGTCGTGTCGAGGGTGATGAGAACCAGGGAGGGAGGGCTCCTCGGATGCGCGGCTAACGGAGCAGCCAGCATCTGGGCGAGCATCGCGCACCGCGCCGCCGCACCAACGCGACTCGACATGGGCGGGGAACATAACAGAGGCCTAAAAGCCTGGATCAGAAACTGGGGTCAGACCCCCTGCGGGGGGTCAGACCCAAAGCCCCCCAAAAAAAACGGGCGCGGCCGAAGCCGCGCCCGTCGATCAGAAGCGAGTGAATCCTACGGCAGATAAAGGATGTTGAACGCCTTCACCAGGAAGGTCGCCATCTGACCGTTGGTGATGTTGGCGTTCGGGCAGAAGTTCCCGCCGCCGCAACCCACCGTGACGCCCTCGTTGAAGAGACCCTCGATGTAGTCGACCGCGAATCCGCCGGGGCACGGCACGTCGGTGAAGACTCCCGTGCAGGCCGGAGGAGCCGTGTCTCCATGCTCACCCTTCCAGATGAAGACCGACATCTGGGCCCGGGTGTTCGGCGCGTCGGGGCAATAGTTGCCGTTGCCGCAGCCGACCGTGATCCCGAGGTCGAAGATGCCCTGGATGTAGAACGCGTTGTAGTCGTTGAAGGTGACGTCACCGAAGATGTTCTGGTAGACGGGGGGCGGCGTGTTGGCGCCCATGGCCGCCCGCCAGATGTATCCCGCCATGTCGGCGCGGGTCACCACGTTGTCCACGCAGAAGTAGAGGATGCCGGCCGGGCAGTTCGGGGGCCCGCCCATCATGATGCCGGCTCCTGCCGCACCGTAGATGAATGCCTGGAACTGGTTGCTGTCCGGCAGGTCGAGGAACCGAACAGTGAGATCGACCGGAACCGTAGGCACCGGGTTGGGCGTGTCGGTCGACACGATCAGCTGAGCCTGACGCAGACCCGGCAGCAAGCCGGTCGCGTCGAAGGTGACCGTCACCGGGAAGGTGCCGCCCGCGCTGACCGTACCCTCCGTCGGGTTCTCGGAGAGCCACGGAATGTCCACGGAGCACCCGTAGGCCTCGCCGGACTCGACCTTGTAGAGCGTCTGGGTGTTCTGGTCGATGACCCAGAGGTTGCCGAGGCAGTCGAACTCGGCGCCGGCTCCGCCGAACGCGGTGATTGCCGGCGAGCCGCCATCCAGGATCGGGAACGCGCCGAGCACCGCGTAGTTGTTGTTGGCGTCGAGGACCGTGATGTCGTCGCCGCCCGGGAAGTTCTGCA
>JBKJWL010000120.1:0-12710 GCA_046716885.1 Thermoanaerobaculia bacterium | reverse complement strand
CGGCCCTGGTGGCCGAGGCGCTCGCCCGGACTCCAACCAGGACGACGCTATGGAGGCGCGCTCCTTGGATCCTCGCCGCCATCGGCGCGGGTGCCGTGCTCGTCGTCTTCGTCCGGGTGTTTCCCCGTCTCGCGGAGATCTCCGGTTCCGGCTCCGCGGCCGCCTTGCTCGGAGCCGGCCTGGCCGTCCTCATGGCGGCTCTCGTTGCCGCGGCGATCGCTCCCGTGAACCCGCGCGCGCCGTTCGGCGTGGTGCTGGCTTGCGGCGTCTTTCTCCTGTCGCTCCAGGGCTTCGAGGGGCGCCTCGACCGATTCGACCCCCTGCCCGAATGGGGCGAACAGGTGCGACTCGAGTGCGCCCAGGGGTGCGACGGCTTCCTCGTCGGCAACAACTACAACAGCATCGACTTCTATTCGCGCTTCGACTGGCTGCCGCTGCCGGAAGGCCTCTCCGGCGTGCCCGGCCGCCTTCGCCATCCGAAGGGCTTCGTGCTGATGTGGACGGCGCTCGAGCCGGATCTCGCGAGTCTGCCGCTCGAGGCCGAGGTCCTGGATCGCCGGCCCGTCATCCGCCGGCGCCTCGTCGAGACTCTCCTCGGCCGCGGCGAGAACGGGATCGAGTCGCTGTCGCTGGTGAGGGTGGTGCGCAAGCCCTGAAGGCGGCCCGACCTCTACGCGGACGCGAGTCCGGAATCGAGGTCCGTCCCGACGACGGGGAGTCCCGCCCGCACGCGCCTGGGCGTGGGTATCGGGGCGGTGCAGCAGGACTCCCGGCACGCGTCGTAGAGCGTGCGGCGCTGCACGGGCGTGTAGCCCGCGTCGGAGATGACGCGGCGCATCTCGTCCTGCGTCATCCGGTTGCGGGCGCCCGCGGCGTAGACCACGTTCTCCTCGATCATGATCGACCCCAGGTCGTCGCCGCCGAACGACAGCGAGATCTGGCCGATCTTGGGCCCCTGTGTGACCCAGGAGCCCTGGACGTGCGTGAAGTTGTCGAGGAAGAGCCGTGAGACGGCGAGGGTCTTGAGGTACTCGAAGCCGCCGGCCTCGTCGACCTTTCCGTCGAGCTCGGTGTTCTCCTTCTGGAACGTCCACGGGATCCAGGCGGTGAAGCCGCCCGTCCGATCCTGCAGGTCGCGCACGACCCGCATGTGCTCGACGCGCTCGGCGTAGGCCTCCCCCACACCGAACATCATCGTCGCCGTCGTGCGCATGCCGAGTGAATGCGCCGACTCGTGCACGTCGACCCACTTCTCGGTTGGGGCCTTCGTGAGGGACCAGATGCGCTTGCGCACGGAGTCCTCGAGGATCTCGGCGCCGCCTCCCGGGATCGACTGGAGGCCCGCGTCCCGCAGGCGCGCGATGACATCCCGCATGGGCCACTTCGTGATCTTCTGGAGGAAGTAGACCTCCGGAGCCGAGAGCGCGTGCAGGTGGATCGTCGGAAACGTCGTCCGGATGAACCGGAACATCTCCTCGTAGAAGGAGAAGGCGAGGCCGGCGTGCACTCCGCCCTGAAGCAGGATACCCGTCCCGCCGAGGTCGATCGTCTCCTGGATCTTCTCGCCGATCTGCTCCTGCGACAGGACGTAGGCCTCCGGATGCTCGGCCGAGGGCCGGTAAAAGGCGCAGAACTGGCACCGGTAGACGCACACGTTCGTGTAGTTGATGTTCCGGTCCACGATGTACGTGGCGATCGACGGGTCGTTCTTCCGATTGCGCACGGCGTCGGCAGCGGCGCCGAGGGCCAGGAGATTGCCCTCCTCCAGGAGTACGACCGCCGCGGCTTCCGAGAGCCTCGCGCCCGAGAGGGTGCGGTCGAGGATGTCCTGAGTGCGGCCGGTCATCGGTTCGATTCTAGCCTTCGAGGAACTCGAGGGCTCGGGCCTGTCCAATGAGTCCTTCCTCGGTCGCAAGGGTGTAAAAGTGACGCAGGCCCTCGAGATCTCCGGCGTCGAGCTCGAAGTGCAGCGAGTGCCGCAGATAGTCTTCGACGATCGCCTCGGAGAGGCTCGAGGCCGCGGCCTCGTCGCGCACCATCCGGTCGAAGTGGGCCAGGCCCGCCTGGTAGGACCGCCGCAGGAGGGCGCCGACCTCCGCCGTCGCGGCGTCCGCCCGCACGGCCCAGAACGCGAACACGAACGGGTGTCCGGAGAAAGCCCGCCACTCTGCGGCCAGATCGAGGACGACGTGACCGTTCAGGCGCGCCTTCAGGGCCGGGTCGCCGATGATGAGCCGGGCGTCGGCCGCGGCCCCGCCCTCCCGGTACTCCGGCGTCACGCCGTAGCAGCGCTTGAGCAGGATCCGCGTCAGGGCCGCGGAGGTTCGCGAGGCGGGGTCGAGCGCAACGGAGCCGATCCTCTCGCGGGAGACGTCGGAGACGAGAAGGACCGACCGGACTTCCGACGAGGCGGCGATCCCGAGGCCGGGCACGATCTTCAGGCCGGGAATCCGCTGGTACTCGATCGACGGGATGAGCCCGACGTCGGCTTCTCCCGACGCCAGCTTGGACGCGCAGGCCGACGGCACGTCCCGCGAAATGGCCACGCCCGGCGGCGTCTCGTGCAGCAGGCCCCACGTCAGGGGCCGCGCGTTCAGGAAGTCGACGACGGAGACGCGGAGCAAGGGATCAACCGGAATCGCGCAGCGGAAAAGTCTCAGCCATTGCTCATCAGGCTCAAGAACTCCGCGTTCGTCTTGGACTTGTCGAGCTTCTCGGTGAGCAGCTCCATGGCCTCGACGACGGAGAGAGGATTCAGGACCTTCCGCAGCACCCACACGCGGTTGAGCTCCTGCTTGTCCATCAGGAGCTCCTCCTTGCGGGTGCCCGACTTGTTGATGTCGATGGCCGGGAAGACGCGCTTGTCCATGAGCTTGCGGTCGAGGTGGACTTCCATATTGCCGGTCCCCTTGAACTCCTCGAAAATCACGTCGTCCATGCGGGAGCCCGTGTCGATCAGCGCGGTGGCCATGATCGTCAGCGAGCCCCCTTCCTCGACGTTACGGGCCGCGCCGAAGAAGCGCTTGGGGCGCTGCAGGGCGTTCGAGTCGACGCCTCCCGAGAGAACCTTCCCCGACGGCGGCACGATGGCGTTGTAGGCGCGGGCCAGCCGCGTGACCGAGTCGAGCAGGATCACGACGTCCCGCTTGTGCTCGACGAGGCGCTTGGCCTTCTCGATGACCATCTCGGCGACCTGCACGTGGCGGGCAGCCGGCTCGTCAAAGGTCGAGGAGATGACCTCGCCCTTGACCGAACGCTGCATATCGGTGACCTCTTCCGGCCGCTCGTCGATGAGAAGCACGATGAGGGTGATTTCCGGGTGGTTCGTCGAGATCGAGTTGGCGAGCGCTTGGAGGATCATCGTCTTGCCGGTGCGCGGCGCCGCGACGATGAGCCCGCGCTGCCCCTTGCCCACGGGGGCGACCAGGTCGAGCACGCGCGAGGTCATGTTGCTCGTCTCGAGGCGGATCCGGTCCTGCGGGTAGAGGGGAGTCAGGTTGTCGAAAAAGATCTTCTCGCGCGCCACGTCCGGGTGCTCGAAGTTGACCGCCTCGACCTTGATCAGCGCGAAGTAGCGCTCCCCTTCCTTGGGGGGGCGGATCTGGCCGGAGACCGTGTCTCCCGTCCGCAGGTCGAACTTGCGGATCTGCGAGGGCGAGACGTAGATGTCGTCCGGCCCGGGCAGGTAGTTGTACTCGGGCGCGCGGAGAAATCCGAACCCGTCGGGCAGGCACTCGAGCACGCCCTCGGAAAAGATCAGCCCCTTCTTCTCGGTCTGCGCCTGCAGGATCTTGAAGATCAGGTCCTGCTTACGCATCCCGGTCGCGTTTTCGACCTCCAGGTCCTTGGCGATCTTGAGGAGCAGCGGGATCTTGATTTCGTGGAGCGCACGGATGTCGAGCGTGTCGCCGTGCTCGACGGCGGCGGCCTCGTCGACGGCCGTGTCGGGGAGCCCCTCGGGCGGAGCTTCGAGCGTCTCGACGTCGGAGTCGCTGGTGCCTTTGCGTCTGGCCATGTTGTTGTCCTCTTGCGGTGTGATTTCGGGGGAAGTCGGGGGTCGAGTCGGGAGTCCGCGCGCTTCGAGTCGGAGGCGGGAGGGTTCCCGACTGCTGACTCCCGACTCGGGACTCTATCTCAAAGTAGCGGGCGGAACCTCAGTTGGCGACGACGCCCCCCTCCGCGGGCTTGGCTTCGGGGTCGATCGGACTGGCCGCCGGGCGCCCCCCCTCCATCGCGATCTTGATCACTTCGTCCATCGTGTTCACGAGGTGGAACTCCATCTCGGCGCGGATCTCCTCGGGCAGGTCGTCTAAGTCCTTGTCGTTCTCGGAGGAGAGCACGATCGTCCGGATCCCGGCCCGGTAGGCCGCCAGGACCTTGTCCTTGATCCCGCCGACCGGCAGCACCTTGCCGCGCAGGGTGATCTCCCCGGTCATAGCCACGTCCTTCAAGACGGGGATCTTCGTCACGGCGGAGAAGAGCGAGACCGCCAGTGTGATGCCGGCCGAGGGCCCGTCCTTGGGGATCGCGCCCTCGGGCACGTGGATGTGGATGTCGTACTTCTCGTGGAAGTTGGGGTCGGCGTCGTACATCTCGGCGCGGCTGCGGACGTAGGAGACCGCGGCGCGGGCCGACTCCTGCATCACGTCCCCGAGCGACCCCGTCAGGGTCAGGTTGCCCTTGCCCTTCAGCAGGCTCGTCTCGGTCATCAGGATCTCGCCGCCCGCCTCGGTCCAGGCCAGCCCGGTCGCGATCCCGACTTCCGAGACCTCGCTCTTGAGGCGCTTGCGGAACCGGGCCTTCCCGAGGAAGTCCCTCAGGTTCTCCGGCGTGACGCGCACGGGCGTCTCCGCTTTCTTCTGGACGATCTTGCGCGCCACCTTACGGCAGACGCCGCCGATCTCGCGCTCGAGGTTACGGACGCCGGCTTCCCGCGTGTAGTGCTCGATGATCGCGAGAATCGTGTCGTTCTGGAACTCGATCTGGTCTTCCTTGAGCCCGTTGGCCTCCCGCTGCTTGGACACGAGGAATTTGGCCGCGATCGCGACTTTCTCGTTGGGCGTGTAGCCCGAGAGCGGGATGAGCTCCATGCGGTCCTTCAACGCCGGCGGGATCGGGTCCGCGATGTTCGCCGTGGCGATGAACATGACCTTGGAGAGGTCGTACTCGACGTCGAGGTAGTGGTCGACGAAGGAGTGGTTCTGCTCCGGATCCAGCACCTCGAGCATGGCCGACGCCGGGTCGCCCCGGAAGTCGGAGGACATCTTGTCGACCTCGTCGAGCAGGAACACGGGGTTGACCGTGCCCGCCTTCTTCATCATCTGGATGATCTGGCCGGGAAAGGCGCCGATGTAAGTGCGCCGGTGCCCCCGGATCTCGGCTTCGTCGCGCACGCCGCCCAGGGAGAGCCGCACGAACTGGCGGTTCAGCGACCGCGCGATCGACTTGGCGAGCGAGGTCTTGCCGACCCCGGGAGGGCCAACGAAGCAGATGATCGAGCCCTTCGTCTTCTGGACGAGCTGGCGCACCGCCAGGAACTCCAGGATGCGCTCCTTGACCTTTTCGAGGCCGTAGTGGTCGTCGTTCAGGATCTGCTCGGCGCGCGTCAGGTCCTTGGACTCTCGGGAGGACTTCTTCCAGGGCACGCCCACGAGCCACTCGATGTAGTTGCGCGAGACGGTCGCCTCGGCCGAAACCGGCGGCATCGCCTCGAGGCGGCGCAGCTCCGTCTCGGCCTTCTCGCGGACCTCCTTCGGCATCCCCGAGGACTCGATCTTCTTCTTGAGGTCCTCGACCTCGTCCGTCCGGTCGTCTTTCCTCCCGAGCTCCTGGTGGATCGCCTTGATCTTCTCGTTGAGGTAATACTCCTTCTGGGCCTTCTCCATCTGCTTCTTGACCTTGTTGTTGATCCGGCGGTCGATGTTGACCTTGTCGATCTCGACCTCCAGCAGGTCCTGGAGCTTCTGGAGACGCTCGTAGGGAGACTCCGCTTCGAGCAGCGCCTGCTTCTCGGCGGTGGGCACGGCCAGGTGGGCGGACAGCGTGTCGGCAAAACGTTCCGGGTCGTCGATCTTCAGCGACGCCGCCAGGCCCTCGAAGGCGAGGTGGTGCGACAGCTTGGCGTACTGCTCGAAGAGGGAGAGCACCTTGCCCATGTAGTCCTTGAGGCTCTCGACGTCGGACGGCCTCACCGGGACAGCGTCCACGGCGACTGTCAGGTACTCGCCGCGCCGCTCGAAGGCCATGATCCGTCCGCGTCGGACGCCTTCGACCATCACCTTGATGTGGCCGTTGGGCAGCTTGAGCGACTGGGCCACGGTCGCGATCACCCCGACGTCGTAGATGTCCTCCGGCGTGGGCTCGTCGAGCTGCGGGTCGCGCTGCGCCGCAAGAAAGAGGCGCTTGGCCGGCGACGTCAGCGCGGCTTCCAGCGCCCGGATGGACGATTCGCGTCCGACGACGAAGGGCTGCATCATGTGGGGAAACACCACCATGTCCCGCAGCGGGACGAGGGGCAGCGTCTCCATCGCGCGTCCGGCGCTCTCCGTTTTCATTTTGATTTCAACCACCATGAGGAAAATCCAGGTTTCGACACTCGACCATCGAGTCTCGAAATACGAATTTACCCCGCTTTACGAAGGATCGTGATGGGATTCGTGTGGTGCTTGACGACGTCCCGCGTGACGACGCACTCCTCGATGTCGTCGTCGGAGGGAATCTGGTACATCACCTCGAGCATCAGGTCCTCGATGATGATCTTCAGACCCCGGGCCCCGACGTTGCGGGCCAGGGCTTCCTCGGCGATGGCCTCGATGGCGTCGTCGGTGAAACGCAGCTGGACGTTCTCGAAGTCCAGCATGGTCTGGTACTGCTTCACCAGGGAGTTCTTGGGCTCCTTGAGAATCTCGACGAGAGCCGCCTGGTCGAGCTCGGTGAGGGTGGCGACGACCGGGAGCCGCCCGACGAACTCGGGGATCATGCCGAACTTGATGAGGTCCTCGGGGTGCACCTTCTGGAGCAGGACGCCTGACCGCTTTTCCTTCTTAGAGGCGATCTTGGCGCCGAACCCCATCGTCTTCTCGGTCATACGGCGGCTGATGATGTCCTCGATGCCCACGAAGGCCCCGCCGCAGAGGAAGAGGATGTTCGTCGTGTCGATCTGGATGAACTCCTGGTGCGGATGCTTCCGGCCGCCCTGCGGCGGGACGTTGGCGACTGTCCCCTCGAGGATCTTCAGCAGCGCCTGCTGAACGCCTTCGCCGGAGACGTCGCGGGTGATCGACGGGTTCTCGCCCTTGCGCGCGATCTTGTCGACCTCGTCGATGTAGACGATGCCGCGCTCGGTCTTCTCCTTGTCGTTGCCCGCCGCCTGATAGAGCTTCAGGATGATGTTCTCGACGTCCTCCCCGACGTAGCCGGCCTCCGTCAGGGTCGTCGCGTCCACGATCGTGAAGGGGACCGAGAGGAGCTTGGCCAGGGTCTGGGCGAGCAGGGTCTTCCCGGTGCCCGTCGGGCCGATCAGGAGGATGTTGGACTTCTGGAGCTCGACGTCGAGCTTGCGGTTCTTCTCGAGGTAGTCGATCCGCTTGTAGTGGTTGTAGACCGCGACCGCCAGCTTCTTCTTGGCCTGCTCCTGCCCGATGACGTAGCCGTCCAGGAACTCCTTGATCTCCTTCGGCTTGGGCAGCTTGGTCTCGGGAGCCTGGGTCTCCAGGACCCGGTCCTCGGCGATGATGTCGAGGCAGATGTCGACGCACTCATCGCAGATGTAGACCGTGGGCCCCGCGATGAGCTTCTTGACGTCTCGCTGGCTCTTGTTACAGAAGGAGCAGCGCAGGACGTCGCCGTTGCCGGTTTTCTTCGACATTCAGCCTCCGGGGGGATGAGGGAATTCTAGGGTCGTCTCTCCCCCCACGTCAACCGATCCGCCTCAAATCTAGCATAACCCCTTCTCGGAAAACGCCCGCTCCGTCACGGTATTCCGGGGCCGGGAGAGGGTAGACGGTAGAGGGCAGCTCGCAATCCAATCAAATGTACGCGACGAGGAGACTCGAGGATTCGTCTCCCGAGTCCCGTCCCTATACGGCGGCCTTCAAGGCGGTGTCGTCGCGCCGGTGGTAGATCGCGTCCACGAGCCCGTATTTCTTGGCGTCCTCGGCCTCGAGAATGTAGTCGCGGTCGGTGTCCTTTCCGACCTTTTCGACAGGCTGGCCCGTGTGATGGGCGAGGATCTGGTTGATCCGCTCGCGCATCTTCAACAGGTCCTTCGCGTGGATCTCGATGTCGGTCGCCTGGCCCTGCATGCCGTAGGCGAGGGGCTGGTGGATCAGGAACCGCGAATTGGGCAGCGAGTAGCGCTTGCCCGCCGCGCCAGCCGCCATGAGCACCGCCGCCATCGAGGCCGCCTGGCCCACGCAGATCGTCGAGACGTCGTTCTTCACGTACTGCATCGTGTCGTAGATCGCCATGCCCGACGTGATCGAGCCGCCGGGAGAGTTGATGTAGAAGGCGATGTCCTTCTCCGAGTTCTCGGACTCGAGAAACAGCATCTGGGCGATGATGAGGTTGGCGATCGTGTCGTCGACCGGCTGGCCGAGGAAGATGATGTTGTCCTTCAGGAGACGCGAGTAGATGTCGTACGCGCGCTCTCCCCGGCTCGTCTGCTCGATCACCATAGGCACCAGGACCATGCCGCCTCCCTCGTGGTCGTCGTCCATCGAAATCACTTCACCTCGACCGGCATTCCCGAGGGTAGCACCTTCGCGCTGTCAATCAAGAGGTCCACGGCTCTGGAGAGACGCATCTCGTCCCGAAGGGCGCTGATCCCGCCACCCTTCGCCATCTGCTCCCGAAGCACGGAGGGCTCGACCCCGCGCTGCGCCGCGGCGCGCTTGAACTCCGCCTCGAGCTCGGTCTCCGAGACCTCGATGCCTTCGCGCTCGGCGATCGCGTCGAGGAGCAAGTACTCCTTGACCCGACGTTCGGCCCCCGGCCGCGCCTCTTCGGCGAGCTTCGCCCAGTCTTCCTTCTCCGGGTCGACCCCGCTCGAGGCCAGATAGCGCGCGTAGTCCCGGAGAGCGGCCGTCGTCTCCGACTCGACGAGGACTTCGGGAGCGGGAATGTCGCGCCGGGAGAGCAAGGAGTCGAGGATCGCGCGGCGGAACCGGCGCCGGCGGTCGGCTTCCTTCTCGTGCCGCAGCCGCGTCCGCACCTTCTCCCGCAGCGTCTCGACCGTGTCGCCTTCCGAGACCGCCCTCGCGAAGTCGTCGTCGACCGCCGGGAGCTTCTTCTCCTTGAGGGCCGCGAGGGTGACCTCGTAGTCGATGGTCTTCCCGCGGAACTCGTCGTTGGGAAAGTCGTCGGGGAAGGTCTTCCGAAACTTCCGGGTCTCTCCGGGAAGCGCGCCGCGCAAGGCCTCGTTGATCTCCGGCATGGAATCCGCGTGCCCGACCTCGAGGGTGAGCTTCTCGTCGCGGAAAGTCCGGGGATTCTGCCCGGGCGCCAGGATCTCGACGAAGGATCCCCCGATGTCGGCGACGGCGAAGTCGCCCGGCGAGGCGGCGCGGTTCTCGATCGGATGGAACTCCGCCTGCCCTTCGCGGATCCGGTCGATGACCTTCGCGACGTCCTCGTCGGCGGGCTCGATCGATTGGTCCTCGACGGCCACCCCGCGGTACTCGCCCGGATCCACCGGCGGCTTCAGGTCCAGCCGCGCCGAGAAACGGATCGGTCCGGGGGGCTCCCACTTGAGGTCCTCGATTTGAGGGCGTCCGAGGACCGACAGCTTGCGCTCCTCGACGGCCGAGCCCAGAGCGTCGGGCAGCAGCGCCTCGAGCACGTCCTCCTTGATCTGGTCTCCGAATCGCTGGTACACGACCGCCTGCGGCGCGTGTCCCTTGCGGAAGCCGGGGATCGAAGCCTTCTTCGCGTAGGCCTTCGTGACCGCGGCGAAGGCCTTCTCGACCTCCTCGGCGGGCACCTCGATCTCCAGCGTCGTCCCGGTGGAGGTTTCGTCCTTCGTCGCGACAATCGCCATGAGGCGGGGATCTTACCGCGACCGGCCGGTCAGGGACGGGGCGGCACGACTCGCGGATCAGGGCGTCCGACGGCGGGAAGCCGCGGCTCGCGCGGCAGGAAACGCCCGTACGCTCCCGCAACGTCGAGGCGGCCCCATCCGAAGATGTGATTGGGAACGACGAGGCCCGAGAATACGCCGCACGTCAAATCGAGCGTCAGCGGCACCGCGCCCGCCTCGAGCGCGAGCTCGGTCCCGTCGACGTCCCCCACCCGCCCGGGGACCGCGGACCACAGGAGCGCGACCGCGCCGGTGACGTGCGGCGCGGCCGCGGAGGTGCCGCTGAAGTTGGGCACGTAGCCGCCCGACAGGCCGGCGCTGCGCACGTTGACGCCCGGCGCGGTCAGGTCGGGCTTCAAGCGGCCGGAGCCGTCGGCCGTCACGGGGCCCAGGCTGGAGAAGCTGGCGATCTGGTCCGCGGAGTCGGTCGCGCCGACCGAGAAGCCGGCCTCGTAGAACGCCGGCACCTGATCGATCGTCGAGCATTCAGGGCCGCCGTTGCCGGCGGCGAGCACGACGGCGACGCCCGCCGCCCGCACGTTCTCGACCACGCTCCGGAGGATGTCCGGAACCGTGCAGCCCTCGCTTTCGGGGCAGGTCCAGGAGTTGTTGATGATGTCGGCCCCGAGGTCGGGCCGCGGGTCGCCGCCGCTCGCGTCGGTGGGGGCCAGGAACCACTCGAAGCACTCCGTGTAGCGCGCCGGCGTCCCGGAGCCGCGGTCCATGTTCCGGCACCCGATCCAGCGCGCACCCGGCGCGACGCCGACCTGGTTACCCGTGCCGTCGTCCCCGACGGCGAGGCCGGCGACCGCGGTACCGTGGCCTTCGTCGTCGCAGGGCTCGGGCGCGTCCGAGCCGCAAGGGTTGCCCGGCAGCGGGTCGTGAATTGCGTCGTGCCAGTTGTAGGCGTGCGCGGCCGTCGACCCGTTCCAGCCGCGGTACTGGCTCCGAAGAGCCGGGTGCGTCCACTCGACTCCGGTGTCGGCGATCCCGACCACGACGCCCTGTCCCGTGAAACCGCGGCTCCAGAGCTCGGGCGCGCGAATTTTCTGGATGTTCGGCTCGACGGCGGCGGCCGAGCGCGGGCGCGACACCCGGGATGGCCCGGGTCGCGACAGCGCCGCCGCGCGGTTGGCCGCGACGCGGGAAACATCGGCCCGCGCGGCGAGCTCGAGGGCCATTGCGCGGTCGCCCTCGACCTCGATCATGTTCACGAGGAAGTGCGGGTGGTAGCGCAAACCCGCGCGGCGGAGCCGCTCCCGCAGCGAGGCCTGCGATTTCTCCGCGTGCTCGCGCAGGGTTTCGTAGACGAAGCGCCGCCGCTCCGCCCGATCCGGGATCCCGGCGGAGGCCGACAGGTCCGCCTGCTCGCGGAGAAGGACCAGGAAGGACGCCGACTGCCGGGAGGCCACGCCGTCGAACACCCGCGGATCGACGCCAGGCACGGGGGCATCCGGCGCCTGCCGGGCGAGAACAAAGAGGACCACCAAGAGCGTCACGCCGAGATTACAGCACAGGCGCCCCTGCAGCGCCGACGAGGATCCGCGGCGGTTCGAAGGGGCAAAAAAAAGGGCGCCCTCGCGGGCGCCCTTCCAGTGGTGACTCGAAGCTCAGCTCCGGGTCGGAGCCGTTCCGATTACTTGCACCTGTAGACCAGGACGTCGTCGACGTACCAGCCGAAGAGGCCGCCGCAGCCGTCGGTGCCGAGGTCGAAACGCAGCTGGATCTTGTCGTTCGCATGCGCGTAAGGAGTGAGGTTCACGATCGAGCGACCCCACGAGCCGTCGACCGAGCCGCCGTCGGTGCCCGAGAAGGCCGTTTCGCCCGCCATGGGGTTGGTGTTGCCTTGTGCGGCCGAGAAGAGCGTCGTGTTGTAGGCGTTGTAGATGAAATCGCCCGGCTGGATGAGCTGCCAGGGACCGCCGTTCACGCTGATCTTGAGGTTCCCTCCGTCCCAACCCGCTTCCGTAGCCACCCAGTGGACGAAGGTCAGCCGGGGCGCAGCCGCCGAGGTCGGGAGGCTGATCTTCTTGCTGACCAGGTACAGGACGCCCGACTCGTCGCCGCCGGGCGCGCAGGTGCCGATGTTGGGGTCGACGCCGAAGAAGGCATTGCCGGCGCGATCGTCCGGAAGATCGGAGACGATCTCCCAGTCACGCTCCGTAAAGTCAGCAGGGGTGACCGCGAGGTGGCTCACCGTCCAACGCTCGGCCGAAGAGGCCAGGTCCTCGAAGTTGTCCTTGAAGATCTGCGAAGAGGTGGTCCCCGGCCCGCAAAGCGCCGGCGGGCTCTGGGCCAGCAGCGGCTGGAAGTTGCACTGGGTCGGAGGTGTGCGCATCTCGACCGCCAGCATCGCCTGTTTGACTTCGGTCACGTCGGCCGCCGTGATGCTCTCGCCGGACGGCAAACCGGTGCTCAGGTCGTCGAGGCTGAGGCCGATGAGGTCCGAGGCGGACTGCTCGATCGCGTCGGCGTGGTCGGGAAAATCCGTGGCGGGATGCTGATACACGGTCATCGCGCGGAAGTAGATATGCGCGGCCTTGTTCTGACCGAGGCCGGTGATCGTCTGCCCGTTGTAGGTTCCGCCGTCCACGATCAGCGCGAAGGCGTGGTTCGGCACGCCGGAGTTGGAGTG
>JBKJWL010000119.1:0-4930 GCA_046716885.1 Thermoanaerobaculia bacterium | reverse complement strand
GACCTTCGAGGACATCTCGAAGGGCGAGTGCATCGAGAGAAGCGGCACGCCCATGTCGATGACCTCCATGTCCTGCGCGGAGAGGAAGCCGCCGATCGTGCCGCCGCCGCCGATCTCGACCTTCTGGGTGTGGGTCTGCCAGGGGATGCCGTTCTTGTCGAGCAGCGCGCGGATCCGCGCGATGAACTCCGAGTTGGCGTCGAAGCCCCCGCCGTAGCGCTTGATCGTGACGCCGTAACCGAGGCGCGCCGCGTTCGTGGAATCGCTCGTCTCGGGGAAGAGCGGATTGATCCCGTCGTTCGTGTCGGCAGACACGGCCTCGGCGCGCCGCAGCGCCTCGCGCAGGTCGAGGTCGGTGTACTTGCCGCCCCGCTGCCCGGCGACGAGCCGCGCGTACGCGGTGTTGAGAAACTGGGAACCGGCGCCCGTGTTGTTGACCGAGCCCTCTTCCTCGAAGTTTGAGAGGTACGCGAGCGCGGTGCGTTTCGGGGTGCCCTGCAGGTCGAAGATCGCCCGCGCCGCGCAAAACGACGAGAGCCGGTCGTCCTGGCCGAAGGCACCGACGAGGCCGCGATCCACGCCGACGTCGGAAGGGCGCGCGGCCGGTACGAGCTGCAACTCCGCAGACACGAAGTCCTCCTCCTGGATGCCGTATGAGGACTTCAAGGTCGCGAGCACCTGCTCGACGACGGAGGAGCCCTCCGCTGGCACGCTGCCGGCTACCGGGTCGAGCTCCTCGCCCGTGAAGACGCCGGTGTACGTGCGGTCCCGCAGCTCCTTGTCGGAGTGGGGAGCGTTGTCGGGGATGGCGAAGACAGGATCACCGTCCTTCAGACCGATCGACACGTCGACGCGCTTGCCGTCGACCGTGTCGACCCGGCCGATGAGCGCCAGCGGGCGGTTGGCCCACTGGTACTTCTTGATGCCTCCGTAGTAGACCGTGTTGAAGAGCGCCAGGCCGCCGGCCGCGTAGACGGGCCGTGCCTTCAGGTCGATGTGCGGGCTGTCGTGGTGCGTGCCGACGAGGCGCGACCCCGCGACGATCGGGTCGGAACCGACGACGGCGAGGATTACGGCGCGGTCCCGCCCGTTCACGTAGAGCCGGGCTCCGGCCCGGACCTGGCTCGCCTCGGTGAACTCGGCGAAACCCGCCGCCTTCGCCAGGCGGATTACTTCGCGCGTGGAAGCCTCGGCGCTCCGGGCCGCGGAAAGGTACGTCTTGTAGTCTTCGGCGAAGCGCAGGACCTGGTCCTTCTGCCCCTCCGCGAGCTGCTCCCAGCCAGACTTCTTCGACTCCCAGACGCTTCCCGTCTTCTCCGCCGCGGGCAGGCCCGCGCCGAGCACGAAGATCGCCAGCGCGACGGGGGCAGCTCTCATGCTTCTCCCCAGGCGGCCATGCCGCCGACGACGTTGGTGACGCGGCGGAACCCGAGGCGCTCGAGAACGCTGGTGCCGATCGACGACCGGTAGCCTCCCGCGCAGATGGCCGTGACGGGGCGCTTGCGGTCGAGGCTCCTGGCCAGCTCCGCCAGCCGATGGAGCGGCATCGAAACGGCTTGCGGAATGTGACCAGCCTGCCACTCGGCGGGCCGCCGGACGTCCACGAGCTGGAAATCCGGATCCTCGCGGAGACGTTCGCGGAGCTCGTCGACCGTGATCTGCTCGGTGCGCGCCAGCGGGCGTCCGGCCGCGTCCCAGGCGAGAACTCCCCCCTCGAGAAACCCCGCGACGTTCTCGAGGCCCACGCGCGCCAGCCGCGTGCGCGCCTCGCCGACGAGTGCCGGATCGTCGGTAACCACGATGAGCGGCGTCTCGGGCGCCACCAGCGCCCCTGCCCAGGACGCGAACTGGCCGGACAGGCCGATCTGGAGCGAGCCTTCGACGTGCGCGGTCCCGTACTCCGCGGAGGAGCGCGTATCGAGCACGATCGCCCCGCCCCGCCGCCGCGCCTCGGTCTCTTCGGGCGAGAAGCTCTTCGGAGGCGGCAGCTCGTCGAGGCTCGCGGGTCCCTCGCGGTTGAGACGCGCGTCCCGGGAGAAGTACGCGGGCGCTTCCGGCAGGTCCGCCGTCATCAGCCGCACGAACTCCTCGCGCGACATCGGCCGCAACGCGTAATTGAACTGCCTCTGCTGGCCGATCGTCGAGCTCGTGTCGCTCGAGATATTCCGGCCGCACAGCGATCCCGCTCCGTGCGCCGGATAGACGGCGACCGAGTCCGGGAGCTTGAGGAGCTTGCCGTGGAGGGAGTCGTAGAGGTGACCCGCCAGCTCTTGCGCGCTCATCTGCCCGCCCACGAGGTCCGGCCGCCCCACGTCCCCGATGAAGAGCGTGTCCCCGGTCAGGACGGCCTGCGCCTCCTCGCTCTTCTCCCGATCGATCACGAGGACCGACACGGACTCGGGTGTGTGCCCCGGCGTCTCGAGGAATCGCAGGACCACCTTGCCCATCCGGATCTCATCCCCGTCGCGCACCGCAACGTGCTCGAAGGCGGCGCCGGCGCGAGCGCCGAAGTAGATCTTCGCGCCGGTGCGCGCCGCGAGCTCCCGGTGGCCCGACACGAAGTCGGCGTGGAGATGCGTCTCGATGACGTGCCGGATCTCGAGGCCCTGCGCGCGGGCCTCCTCGAGGTACACGTCGATGTCCCGGCGCGGATCGACGACGGCGGCTTCGCCGTCCGATCCGATCAGATAGGACGCCTGGGCGAGACAACCGAGGTAATGCTGTTTGAAGTACATGGCGGATCAGAGCACGGCATTGTAGTTCCGGGCGATGAGAAAGAGAGCCACGGCCACGACGAACCAGGCGAAGATTCGCCGCAATCCGGCCGGGTGGACCCGGTGGGACAGGGCCGTCCCGACGAGCGCCCCCCCCACCGCCAGCGCCGTCACGAGCAGTGTCAGCCGTGCGTCGAGGGCCCCCTGCGTGACGTGGCCGAGAAGCCCCGCGGCGCAGTTGACGGCGATGACGAAGAGCGACGTCCCGATCGCGTCCTTCATCGTCAGCCCTCCGAACAGGACGAGGGCCGGTACGATCAGGAACCCGCCTCCCACGCCGAGAAAACCGGTCAGGAACCCGACCCCGAGACCCGAAAAAACGGACCGGGGAAGGCTCGCCCGGTGGGGCAGCGCGTCGGGCCCGGGGTCCTTGCGCACCAGCATGACGCCGGCGAGCACGAGCATCAATGCCGCGAAGATCAGCAGCAGCACGGGCGGCGGGACCATTCGCGTCAGCCGCGAGCCCAGGTACGCGGTCGCGATACCGCTCGAGGCGAAGAGGGCGCCTGTCCGCCAGGCCACCGCGCCGCGCCGGCCGTGCAGCAGGGCCCCGACGAGGGCGGTCGCGCCGACGACGGCGAGCGACATCCCGACCGCGCGGTCAACCGCCACGCCGAGGACGTAGACGAGGACCGGCACGGTGATGATCGAGCCGCCGCCGCCGATGAGACCGAGAGACAGACCGATGCCGGCGGAGAGCAGGAGCCCGAGCGCCAGCGCCATCAGGGTTCGGCCGGAAGAGCGGCTTTCGCGCGGAGGAACTCCTCGGCGCTGGTCAGGCGAACGCCGAACCGCTCCGCGAGCGGCCGTCCGTCGAACGCCGTTTCGCTGAGAGCTTCGACCCAGCTCATCGCCATGATGTTGCCCGCCGACGGCGAGAATGGCTCGAGCAGGTCGGCCAGGACGCGGTAGACCTTCGCCGGCGTGCGGATGGTCCGCAGCGGCTTCTGCAGCACCTTCGAGAAGATCGCGACCACGTCGTCGAACGAGAGCGCCTCCGGTCCGCCGAGATTCTCCACGAGGTTGGCGCCGTCTTCCGGCGCCGCCGCGGCGGCGGCGAGAATCGCGGCGACGTCGTCCAGCGCGACGAAGGCCTGGCGCGTCTTGCCGTCGCCCGGCACGAGGGCGATCCCGCGCCGCTCGATCGAGGTTCCGACCATCGCGAAGAAGCCCTTCGAGAACCAGAACGGCCTTCGGAGCGTGGCGGCCACGGCACCGCGCAGGGGAATGGAGCTTCCCATCAACGCGAACCAGTCGTCCATGAAAGCCGCGCCGCGGAAGATCGAGTGGGCGAGCCCGCTGCCCTGGATCTTCTCCTCGATCTGCCGCTTCAGGCGAAATGTCGTTACGCTCCTGTCGTACGGGGTCACGGCGACCGACATGAAGACGACGCGCCGCACTCCCTCGGCCCGGCACGCGTCGAGGAGGTTGTGATAACCCGTTCCCTCGACGTCCTCGAAGGTCCCGGGCCCCCGCGGCACGACGGCGTTGGCCGTCGCGACCACCGTGGCCATGCCGCGACAGGCCGCCACGAGGCTCTCCGGCTCCCGCAGGTCGCCGAAGGCGAGCTCGACTCCCTCCGCGGAAAACGCCCGCGGAGAGGCCGGTCGGACGAGCGCTCGCACCCGAACGCCCGCCTTCGCAAGCCGGCCGACGACGGCCGTCCCGAGCTGACCCGTGGCGCCGACGACCAGTACGGGTCCCATCCCGTTACTCCTCGATCTCGACGGCGAAGCCCGGGGTCAGGCGCAGGCGCAGGTGCACGATCCGGCAGGGCCACTTCTCGCGGTCAAGGCGCGCGGCGACCCGTGTCCAGATCCACGCGGCGAGGTTCTCCGCGGTCGGCGGGGTCGTGGCGAACTCGGGCACGTCGCGATTGAGGTTGCGGTGGTCGAGCGGCCGGTCCACCTCTTCCTTGAGGATGCGGTCCAGCTCCGTGAGGTTGATGACCATGCCCGTCTGGGGATCGGTCTCTCCCGCCACCGCGACCTCGAGCTCGTAGTTGTGGCCATAGCCATGCGGGCCTTCGTCGCCGTAGACCGCGCGATTTTTCTCGGGAGTCCAGTGGGACCGCCAGAGACTGCGCCCCGCGTTGAAGTGGATCTTGCGCGAGAGTCGCATCATGTTTGGACGAAGATCTTACCGGGATTCAGGAG
>JBKJWL010000118.1:0-6115 GCA_046716885.1 Thermoanaerobaculia bacterium | reverse complement strand
GACCGCTCGCCTGATCCCTCGCTCGCTTCGGCTCCCGCGGCGCGGGGCTCCTCCCCTCGGGAGACTCCCCGCGCCGCGAACGAAGTCAACAGTATGGCGAGCTAGGGCGCAGCCTCCAGCTGCTTCTTCAGCGACGCGATCTGGCTGTCCGAGCGCTGACCTTCCGGCAACTCACGGGCGAAGGAGAGCGCATCCTCGAGCGTCTTCTTCGCCGCCGCCGCGTCCCCCTTCGCCGCGTAGATGTCGGAGCGGACGAGCAGGACGCGAATCCGCCGCGGACCGTAGACCTTCGCGAGCGCGCGGTCGTTGGCGGGCAGGGCATCGCCGAAGCGCTTCAACTGCAGGAAGACGTATGCCAGGCGGGCCGGCGGATTGTAGTCCTGCGGGAAATCGCGCTCGGAGGCCTCCAGCATCGGGATGGCCTTCGCGATCTCGCCCGCCGCGTCGTAGGCGGAGAGCCGGTTGGGGTCGAGGGCCGTCCGCTGCTCAGCGGTCTTGACGCGGGCAACCTCGGCGTCGAGGTTCGCGACCCATTCGCGCGCCAGCGCCTTCGCTCCGCCTTCGTCCTTCGCGTCTTCCCGCGCCGACACGAGCAGGCCGTACACGGCCGACCGGTCGTCGGCCAGCAGACGGAGCCTCGGGTTGTCGAGGGCGGCGCGCGCGGCCTTCTCGAACGCGGCAACGTCCCGGGCGCGGCCGGCGTTCTCCTTGGGAAGGGCCAGAGCGCAATCGAGACCGGAGGCCGCCAGGTTGGCCTCCGAAACCGTCCCCTGCAGGCGCGGAATCGCTTCGCGGGCCAGATCCACGCACTCGGCGTGCCTGTCGAGCATCGAGAGCGCGTAGAGGAGCGACTCCACGACGCGCCCGTAACTCGCAGACTTGGCCGCCAGGAGCGGGAGCGCCTCGCGATAGGCCTTCGCGGCCTCCTCGTACTTGCCCTGGCCGTAGAGCGCGTCGGCCCGGACGACGCTGGCGTCCGCGCCGGGGCCGCCTCCCCCGGCCGCGCGCCGTCCCTCGGCAAAGAGCTTCCGGAGCTGGTCCACGGTCGCGCCGCCGACCCACCGTAGGACGACGGTCTCGTTGTGCGGGTCGATGACGTAGAGCGACGGCCAGGCCCGAATCGGGTACTTGTGCACGAACGGCGCGTTCTGCGCCTTCTCCGTGTCGATCGAGAGCCAGACGAACTGCCCGGCGTGCTTCGCGAGGGCCCTATCCGTGAAGACGAAGGCCCTCATCGAGCGGCACGTGTGTCACCAGGGCGCCCAGTTCTCGACGAAGATCGGCAGGTTTTTCGAACGTGCCTGCGACAGCGCCTTCGCGTAGTCGTCCTCGATCCACGGAAGGGGCTGCGGACCCGCCGGCGAGGAGGCCGTCAGCGTCAGCGCCAGGAGCCAGTGGCCGGCGGCGATCATGGCTTCGCGGGCGGCAACGTGGCGAAGACCTTCTCAAGAGCCTGGTCGATTTCCATGGGGGGCACTCCCTTTGACCCGGAAACGATACCGCACCGGCGATAGAATCCGCGCCGAATGAGGAGGACGATAATGAGAAACGAGTTCCGCAATGCCTCGATCCTGGTCGCCGCGCTGGGTCTTGCCGAGGTTCTCTCCGCGCAGGAGCCGGCCAAGAAGTCCGCCACGAAGCCCGCCCCGCCCGACGAGAAGGCCATGATGGAAGCCTGGGCCAAGGCGTCGACCCCGGGCGACGCTCACAAGAAGCTCGACGCCATCGTGGGCACGTTCGACACCAAGGTCCGCATGTGGATGGACCCCTCGAAGCCGCCCGAGGACTCGACCGGCACGTCGGTCGCCAGCTGGATTCTCGGCAACCGGTACGTCGAGCAGAAGTACGAGGGCACGTTCATGGGAGAGGCCTTTAATGGGATCGGCTACACGGGTTACGACAACGTCCAGAAGAAGTACGTCTCGGTCTGGATGGACAACGCCGGCACCGGCATGATGTCTATGACGAGCACGATGGACGCGGCCGGCAAGACGATGAACAGCAAATCCACCGTGTGGGACCCGATGACCGGCAAGCCCTCGCCGATCGAGGACAAGCTGACGATCGTCGACAACGACCACCACACCTTCGAGATGTGGGGGCAGGGGCCCGACGGGAAGATGCACAAGATGATGCAGATCGACTACACGCGTAAGAAGTAGTCGGGAGTCGGTAGCAGGGCTGCTCCCGACTCCTGCTGGCTCATATAAGCCTCCACTTATATGATCCCGCGATGAGCGACATCTTCCGGGCCCTCGCCGACCCCACCCGCCGCCGGATCCTGGAGCTCGTGCGGGATCGGGAGCGTCCCGTCAACGACCTCCTCGAGACGTTTCGCGTGACGCAGTCCGCCATTTCCCAGCACCTGCGCGTCCTGCGCGAGGCCGGGCTCGTGCGCCTGCGCCGCGCGGGACGCCAGCGTCTCTACCGGGCCGACGCAGCGCCGATGCGCCGGCTCGCCGAATGGGCCGGGCGCTTCAAGGAGACGAAGACGCGATGACGGAGAGAGAAACCCGCATCCGCTCACGCGCAGCTTCAAGGCTTCCTCCGCCGGCGATAGGATGGCGCCGCGCTCGAACGTCAAGGAGGGAAGGCATGCAGCTCGGAATGATCGGCCTCGGCCGGATGGGCGCCAACATGGTCCGGCGGCTCATGAAGGCCGGCCACGAGTGCGTCGTCTACGACCGCGGCCCCGAGAGCGTGAAGCAGCTCGCCGGCGAGGGGGCCGTCGGTTCCTCGTCGCTCGACGACTTCGTTGCGAAGCTCGAGCCCCCGCGCGCGGCGTGGCTGATGATCCCGGCGGCCGCCGTGGACTCGACACTCGCGGCACTCTCCCCGAAGCTCCAGAAAGACGACGTCGTCATCGACGGAGGCAACTCCTACTACGTCGACGACCTTCGCCGGCAGACGGAGCTTCGCCCGAAGGGCGTCCACTACGTGGACGTCGGGACGAGCGGCGGCGTCTGGGGCCTCGAGCGGGGCTACTGCATGATGATCGGCGGCGACCAGGAGGCGGTCCAGCGGCTCGACCCGATTTTCCGGGCGCTCGCTCCCGGCCCCGGAAGCATCCCGCGCACGCCGGGCCGCGAGAAGACCGGCGGCACCTCCGAGGAGGGCTATCTGCACTGCGGTCCTCCGGGCGCCGGCCACTTCGTCAAGATGGTCCACAACGGAATCGAGTACGGGCTCATGGCGGCCTACGCCGAGGGGTTGAACATCCTCAAGCACGCCAACGTCGGAAAGAGCGGGCGGGCCGTCGACGCCGAGACGACCCCGCTGCGCAACCCCGAGCACTACCAGTACGACCTCAACCTGCCCGACATCGCCGAGGTGTGGCGCCGCGGAAGCGTGATCGCCTCGTGGCTCCTCGATTTGACGGCCCTGGCTCTCCTGAAGTCTCCGGAGCTCGCGAACTTCTCGGGCCGCGTGTCGGACTCGGGAGAGGGGCGGTGGACGATCCTGGCGGCGATCGACGAGAGCACGCCGGCCAGTGTGCTTACGGCGGCCCTCTACGAGCGCTTTGAGTCGCGGGGCGAGGCCGACTTTGCCGACAAGGTCATGTCGGCCCTTCGGTACGAGTTCGGCGGCCACGTCGAGAAGAAGGCCGGCGAGTGATGCCAAGGGCGGCCCCTCGGACGCCGTGCGTCGGGAAGGAGAACGGCCATGGCAGCGGCTGAAAAACCGTTCGTCTCGGACGCCCTCGTGTTCTTCGGCGTGAGCGGCGACCTTGCCTACAAGAAGATCTTTCCGGCTCTCCACAGCATGGTCCGGCGGGGAACCCTCTCGGTCCCGGTCGTCGGGGTCGCCCGGTCCTCGTGGAGCGTGAACCAGCTTCGCGAGCGGGCGCGAGCGAGCGTCCAGGAGCACGGCGGCGGCGTGGACGAGGCCGCGTTCGCGAAACTCTCGGGCCTGTTGCGGTACATCGACGGCGATTATGCGGACCCGGCCACCTTCGCGGCGCTCCGCAAGACGCTCGGAGCCGCGAAACACCCAACCCACTACCTCGCGATTCCGCCGAGCCTCTTCGGAGCCGTCATCGAGGCTCTCGGCAAGTCGGGCTGCGCCGACGGCGCGCGCGTCGTCGTCGAGAAGCCGTTCGGGCACAGCCTCGCGACCGCGCGGGCTTTGAACGTCACGCTGCACTCGGTCTTCCCGGAGTCTTCGGTCTTCCGCATCGACCACTACCTCGGCAAAGAAGCGGTCGAGAACCTTCTGTTCTTCCGTTTCGCCAACACGTTCCTGGAGCCGATCTGGAACCGCAACTACGTCGACTGCGTGCAGATCACGATGGCGGAGGAGTTCGGGGTCCAGGGACGCGGGAAGTTCTACGACGAGACCGGCGCCATTCGCGACGTGGTGCAGAATCACCTGCTCCAGGTCGTGGCGTTCCTCGCGATGGAACCTCCCACGTCCCTATACGTCGATGCCGTGCGGGACGAGCAGGTCAAGATCTTCCGCTCGATCCCCCCGCTGAAGCCCGCAGACGTGGTGCGCGGCCAGTTCACCGGCTACACGAAGGAGCCCGGAGTCGCCGCCGGCTCGAAGGTCGAGACCTTTGCCGCCGTGCGCCTCGTGGTCGATTCCTGGCGGTGGGCCGGAGTGCCCTTCTTGATCCGCGCCGGAAAGTGCCTCCCGGTCACGGTGACGGAGGTCCTGGTGGACTTGAAGCGGCCGCCCCTCTCGAAGCTCTCGCCGCTGGAAAGCAACACGTTCCGCTTCCGTCTGGGGCCGCAGATCGCGATCTCGCTCGGCGCGCGCGTCAAGAAACCTGGCCCCGAGATGGTCTCGATGCCGGCCGAGCTCGTCGCCGTCCGCAGCGACAAGGGCGACGAGATCGAGGCCTACGAGAGACTGCTGACCGATGCGATGCAGGGCGACCAGACGCTCTTCGTGCGCGAGGACGCCGTCGAGGCCGCATGGGCAATCGTGGACGGGATCCTCGACGACGCGACGCCCGTCTCATCGTACGTTCCGGGCACGTGGGGTCCAGCGCAGGCGGCCGCGCTTGCGGCCGACGTCGAGGGCTGGCACGACCCGGGCAAAGACGCTTGAAACTCGCCGAGACGGCCGAGGGCCGGCGGCTCGCCGAAAACGACGGCCGAAGAAGAGTGCCTTGAGAATCGGGTCCCTGCCGTTCCAGAGCGCGAGCGCGAAGCAGATCCGCTGGTGGCGCCCGCACATCCCGGCGTGCCCCAGGCGCGGGCCGAGAGAAACGGCCCCCAGCGGTTCCAGTGCGCGGCGCGCCAGACCCCCTTCGGGGTCAGACCCCCGCGTGGATGGCCTCCGACGCATTGCGGACCACGCCGCTGAAGAGCTGGAGCGGGAGGTGCAGACGCACTCCCCAGTTCACCTCGTCGTGCTCCGCGAGCGGAAACGCGAAATGCAGAATGTCGCGCCCGTAGACCCATCCGCGGGCCACCAGCGCCATCGCCATCGAGGCCGTGACCTCGTAATTGTCCTCGGGCCAGCCGCTATCGAGGTAGAACCGGACGTCCCGCCGGGGCTCCGTGAGCACGCGCTCCAGCAGGTCGTCCTGGTGCCCGAACGTGCTCGAGAGACATCCGGCGCGGCCGAAGACGTCGGGCCAGTGCCACGCGAGATAGAACGAGACCACGCCGCCCAGGGAGGAGCCGAGGACCGAGGTGCGCTCGGGACCGGGGAGCGTGCGGAAGTCCTGGTCGACCCTCGGCTTGACCTCGCCCACCAGAGACTCGCCGTAGGTCTCGTAACCGGGCTTGGTGTACTCGGCCATGCGGTCCTGGGAGTAGACGCCGACCACGATGAACTCCTCCACGGCTCCCATCGTGTCGAGGAGGCCGACCGTCCGGTCGACCTTCCAGTCGCTGGCGAACGCCTCCTCGGGGAAAAAAAGGTTCTGGCCGTCCTGCATGTAGAGGACGGGATATCGCTTGAGCGTGTTCTCCTCGTATCCGGGAGGAAGGTACACGCGAATCCGATGCCGGCGCCCGAGCCGGACGGAATCGAACTCCAGCGGCGGAGCGAAGCCGCCGCCGCCGAGCGTCAGGAAATGCGGGTACATCGGCCGGGTATCGGGCTCGGTCATCAAGAGCAGCTTGTTCGCCCCGGGAGGAAAATGGACTTCCTCCCCGATGCG
>JBKJWL010000117.1:0-4626 GCA_046716885.1 Thermoanaerobaculia bacterium | reverse complement strand
GTGTTCAACTGGACGGCAACCCTCTACCGGGGTTCCATCAAGTACGACGCGCCGCTGCTCTACGCCCTCGGGTTCATCGGCCTCTTCACGTTCGGCGGGCTGACGGGGCTGATGCTGGCGTCGCTCGGACTCGACATCCACGTGCACGACACGTACTTCATCGTGGCCCACTTCCACTACATCATGGTCGGCGGAACGATCATGGCGTATCTCGGCGGCCTCCACTACTGGTGGCCGAAGATCTCGGGAAAGCTCTACCCCGAGTACTGGTCGCGCGTCTCGGCGTGGGTGATCTTCATCGGCTTCAACCTGACGTTCTTCCCGCAGTTCATCGTCGGCTACCTCGGCATGCCGCGCCGCTACCACGCATATCCCGAGGAGTTCCAGGTCTTGAACGTCATGTCGACGGCCGGCGCCTCCATCCTCGGGATCGGGTACGTCATCCCGCTCGTCTACTTCTGGTGGTCGATGCGCTACGGGAAGGACGCGGCGGACAACCCCTGGGGCGCGACCGGCCTCGAGTGGGAAACGCCCTCGCCGCCGCCGACCGAGAATTTCCCGGAGACGCCGGTCGTCACCGGCCGTCCGTACGACTACCGGACGGACGAGGAGGAGAAGGCCGTTGTCTGACGCCCATGCCGCGGCGCGCGGCGCTCCTCCGGAGCTGCGCCATCACTTCGTCGACCTGGAGGCCCAGAAGGAGGCCTCGTCGCTCGGGATGTGGATGTTCCTCGTCACCGAGGTCCTCTTTTTCGGCGGAATGTTCACGGCGTACGTCGTCTACCGTGCGAGCTACCGCCGCGCGTTCGAAGGCGCCTCGAACCTGCTGGATATCCGGCTCGGCGCCTTCAACACCGCGGTCCTGATCCTGTCGTCGCTGACGATGGTGCTCGCGGTATGGGCCGCGTCGCAGGGGAAGAAGAAGCTCATCATCCTTTTTCTCCTCTCGACGATGCTCCTGGGGGCGGCGTTTCTCGGAGTCAAGGTCGTCGAGTACAAGCAGAAGTTCGATCACCACGAGGTGCCGGGGGCGCACTTCGTCGTCCCGGAGGGCCTCCCCCCCCAGAGCGAGCTCTTCTTCTCACTCTACTTCTGCATGACGGGGCTCCACGCGCTCCACATGGTCATCGGCATCGGGCTCCTCGCGTGGCTGGCGGCCAAGGCCCGCCGCGGGGCGTTCACGCCGGGGTATTACACCCCCGTCGACATGGTCGGCCTTTACTGGCACTTCGTCGACATCGTCTGGATCTTCCTCTTCCCCCTCCTGTACCTGCTCGGGAGACACACGCTGTGAGCGCCAGGGCGCACGGCTCGGGCCTCGGGCCCTACTTCGCCGTCTTCGCGGCGCTGATGATCTTGACGGCGCTGACGGTCTGGGCCGCGTTCCAGCACCTCGGCGCCTGGAACACGCCCCTGGCGCTGGCGATCGCAGTCGTGAAAGCGCTCCTCGTCGCCTTCGTCTTCATGCACCTGCGCTCCTCCCCCCGGCTCACACTCCTCGTCGTCGCGGCGAGTCTGCTGTGGCTCGCGATTCTGATCGTCATCACAGTCTCCGACTACCTGACGCGGGCCTGGCTGCCGATCTACGGGACGTAAGACCCATGCGCTGGCTCAACGTTCTCTTGCTCGGACTGCCGGTCGCGATCCTCTGCCGGATCCTGCACGCCCCGGAGTGGACCATCTTTCTCGCTTCGGCGGTGTCGCTGCTCCCGCTGGCCGCGTGGATCGGGCTGGCGACGGAGCACGCGGCGACCCGCCTGGGGAGCTCCCTCGGGGGGCTGCTGAACGCGACGTTCGGGAACGCCGCGGAGCTGATCATCACGATCTTCGCGCTGCGCCGGGGCCTGACGGACCTCGTCAAGGCCTCGATCACCGGATCGATCATCGGAAACACGCTCCTGATCCTGGGGCTCTCGGCCTTCGTGGGAGGGGTCAAGCACGGCACCCAGCGGTTCAACGTCAAGGCCGTGGCGCGCCACGCGGCCATGATGATCCTCGCGGTGTCGGCGATGGCCCTGCCGGCAGTTTTCGCGACCGTGGAAAAGAGCGCCTTCATCAGGGAAGAGGTCTCGATCGGCGTCTCGATCCTGCTGCTCGCGACTTACGGCGCGTACATCTTCTACTCGTACTTTTCGCGGGAAGCCCGCAAGGAAGCGGCGGCGGCTCCCGAGGCCCACCTCCCGGCGGGAAAGGCCTGGAGCCTCGGCCGGTCCCTCGGCGTGCTCGCGGCGGCGGTCGTCGGGACCGGGGTGGCGAGCGAGCTTCTGGTCCACTCCGTCGAGCCCGTCTCGAAGAGCCTCGGGTTCTCGCAGTTCTTCGTTGGCTTGATCGTGATCCCCCTCGTGGGAAACGTGGCCGAGCACTACAGCGCGATCACGTTCGCGCGGCGCAATCGCATGGAGCTAGCCCTCTCGATCGCGGCCAACTCCTCGACCCAGATCGCCGTGTTCGTCGCGCCGCTTCTCGTCCTCGTGAGCCTTCTCTTCCATCCCATGGACCTGATCTTTCAGCCGATCGAGCTCGTGACTCTATTTTCGTGTACCGCGATCTTCGCTTACGTTTCCCTGGACGGCGAAACGAACTGGCTCGAGGGGGTTCAGCTCCTCGCGCTGTACCTGATCGCGGCGGTGTCCTTCTTCTTCCTGCCGAGCCCGGTGTGAGGACGATGTTGCAGCGGACCTTGCTCGCGGGTCTCGTGATCACGATCCCGGCCGGATCCCTGCGGTGCCAGCCCGCGGGAGACGGGAGGGGGTCCGATCCGTGCGCGCGCGCGGTGGCGAGATCCCGCTTGGTCGAAGCGGGCGAACCGGGAGAACCTCTGCGCGTCTCGGGCACGATCTTCCGGGCCGACGGCGTGACACCGGCGCCGGGCGTGATCCTTTACGCCTACCAGACTGATGTCACGGGCCGCTACGCCCGACCGCCGGTCACCAGCCCCCGGATCCGCGGCTGGATGCGGACCGACGAGCACGGGCGCTTCGAATTCCGCACGATCCGGCCGGGCTCGTACCCGAACCGCCAGACGGAGGCCCACATACACACCCAGCTCTGGGGCCCCGGGGCGCCCCCGCAGTGGGGTCCGGACCTCCTTTTCGCGGACGATCCGCTGCTCCCAGACGCGACGAGGCGGGCATCGGAGGCGCTCGGGCGCTTTCTCTTCGTCGTGACCCCCGTGCGCCGGAACGATGGCGTCTTCGAGACGACCCTCGACATCCGACTGAAGAACGCAGGCGATCGATTCGAGAGCAACATCCTGCACGGCTTGGAGCCCTGCGGCGTCAAGGCGCCGAGGCGCTGAGACCCCTACGCGCCGCCCGCCGAGGGGCGGTTTCAGAATTTCAGGCCTGAAGGACCTCGAGCTTTACGGCTCCCTGGACGGCGAAACGAACTGGCTCGAGGGGGCCCCGCCCGCCTGCAGCTTTCTGAAGACACTATTAAGAGTGTCACCTTCGCCCGTATTGATGACTCTGTAGGGGAAGCGGGTGGTGTCCAGGCCGGCTTCCGCCGCCGGGAGCCACCTCGAGGAGGCGATATGTCACAAAGGACCAAGGTTTCCTCCGCATTGGTGACAGTTCTCGGAGTCCTGCTCGTGCTGGTCTTTGTCGCCCGTTCGCCCGTCGGCTCCGCAGCCGAGCCCGCCGCGCGGCCGGCGGCGCCTTTCGATGGCGTCATTGCCAGGAACGCGCAGGACATGATGGCGCAGGGGCGCCAGATCTTCCGGTTCGACACCTTCGGAAGCGAAGCCTTCTGGGGAGACGCGCTTCAACTCCACAAGGCCATCGCCGGAGAGAAGAACGGGGGTGTCGGGACGGGAGTGAGCCCGAAGACCGCGCTGTCCGTCGGCCTCAAGGTCGATGCGGATGCCCTCCCCGACGCGCTCAAGCAACAGCTCAAGGAGGGCAAGGTCGATCTCGAGGATCCCGCGATCACTGTCGCGCTTCTGAAGCTGAACGCCGTCGTCGGAGTGACCGGTCAGTTCGACTCAAAAGGAAACCTCCGCTCGATGGGCATCCAGTGCGCGTTCTGCCACTCGACGGTCGATGACTCCTTCGCTCCCGGCATCGGAAAGCGCCTGGACGGCTGGGCGGCCCGGGACCTGAACGTCGGCGTCATCGTCTCGCTCGCTCCGAACCTCAAACCTTTCAGCGACCTGCTCGGCGTCGATGTCGCGACCGTGAAGAAGGTGCTCACGAGCTGGGGCCCCGGCCGCTACGACGCCGAGCTCGACAAGGACGGAAAGGCCATGCGGCCCGACGGGAAGCAGGCCGGCACCCTCATTCCGCCCGCTTTCGGCCTCGCGGGTGTGAACCTCCACACCTGGACAGGCTTCGGCTCCGTTCCGTACTGGAACGCCTATGTCGCCGTGTCACAGATGCACGGCTCCGGCACCTTCTTCGACGCCCGGTTCGACAACAAGGAGCAGTTTCCCGTCTCGGCGAAGAGCGGCTCCGGAAATACGCGGGGCAAACCGGACCTCGTCTCCTCCAAGCTCGCGGCCCTGCACTTCTATCAGCTCGCGATCCCCGCCCCGAAACCTCCGGCCGGCTCATTCAACGCAGAAGCCGCCCCACGGGGAAAAGAAATCTTCAACGTCAAGGGCCAGTGCGCCACCTGCCACGTGCCCCC
>JBKJWL010000116.1:0-20960 GCA_046716885.1 Thermoanaerobaculia bacterium | reverse complement strand
TTTCGTCCGTCCATGCGGCCGAGATCGTATCCGGCCCGCGCGGCCGGGCCTGGTCCCCCGAGCGCTGTTTTTCCGCTCTCTCCGTCAGAGGGAGGCTTCCATGCGCCAGGTCCATCGCTCGCTTCTGTCCGCCGCGGTCATGGTCGGGATGGGGTCGGCGGCGCTCGCGGTGACGCCCCGCCTCGTGGAAAGGCCCGCAGTCGCCGGAGAGGCAATCCCGGAACTCCTGCGCGGACAGGAGCTTCGGCCACTCTCCCTGGCGGCGGCAGACTTCGACGGTGACGGGGTCCCCGACCTCGCAGCCGGGTTTGGCACCCCGGAAGGCGGGGCCGTCGTCCTCTATCGCGGCAACGTCGACGCCCTCTACCCCAACAGTCCGGAAGCGCGGCAGCGGCGTATCCAGGGAAGCCTCGTCGGAGAGCCGTTCCTGCCGATGGATCGCGTGCTCGTCCTGACCGCGCCTCCGGACTTCCTCTTCGCCGGCGACTTCGACGCCGACGGAAATGCGGACCTCGCCGCCGCCGCGCGGGATGGGACCGCGGTCCACCTGCTGTCCGGTGACAGGACCGGGGGATTTCTCCCCGAGCGGCGCATCGGTCTGCCGGGCGGGGTTACGGCGATGGCCTCCGGCGATCTCGGCCGGAGAGACGGCCTGACGGACCTCGTCGTGGCGGCCGGATCTCGAGCGCTCGTCTTCCAGGCTCCCGGGGGAGCTCTTTCCGCCGCTCCGTCGGTCGTTCGCCTTCCACAGCGCGCGACCTCCATCGCGGTCAGCGACTTTTCCGCCCCCCACCGCCGCCGGATCGCTCTTCGAGGGGAAGACGACCGTATTCTCCTTCTCGAGTCCGACGCGCCGCGCTCCTGGAGACTCGTCGAGGCCCAGACCGAAGAGGAGCGCGATTCCCAAGCCGCCGGCCTGGCTCCCCGGGCGCAGAGCTTTTCCGCCGACGCGGCTGCGGTGCTCGCAATGCGCGTCCATCCGGATGAACCTTCCGGTGAAGTCCTCCTGCAAATGGACGGAACCCTATCGATCTACGCGAAGGCAAGCCTGTCCACGCTCGTTGTCAACGTGACGACCGATCTCGCCGACATGGTCCCCGGGAACGGGGTCTGCGCCGACGTCAACGGCTCTTGCTCGCTGCGTGCCGCCGTCCAGGAGGCCAACGCCCTCGCCGGAGCCGACACGATCACGTTCGCCATCCCGGGCAGCGGCGTCCCGGCGATCGTGCTCCATTCGCTGCCCACGGTGACGGACCCGGTCACGATCGACGGGACCACCCAGGCGGCCGGACGCGTCGCGATCACGGGCAACAGTAACGGGACCCTCCTCACCCTCGCCGCCAACGGATGCGTCGTCCGGGGCATGGTCCTGAACGGCACCGGCAACTTCGGGATGAAGATCCAGTCGAACGACAATATCGTCGAGGGCAACTTCTTCGGAACCACGGCCGATGGGAGCGGTATCCAGGGTGGCATTTTCGGTCCAAACATCATCGTCGTCAGCGGCTCCAACAGCCGCATCGGCGGAACGACCGCCCTTGCGCGCAACGTCATCGCCGGAGGATCAAATGGAATCCGCATGGACGCGGGCTCGGGGACGATCATCCAGGGCAACTACATCGGGACCGACGTGACCGGCACCCTCGACCTGGGCGCGAGCTCGACCGGAGTGCGTACCCTGACGACCGCGGTCGACAACACGATCGGCGGCGCGGCGCCCGGCGCAGGCAATCTCATCTCCGGCAACAATGGCGACGGCATCTGGCTGGATACCGCAGGAAACCTCGTCCAAGGGAACCGGATCGGCGTGGACGCCACGGGGAGCATCCCGCTACCCAACTCCGCATCGGGCATCGTCCTGAACTTCGTCTCGAGCGCGACCCTCGGCGGTACGGCGCCCGGGGCCGGGAACCTGGTCTCCGGCAACGGGGGCAATGGGCTCCAGATCTCGGGCAGCGTGATCGTCGACGTCGTCGTCGAGGGCAACCGGATCGGCACCAATGCCGCGGGCTCGGCCGCCATCTCCAACCAGGGCTACGGCATCCGCATCACGGGGGCCTCGGGGGTCCGGATCGGGGGCACGTCCTCCGCGTCGCGCAACATCATCTCCGGGAGCTTGTTCGACGGCATTCTGCTGACGAACTTCTCGTCCGTCACGCCCACGGGCACGATCATCCAGGGCAACTACATCGGCACCGACGCGACTGGAACGGGCGCCATTCCCAACCTCCAGAGCGGAGTCAGCTTCCAGGGGGCAGAAGGCACCGACCTCGGAGGGACGGCGCCCGGCACAGGCAATGTCATTTCAGGCAACCTCGACTACGGGGTCACCTTCCCGATGGTCGCAGGACTCACCAACCTCGTACGGGGCAACTTCATCGGGTCAAACGCGTTCGGGACCGGGCCGCTCGGCAACGGCAAAGGCGGAGTGTTTTTCCCGCTCAACACGTATTGCGTCGTGGGAGGGACCAACGCCGGCGAGCAGAACCGCATCGCCTTCAACGCCGGCCCGGGCGTGGTCTCGGCCTCGGGCCGTGCCGTGCACCTGAAGCCCAACTCCATCTACAGCAACGGAGGCCTAGGCATCGACGTCGGAAACGACGGCGTGACTCCGAACCGTCCGGGGTTCGTCTTCGACAACTTCCCCGTCCTGACCTCCGCCGCGACCTCCGCCGCCGGAACCGACGTGTCGGGCAGCCTGCTCTCGGGCTACGCCCAAACCTTCACGATCCATGTCTTCGCGAATCCGACATGCGACGCCTCCGGGTACGGCGAGGCGCGGCAGTACCTCGGCACGACGACCGTGAACACGACCGCGGGAATCGACACTCCGTTTTCTGCGAACTTCCCGACGCCAGCTCCGGCGGGCTCCTACATCACCGCTCTCGCGGTCGCCCCGGACGTCATCCCCTACTTCGCCGCGACGTCGGAGCTCTCCTTCTGCCGCCAGGTGAGCGGAACGCCGCCGCCCGGCTCGGTCCCTCTCGAGCTGTACGCGGTCGCCCCTTCGACCGGAGGTAATACGGGGCCCGTCACCGTCCGCATCACCGGGCAGGGAATCGCTCCCGGGGCGTCCGTCCGACTGAAGCGGTCCGGTCAGCTCGACCGCGTCGGCACCGGTATCTCGGTCTCGCCCGACGGAGCGTTCGCGACTGCGACGCTTCCGCTCGCGGGAGCCGCGGTCGGGGCATGGGACGTCGTCGTCACGAATCCGGACAATAGCGCGGCGACTCTGGCCGGCGCGTTCACCGTCGAGGCCGGGACGGAGCCGACCATCTGGGCCGACGTTCTCGGGCGCGGAACGCTCGTGGTTCGCCACGGGCGCGAGCAGACGTTCTTTCTGGTTTTCGGCAACCGCGGCAATGTCGACTCCGCTCCGACGATTCTCGACATTTCCATCCCGCGGCAACTTCGGGTGACATTCGTCGAGGACTTCGATGGAAGCCGCCCGATCGTCGGCAGCGAAAAGCCGCGGACGGCGGGAGGTTCCGGCGCGTCGTGGATCCGGATCTACGGCCGATCGCTGCCGGCCAATTCGAGCCGGGCGCTGGCGTTTCGCGTGCTGACCATCGAGGCAGATCCGGGAGAGTTCGGCCAGGCGGTCGAGATGCGCATCTGGCATCTCACATCGCCGAGCCTCGCTCCGCTCTTCGATATTCCGATTGATCCGAACATGACGGTGACTCCGGTCGTCCTCGTCGACACGACGCAACACGTTCAGGTGCGGCTCGACGTCTCGAACGGGTCGTTCTCGGGTAGCTTGCTCCTGGACGTGACGCACGCTCCGGTCCCGTTCGAGACCCCCGCCTCCGTGACGAAGACGGTCTCCGGCAGCGACATCGTGTATCGCTACCGGGTAGCGTTCGCCAGTAGTCCGCCGGAAAGCTACGACGTGACTTTGTCCGGCACCCAGCTGGCGGCGGACGCCGCGGCGCAGAGCGTCACGGCCGCCAGCTCACAGATTGAGAACAGCGTCACAAAGGCCACGGTCCAGCTGAACGATTGGCTCACCCCCTCCGAAGCGGCTTCGATCAGCACGGCCAGCGAGGCGGCGGCGCAGCTTTCGGCCCACATCGGGACGTCGGCGCAGGTCGTCGGATCCAACCTTTACGGTGCTTTGGAAGCGGTCAAGGTCTTCGCCGCGGAGCCCGAGCGGGAGATGTCTGCCGCCGCATATGCCCATGGAGACGAGATCTCCTTCAGCGACGAGCTTCCGGATCCCTCACTAGACGACGAGGGGCCGATCGCTCACGAGGTAGCCCACGTCGTCCAACAGCAGCGTCCTCCGGGCTGCCCGACACAGGGGCCCCTGGCCCCGTCGGGCGCTGCCTGCGGGTGGACCTGGGCTCGCTCTAATCGACAGTTCCGGGTGTTCATGGCGATCGACCCCAACGCGAAGACGGGGCCGAGCGGCACGGGCGAGGCGTTCTACATCGACGGAGCGGCGCCGATCCCGTACACGGTCACCTTCGAGAACCTCGAGACGGCTACGGCGGCCGCGCAGGAGGTCGTCGTGACGGACCAGCTCGACGACTCGAAGCTCGACTTTTCGACGTTCGCACTCGGGCCGATCGCGTTCAGTACGCGCGTTTTAGACGTACCCCCAGGCCTGACCTCGTTTACGGAAGACGTGGACCTGCGCCCGGAGATCGATCTCATCGCCCGCGTCATTGCCGGATTCGACCCGAGCACGGGAATCGCGACATGGCGCTTCTTCTCCCTCGACCCCGCGACGGGCCAGCCGACCGAGGATCCGATCCTGGGCTTTCTGCCGCCCAACATAAACTCGCCCGAGGGGGAAGGACACGTCAGCTTCACGATCGAGGCAAAGTCGGGCCTCGCCACGGGAACGGAGATTCACAACCAGGCCTCGATCGTCTTCGACGCCAATCCCGCCATCGTCACGGCCGACTGGTTCAACACGATCGACGTCACAACACCCTCGAGCCAGGTCGCGGCTCTGCCGGCTTCATCCTGCTCCGGGATCCTGGTCGCGTGGTCCGGCACCGACGCTCACTCGGGCATCGCCGAATACGACGTCTTCGCCTCGGAGAATGGTGGTCCGTGGTTCCCCTGGATCGAGAGCACGACGTCCACATCCCGGACCTTCTACGGGCTGGTGGGTTCGACCGACGCCTTTTATTCGATCGCCCGCGACGCAGCCGGCAACGAAGAGGCGCCGCCGGGAGGCGCGGACGCGACGACTGTCGCGGGCAGCCCGACCCCGCTCGTGGATTCCCTGACGCCGTCCTCGGGACCAACCGCCGGCGCACCCGTCGCGCTGACCGGATCCGGGTTCGAAGCCGGGGCCTCCGTGATTGTGGGCGGGTCTCCCGCCTCGGGCGTGACCGTCACGGATCCGACGTCGATGACCGCCGTCGTTCCGCCGCTGGCCGCCGGCGCGCTCTACGACGTGGTCGCGGCGAACCCCAGCACGTGCGCCGACACACTCGCGAAGGGTTGGTTCGCGGATTTCAACGACGTCCCTGGCTCCCATGCGTTCCACGACTTCGTCGAGAAGATCTTCCGCCGCAGCGTCACCGCGGGCTGCAGCGGCGGCAACTACTGCCCCGATAACCCGGTCACGCGCGCGCAGATGGCCGTGTTCCTCATCAAGGCCAAACACAACCTGTCGCTCGTTCCGCCGACTGCGACCGGCACTCTCTTCACCGACGTGCCGGTCGGCTCTTTCGCCGCCAATTGGATCGAGCAGCTCGCCAACGAAGGCGTCACGGGAGGCTGCGGAGGCGGCAACTACTGCCCGGGCAACTCCGTCACACGCGCTCAGATGGCGGTCTTTCTGCTGAAGTCCGAGCACGGCGCGCTCTACGTCCCGCCCGTGGCCACCGGCGTTTTCGCCGACGTCCCGCCCGGCTCCTTTGCAGCGGATTGGATCGAGCAACTCGCCGCGGAGGAGATCACCGGCGGCTGCGGCGGCGGCAACTACTGCCCGAACAACCCCGTCACGCGCGGCCAGATGGCGGTGTTCTTGTCTAAGACGTTCGGATTCTGATCAGCGCGACGGGATCAAGATCAGGTCTTCCTGGGGCGGAATCAGATATTCCGCCCCTTTCTCCGTTACGACGGCCATCTCCTCGACGGAGATGCCCTTGGTCGTCTTCGCCTCGGGATCGAGCTCCCAGCAGAAGAAGCCGTCGAACGCGAAGGTCTGCCCCGGCACGAGGCGGCGCGAGGCGCGGGCCCCGGGTGGATCGTCCGTCTGCGCACCCGAGAGGGCCGGCCCCGGATCGTGCGCCCAGTACCCGACCGGGTGCCCCGTCCCCCACGGCATCGGGAGCGAGCCCGCCTCCTTCATCCAGTCGCGCTGCGCGCGGTCGACGTCGTAACCGCGGGCGCCCGGCTTCATCGCGGCCAGCGCGATGCGGCTGCCCCGCTTGCCTTTTTCCCATTTCTCGATGGCGGCCTTCGGCGCAGCCGTCTCGCCCGGCGCGAGCACGTAGGCGAAACGCTGAATGTCGGTGACCCAGCGGCCGTGAACCTTGACGCCGAAGTCGGTCTGGATGAAGTCCCCCGGCTGAATCACGCGCTCGGTCGCGTGGGAGTGGCCGCGATCGGGGCCCGAGTTGACGTTCGGGTTCTGGTCCGGCGCCCACCCGTCCTCGTAGCCGAGCTCGACCATCCGCTTCTTCAGATACCGCGCGACGTCGGAGTCGCGAGTCTTTCCGGGAACGACCGTCCGGTACGCCTGAACCTGGAGCTCCGCCGTCACGGACGCCGCCTTGCGCATGATCGCGACTTCCTCGGGCAGCTTCACGGAAAGCCATTCGACGACCAGGTCTTCGGACGGGACGAGGCGCGGGGTCCATTCCAGGCCCAGCGCCTTCTCGAGAGAGTTGCGCTGCGTCCAGGAGAGGCCGTCCGCGACCGCGTCGCCCCCGGAGTTGATGGCGATCTTTTTCGGCGCGGCCGTGCGGATCTCCTTCGCGACGGCGTCCCAGACGGTCTGATCGCGCTCGCGCACGACGACCCGTCCGTGGAGGCCGACGTCCTTCAACGCGGTGGCCTCGCCGGCCGGCGAGATCGCGACCGAGGAGACGCCGCCGTCTTTCCGGAAGAAAAGGAACGCGGCCGAACCTCCGGCGTTTTCGCCCCCGACGTGGGCGGCCAGCGGGTCGTTGTCGTTCTCGCGGCAGATCACGATCCACGCGTCCACACCGGCCCGCTCCATCGCGGCCGGCAGGAGCTTCTCGATCCGCTCCCTGCGGATGCGGGGCCAGGGGTTCTCCTCGGCGCGGGCGGACATCGTGGCGGAGAGCAGAACGAGGATCGAGCCAGCGGCGAGACGGCGGAGCTTCATCGGCGGATGCTATCCGAAAGGGGCCAGGAGCAACCCGCTGACCGGAAGTCAATCCTCGCGGACGTACGGGAACCGAATCGCCTCGCGGGCGTTGAACTTCACGACGTCGAAGTACGGGGACAGGTCGAAGTCCTGCGGCACGCAGAGGCTCGGGTGGCGCGCCTTCAGGAATCCGCTGTAGGCGCTGCGCGTGGGCCGACCGAAGACCCGCTCACGCAACTTGCCGCGGCGCACCGCCTGGCGCCGGATGTGGAGCGGTAGGATCGTGAGGCCCACCCGCGCGAAGGCTTCCGCCAGGAAGGACGAGCAGATCGTCTCGGTCTCTTTTCCGCTGCCGAAGTGCAGGGCGTCCTCGCGCAGACGCATCGGGATCAAGCGCAGCGGTACGAGAAAACGGAAAAGATCCAGGATGTTGCGGCGGTCGTACCGGAAGCCCATCCGCGCGACGACCTCGTCGAGCACGGTCTTGATCTGGGCCGGAGTGAGCCCGACCGGACGGCAGATGCGGATGTTGAAGTCGATGTACTTGATCAGCGGGGAGACGACGACGCCCTGGTCGACGAGCGCCTCCACGATTAGATAGCGCGACTCCTGACCAAAGCGCCGCCGCGTCTCCGCGCGCTCGGCGGGGTCGCGCAGGAAGCGGCTTCCGACGAAGATGGCACTGTGCGACCACGGCGACATGGTCAGGTACTTGACGACCTGCGAGACCCGCTGGTCGCCGTCGACGAGGACGACGTCGCCCGGCCGAATACGCGACTTCAGCTTCTCCGGGTCGTTGAAGACGTAGCGGCGGTACTCGAGACGGGGTCGCGTGATGCGCGAGACGAGCCACTCGGCGAAGGCCTGTGGGGGGGACCGCACGCCTTCATTGTGCGCCCCATCAGCTGCACTCTTCCATCAGTTCGCAACGCGAATAGTCTCCCGACCGAAGGGAGGGAGGAGGTCCGCGTTGCGGGAGCGAGCGTGCGGCGAGGGGCCAGGCTCGCGGTCGAGGGCCTGTCCCCGAGCCGCGAGCCGGTGGCGTCAGCCAGCCCCCTCGCAAGCGCGAGCGACGGTCACGACGTCGACGAGGCCCGAGCAGCCGTAGAGCGCGGGCAGGACCTTTTCCGGAGGGTGTTTGCGCCGCAGCTCCGCAACGGCCTCCGTGCCGGCGCGGTAGGCGGGAAGGTACATGCGGCCGAGAAGCGGGTGCCGCCCCCATGCACCCGAGAGCTTGTCGGCGCGCTCGTCGGAGACGAGGAAATCGCGCCGCAGCGTTGCGGCGACGTCCTTCTGCGGAGCGCCCTCCTTCCACGTCAGGTACGAGGACTGGTTCTTCGCGTCGTCCTGGAGGAGCGCGAGCAGCACGCCGATCTGGAGGTCCTCGTCAGGAAGCTCCTCGACCTCCGTCACGCCCAGCGCGATGAGAATCCCGTTGTTTGCGATCCCCTCGGCGAGGGCCGCGGCGCGCGAGTTCATCGTCAGGACCGTGCCCTCGAAGCCGACGCACCCGCGCACGTAGAGGCCCTGAATCAGCGCGGATGTGGTGACGTGTCCGGGTACGACCTCGTGGGAGACGAGCTGCTCGAACTCCGGCACGCTGATCTGGAGCGAGGCGTTGATCTCGTAGGTCGCCTCGTACTCGGGAGAGCCGTCCGGCTTACGGGCGCGGCCGAGGTAGTTCATCGAGCCGGAGAACCAGGCGTCCTGGATCGGCAGGAACTTCATGTTCGCCCGCGGCACGCCGCGCAGGTCCGGCGGCAGGTGTGGCGCGAGGTGGCGCGTGGTGCCAAGATCGAGCTCGGCGATGAAGGCGTCGGCCAGGGCCGGAATCGACTTCCTCGGCACCAGCCGCTCGCCGCGCCAGGCGTCCACGGCCGAGAGAAGCTCGGCGCCGGTCTTCGACGAATATCCGGCCTTCGTGAGCAGATCCGCGGCGCGCTCGCGCTTGTACTCCGGATGAGAAGGCTCGGGCGGCTTGCCGGTCGAGCCGATGACGCACCGCTCGTACGGCACCGCAGGACCCTTGCCGAGCATCTCCATCGCCATGTCCCACATGACCGAGAGCGAGACCCCCAATCCGTCGAAGTACGCGCCGCGCAAGCCCCCGAGCTTCCGGCCCTCCGCGGCCATGGAGTCGATCGCGCCCTCGACGTCCACGATGGCGAGATACGCCTCGATCGCCGCTTTGTCCGGCGGCTTACCCGACACTCCCCCGCTCTCGCGCACCGTTTTCGCCGAAGGGTTCGTGTACGCCTCCGGCAGGGGCTCGTCCGAGAACCAGGAGTCCGCGATGAAACGACCCGTCCCCGACGGGTTCATCACGTCCCCGCCCCAGAGCGTGTCGATCCCGAGGATCGCAGTCGCGGTGTGCTCGTCGAGACGGTCCATCAGGCGGCTCTCTCCTTCTTCATGGCTCCGAACCAGAGATAGAGGCACAGCGCGACGAATCCCGCCGAGCTGACGAGCTGGGACACCGGGTCGTTGTCGTAGAACGGCAGCTTGATCCGATCCTCCCGGTACCAGGGAAGCAGGCGCAGGCCCGCTCCGAAGACGCCTCCCAGGGCCCCGCCCGCCATGAGTCCCGACGCGATGATGATCGCCCGCTCACGCATCGTGCGGCCGGCAGCGCTGCCGCGCCTCTCCGACCGCTTCGTCACGTAGTGCGAGATGGCGCCGCCGACCAAGGCCGGCGTGTTGAGCTCGAGCGGCAGGTACATGCCGAGCGCGAATGTCAGGGCGGGGATCCGCAACATCTCCATAGCGACCGCGATCATCGCGCCCACCGCAAACAGGAGGTACGCCACGGGCTGTCGGCTCATGAAGCCCTCGACCAGAGACTTCATGATCGACGCCTGCGGCGACGCCAGCACCTGGCGCGTGTCGCCCGGCGCCGCCTCGCCGAACTGGAACGTCTCGGCGAGCAAGACGATCACGAGGCCTACCACGACCGCCGACGCGACGACGCCGTAGAACTTGGTCCGCTCCTGCACCGCGGGGGTCGAGCCCAGCCAGTATCCGGTCTTCAAGTCGGTGATCGTCTGGCCCGAGACGGACAGGGCCGTGCAGACCATTCCGGCGATCGCCATCACGAAGAACATCCCGGTGCGGCCCGACACGCCGAACTCGAGCAGCACCACCGACGAGATGATGATCGTCAGCATCGTCATGCCAGAGACCGGGTTTCTCGCGGTCGTCGCAATCGCGTTCGCGGCGACCGAAGTGAAGAAAAACGAGAAGACGAGCGTCAGGAGGAGGCCGATCAGCACGACGATCGCCGTGGCGCCCAGGCTGCCCAGGAACACGGCGATGGCGAGCGACGTCACGATGACGCCGATCAGGATCCGCAGGATCGGCATGTCGCGGTCCGTCCGCTCGAGACCTTCCGTTCCGCCGGCGCGGAACGCCTTCGCCGCGATCGAGAAAGAGCCAATGACGATCTTCAGCGACTTGATGATGCCGAAGATCCCCGCCGTGGCGATCGCGCCCACGCCCATGAAGCGGACGTAGCCCCGGAAGATCTCCGTGGCCGTCATCTTCGCGATCGGGATCGTCGCCGGATAGACCGCGACGTCTCCGAAATGCTGCCCGAGGAACCAGATCAGCGGCACGAGGACGAGGTTCGAGAGCACGCCCCCCGCGCAGAGCAACATGGAGGCCCGCAGGCCCATGACGTAACCGAGGCCGAGAATGAACGCGATCGCGTCGAAGCGCAGCACCATGCGCGCCTTCTCGCCGAGCGCGTGGACGGCTGGCACGAACTGGAAGTCCAGCATCTCTTTCCAGACCTGGAAGGTCGTCACGAAGAAGTCGTAAACCGCGGCGATTCCCGTCGCCTGCAGCAGAAGCTTCGCCTGCGAGCCGCCCTTCTCTCCGGTGATCAGAACTTCCGTGATCGCGGTCGCCTCGGGATACGGGAACTGCCCGTGCGTGTCCCGCACGAAATAGCGCCGCAGGGGGATCAGGAACAACACGCCGAGGCAGCCGCCCGCCAGGCAGATGAAGATCGTTTGCCAGGGATGGGGATCGAGCTTCAGGATGTAGAGCGCGGGCAGCGTGAAGATCGCGCCGGCGACGACCGAGCCGGAGACACCGCCGACGCCCGTGATGATCACGTTTTCGAGGATGCTCGAGCGCCGGCGGTACACGCGCGCCAGGCCGATCGCGAGGATCGAGATAGGGATCGCCGCTTCCATGACCTGCCCAACCTTCAGGCCCGAGTACGCCGAGGCCGCCGTGAAGATGGCGCAGAGGAAGAGACCCCACAGGATCGACCGCGGTGTGGACTCGGGGAGCTTCGCCGAGGGCGCAACGACCGGCCGATAGACCTCGTCCGGCGCCAGCGGGCGATAGGCATTTTCGGGGAGCGACTTCGACTCGGACGCGTCCATGAGTCCTCCCGCGGCGCTCTGGGCTATCTTGTCCGGGGCGTTGCCGCCGCAATGCGGCGCAGTTTACCGGAGTTCGGGCGGGCCGAAAGGATACCGATGGGCTTCTCCGAGGAGGCGCGAAAAGCCTGGGCGATTCTCTTCGCCCGCGGGGTGCTCGGCCTCATCTTCTTCATGGCCGGCTTCTGGAAAGTCTTCACGCTGACACCCGCCAGTCACGCGCGCAACCTGTTCGTCGAGCCCTTTGCGGAGACGTTTCTTCCCGCCTGGTCGCTGTGGCTGACCGGAGTCACCGTCCCGGTCGTCGAGCTCGTCGCCGGAGCGCTCGTGCTTCTGGGCTGGCGGCTGCGGGAGGCACTGATCGCGCTGGGTGTCGTTCTTCTTCTCGTAACGTTCGGGCATCTGCTGATCGATCCCCTCTACGAGTTCCACACGCACGTGATTCCCCGACTCGCGCTGCTGCTCTTCGTGCTCCTCATTCCCCGCGAAGCCGACCGTTTCTCGCTGGATGCCTGGCTCGCGCGGAGACGGAAGGCCTGATCGCATGCGAAGGACTCGGCACCGGTAGAATCCCCTTCGAGACAAGGAGCAGACCCATGAGAAAAGTGAGTGTTCGCGCCGTATCGTGTGTCGTGATTTTGGCGGCCGCCGGAGCGTTGAGCGCGCAGATTCTGGACCGTCCCGCGCCCACTCCCGCTCCCCAGCGCCCTCAGCGGCCGCCCGGGGACAACCCGAACGCGGTGGTCGAAAGCCAGGCGATGCCGCCGCCGGGGGGACCGCTTGCCGCGCAGAAGCCCGACCCGCTGCGAGCCGGCCGCCCGGCCTCGCAGGACGGGGCCTCGATCGACTCCGCCGTCGCCGCCCTCTACGAGTCGGTCAGCCATCCCGAAGCGAGCGAGCCCGACTGGGCGCGGATGCGCGAGCTCTTCCTGCCCGTCGGCATGCTGATCCCGCCCAAGCCCGCCCGTGACGACATCTTCACGGTCCTCGACGTGGACGGTTTCGAGGAGCGTGTGCGCAAGGGCGCCGCGGCCGCGAAGCAGAAGGGCGACCCCACGGCCTTCTTCGAGAAGGAGATCGCGCGCAAGACCGACTGCTTCGGGAACATCTGCCAGATCTTCTCGACTTACGAGGCGCGGCGCTCGCCCGCCGACGAGAAGCCCTTCGCGCGCGGGATCAACAGCATCCAGCTCGTGCGCGACGCGCGGCGCTGGTGGATCGCCTCGGTCATCTGGGACACCGAGCGGCCGGACAACCCGATCCCGGCCGCGAATCAGGCCGCGCCGGCGATGTAGTCAGCGCGCGGGCTGGCCGAGCTCCTTCGAGCGAGCCGTGGCCGCCTCGACGGCGTCCATCAGGATCGCGCGCACACGGTTGCGCTCGAGGCTGTGGAGCGCGGCGATGGCGGTGCCTCCGGGCGACGTGACCATGTCCTTCATCACGGCCGGGTGAGTCTTGAGCTGCTCGGCCATCTTCGCCGCTCCGAGGACAGTCTGGATCGTGAGCGCCGTCGAGACGTCGCGCGAGATCCCGACGCGCACACCGGCGTCGCTCAAGCCCTCGATGATCTGGAAGACGTACATCGGCCCGCTGCCCGAGAGGCCCGTGACCGCGTCGAGCTGATACTCGGGAAGCTCCACGACGAGGCCGATCGACTCGAAGATCCGCCGCGCCTGGCCGACCGCGGCGCGCCCGGCGTGCCGGCCCGGGCACACCACGGTGGCCGACAGGCGAACGACCGCGGCCACGTTCGGCATCGCGCGCACGACGGCGACGCGGTCACCGAGGGCAGCCTCGAGCCGCGAGGTCGGGAATCCCGCGGCGATCGAGATGACGAGCCGGCCGCGCGAGACGGCGGGGCGGATCTCGGCGAGGACCGAGTCCAGGATCTGCGGCTTGACGGCGAGAATCACGATGTCGGCGCCCTCCGCGGCCTCGCGGTTGGAGGCCGCGACCCGGATGCGGAGCTCTTTCCGGATCGCCGCCGCCTTGGCCGCCTTCGAGTGCGACGCGACGAGCCGCCGGCGGCTGCCCCAGCCGGAAGCGAGGATCCCGCGCAACAGGGCCGTGCCCATGTTTCCCGCTCCGAGGACCGCGATGGTCTTGTTCATGCCGGGAGAATAACTGTTCGAGCGGCGCTCGGAGTCGTCCACCAGAGGCAGACCCACAGCAGTAGACAACGCTGGCCGTAGGCCAGCGGTACCCGGCCGACGAGGGCGGAGAACTGTCCGCGGCCAGTCTCCTTCATCACGGTTCGTTTGACCCACGCCACCCCACACCTTTGTTCAGCAACTGCTACGCTCTCCGCAGTTTCGTTCAAAGCATCCGTTTCGAAAGAAGCAAAGGAGAGCGCATGGGCAAGGTCAACCTCTCACGGGTGATCCTGGGCGGGGTCGTGGCGGGAATCGTCCTCAACATCTCCGAGTGGCTGCTTCACGATGTGGTCATGAAGGACCACTTCGAGGGATCGCTTCAGGCGCTCGGCAAGAACCCGACGGACGGCGGCTCCGCGATTCTGTGGTGGTGTATCTGGAGTTTCATCCTGGGGATCACAGCGGTCTGGCTCTATGCCGCCATTCGGCCGCGCTACGGCGCGGGGCCGGCGACGGCCGTCCGCGCGGGTGTCGCGGTCTGGATCCTTTCGTGCCTGCTCTTCGCGATTGCGATGACGAACATGGGCCTGTTCCCGTTCTCCGCCGTCGCGGTCGTCTGGTCGCTCGTGGGCGACGTCGTCGCCACGGTGGCCGGCGCCTGGCTCTACAAGGAAACCGGCGCCTGAAGCAGGCGCGGGCGCAGGTCAGCCGAGCGCCTGCGTCAAATCCTCGATCAGATCGTCCGGGTGCTCGAGGCCGACGGACACCCGTAGCAGGTTCTGCGGCGCGGGAGAGCCGGGGCCCTCGCTCGACGCGCGGTGCTCCAGCAAGCTCTCGGTGCCGCCGAGGCTCGTCGCGTTCACGAACACTTTGACGCGCGAGGCGGCGCGGACGGCGGCGTCCCGGCCGCCCCGGACGCGCACCGACAGCATCCCGCCGAACGCGCTCATCTGCCGTTTCGCGATCGCGTGCCCCGGATGGGATTCCAGGCCCGGGTAGTGCACCGCTTCGACCGCGGAGTGATCCTCGAGCGCCTGCGCGAGCGCCAGCGCGTTCGACGAGTGTTTCTCCATCCGGCAGGCGAGCGAGCGCAGGCCGCGCAGGATGAGCCAGGAGTTGAACGGCGAGGCCACCGCGCCCAGAAGGTAACGAGCGTGCTCGGCTTTCTCGGCCATCTCGCCGGCCTCCTTCAAGACGAGGGCGCCGCCCTGCACGTCGCTGTGACCGCCCAGGTATTTCGTCGTCGAGTGGACGACGGCATCCGCGCCGAGCGCGAGCGGCCGCTGGAGGGCCGGCGAAGCAAAGGTCCCGTCGACGAGAAGCCGCGCGCCGGCGCCGCGCGCGATCTCGGCCAGCGCCTCGAGATCGGCGATCGCCATGAGGGGGTTCGACGGCGTTTCGGCCCAGAGGAGCTTCGTTCCCGGGCGGACCGCTGCCGCGACCTTCGAGAGGTCCGACATGTCCACCGCCGTCGCCTCCATCCCCCAGCGCGGGAGGAACTCGGCCGCGATGGCGCGGAAGCCGTAATAGACGTCGTCGGGAAAGATCACGTGCGAGCCCGGCGGCATCGCCTGGAGGTAGGCCGCGCCGGCCGCCAGTCCCGAGCCGAAGACGAGTGCGCGCTCTCCTCCCTCGACCGCCGCGAGGGCTTCCTCGAGCCGATCCTGCGTTGGATTGCCCTCCCGGATGTAGATCCAGCCTCGCGGGTGCTCGCCGGCCGGCCCGTGCTCGTAGGTCGTCGAGAGATGGAGAGGCGGCGCAATCGAGCCCGTCGCGGGATCGCGCTCGCCTCCCGCGTGAACGGCCAGCGTCTCGAATCTCATGGTGGGCCTCCGTGAGGAACGATCGTATGAGTCAGGGCGAATGGATCTCGAGCCCGAGATAGTGCACCAGGGGCGAGTCGATCGCCCAAAGCTCCGCGGCGAACACCCGCCCGAAGGCGCGCGTGACCCGCCGCTTCTCGATGGAACGCACCTGGTCGACCAGGGCAAACGACGGCTTCCGTAACCCGCTCCTTCCCGGGCAGCTCGTTCGCTCCCTCCCAACGCCCGGCGGGCGAAGGCGCCGCGGGAACGCCGAGCAGCGACACGGCGGCGAGAAAGGAGAGGGCGATCGTCGCGATGCGGGGTTTCATGGCCGTCCCTTTCAGCGAAGCGCGGTCGGCAGCCATTTGAGCTCTACGGCGACAGCCCCGGCTCGTAGTGAAGCATGAACTCGAGGAACCGGATCACCTCGACCATGTCCTTGCCCTTGAAGCGGATCGAGTGCGCGTCGGTGCGCTCGACGATCGGGAGGTAGGCGAGGACCTCGGAGGGGCGGTAGTTCTTGAACCGCACGTCGAGGGTGACGGGCGTCGTCACGAGATAGGGCTTCATCTGTCCGGTGCGCTCGACGGCTTTCTTCGCGGTGTCGCGGATCAGGGCGCAGCTCGCCTCGGGCGTGAGCGTCCTGGCCGAGTGAAAGCCGTAGTTCCACTTCACGACGGCGCCCTCGATCGGCCCGAGGAGGGCCTGCGCCTCCTTCACGGCGGCGTCGTCGCCGGAGATCATTGCGATCGGCACGCGAAAGTGCCCGGCGATGGCGGCATTGAGACCCGCCTCGGGCACGGACACGCCGTTCAAGCGCATGTCAGCGAGGTTCGCCGAGGACATCGTGTGCGCGCGCACGCCCTGGGGGTTCGTCGTCCCCGAGTGGTAGCCGATGAAAAGAACTGCATCGACGCCGGTGTCGACGCCCTGCACCATCGCGAGCGGGCGGGGCCACGCGCGAATGATCTGCACGTCCTTGGGAAACTTCTCGATCAAAAGGTTCTGGCCGTTGCCGTGCGAGTCGGCGACCAGGATCTCGGCCGCCCCCCCGGCGCGCGCGCCCTCGATCGCGGCGAGCGCCTCGTTGGTCATGAAGAGACGGAAGCGCTCGTACTCGAAGCCCGGCGGCCCGAGCTGCTCGCCCGTGACGACGCCGGCAATGCCCTCCATGTCGACCGAGATGAGGACCTTTTTCGCCTGCGCCTCCGCGGGCGCCGCAAGCGAAACGAGGAGAGCGGCTAGAAGCATCAGTCGGCGCAGGAGCATGGGCTTCTCCTCAGCTGAAAGCGGGTGTCGGCGCGGCGGACGGCCGTTCGAGATCCTTGGCCTTGGGCATCGCGAACCGCGAGTCCTCCAGCGGGACGTTCAGCTCGATGCGCTCGAACTTCATCGACTGGGCCTGGGGGACGCCGGTGGCGCTCGCCTCGAACGAGTGCGGCAGCTTCAGGCCCCCGACGTCGCGGTAGTCGCCGATGACGCTGACGATCTCGACCTCGTTGCCGTCGACCGTCTTGCGGGCGACGGTCTTGACCTGCAGGCCGGTCTCAGCGTCGAGAAAGACGATCCGTACCTCGCCGTCCGACGCGGTGACCTTCAGCTCCCAGGCGTCCCGGCCGCCGGCGCTGCCCTTGCCGAGGAGCTCGATGCGATTGCCTTTCGCCCGGTAGTCGACGAACGGCCCGTCCATGTCGGCCTGCCGCTTGAAGTTCTCGACCTCCTCGGCGGGCATCCTCTCGGGCTCGGTCTTGCCCTCGAACGGCATGACTGCCCAGCCGGCCGTCCCGTCGTACGCCTGGATCGCCGTCTGCCCGTCGAGCGTGAACTCCCAGCGCAGTCGGCCGGGGCGTTTGAACTCCAGGACCGTCGCCGCGGTCTCGTCGCCGAGCGCCATGGTTCCCGTCATCCGCATCGACTGGACCGACTTGATCTTCTCGAGCCCGCCGCGTGCCCGGATGTTCTTCTCGACGAGTTCCTCCGCGGTCTGCGCCGAAGCCGCAGCGGCGCCGAGCAGCACCCCCGCGGCCGCCGCGATCCCGAGTCCGGTCCTGCGCATCCGTTCGTCCCCCTCTCCGGCGCCAGACTCTACCGCACGGTCCGGGTGTATAAGGGGTCACACTCGGATACCCCGCAAGGAGGCTCCCGCCGTGGACGACAAGCTGGCGCCCCGCGACACCTCCGGCGTCCAAGCTGCCGCGCCAGATCACCGAGCTGGCCGAACTGCTCGCCCGCTCGTACTGGTCCGGCGTGGTCTTCGCGCTGTTCCGCCGCGCGCGAAAGCCGGCGTGAGTGGGGCGCTCTCTCTCGATCGGCGAGCATGACCATGCTCGACGACCTGCCGACGCCCGCGGTCCTGATCGACCTGGACGTCGTCGAGAAGAACGTCGCCGGAATGCAGGAGCGCGCGCGGCGGGCGGGCGTGAAGCTGCGTCCGCACGCGAAGACCCACAAGTCGCCGGAGATCGCGCGGCTGCAGCTTTCGGCCGGCGCCTCGGGCCTGACGCTCGCCAAAACCTCCGAGGCCGAGGTCTTCGCTGCCCTCGGCTTCGACGACATCTTCCTCGCCTACCCGATCTTCGGGGCCGACAAGGCGAGGCGTCTGCTCGCGCTGGCCGACCGGGTCCGCCTGCGCGTCGGCGTCGACAGCGTCGAGGGCGCGCGGAGTCTCGGTGCGACCTTCCACGCCGCGGGCCGCGGGCTTCCCGTCCTGCTCAAGATCGACTGCGGCTACCACCGGGTCGGCGTCGCGCCGGAGGCCGCGGTCGAGACCGCGCGCCGCATCGCGGAGATACCCGGCATCGACTTCACGGGCCTCTTCACGCACGGCGGCCAGGGCTACGCCGCGCGCACGCCGGAGGAAGCCGCGCAGGCTGCGAGCGACGAAGGCCGCATCGTCGCCGAGACCGCCGAGGCGGTTTCCGCCGCGGGTCTTCCCGTCGGAGAGGTTTCGCTCGGCTCGACGCCGACCGTTCGCGCGTCCATGACGTCGCGCGGCGTCACGGAGTGCCGGCCTGGAACGTACGTCTACAACGACTTCTCACAGGTCTCTCTCGGGAGCGCCCGTCTCGAGGAGTGCGCGATGACCGTGCTCGCGACGATCGTCAGCGTGCCGGCCCGCGACCGCGCCGTCGTCGACGCCGGCTCCAAGACACTCTCGACGGACCCGCTGCGCCCGAGCGCCGACGGGCACGGCCTGGTTCTCGGCGGCCGCAGCCGGGTCGCGCGCCTCTCCGAAGAGCACGGCGTCATCGGCGTCGCCGAGGGCGAGTCCTTCCGGATCGGCGAGCGGGTCCGGATCCTCCCCAACCATGCCTGCGTGGTCTCGAACCTCCACGACCGGCTGGTCGCCGTCCGGGCGGGTCGCGTCGAGGGGCAAGTCACCGTCGCGGCAAGGGGTTGCGTTCAGTAGGGGTCGATCGTGAATTCCTGTATTCTGCGCAGTTCACAGGCACGTGAGTACAGGAATACCCGATTGACGCCAAAGGAGATCGACATGCGAGGGAAACTCAAGATTCTGCCCCTGCTTCTCGTCGCCGCCGCTGCGACGGCGCCCCTCTTCGCTGCCGAGACCTACACAGTCGACAAGTCCCACTCGGACGTGAGCTTTCAGATCCGCCACTTCGCCTCGAAGGTTCGCGGCAGCTTCACCGACGCCGAGGGGACCATCCAGGCCGACCCCGCGAAGCCCGAGGTGTCCTCGGTCGTCTTCACGATCAAGACCGCCTCGATCGACACCAACAACCCGGACCGCGACAAGCACCTACGCTCGGCCGACTTCTTCGACGTCGAGAAGTTCCCGGAGATCACCTTCAAGAGCTCGAAGATCACTCCGGCCGGGAAGGACAAGTACAGCGTGACGGGCACAATGACCATGCACGGCGTCTCCAAGGAGGTCACGCTCCCGGTCACGTTCCTCGGCTTCGCGAAGGACCCGGGGGGCAATCAGCGCGCCAGCTTCGAGACCACGATCAAGCTCAACCGCAAGGATTTCGGGATCAACTGGAACAAGGCCCTGGACGCCGGCGGCTTCATGCTGAGCGACGACGTGGACGCGACGATCAACCTGGAGACGGTCCAGAAGAAGTCTTAGGCACGCCGTCGTTTCTTCTCGCCGCGCGGGGCGGCCCGTAACGGCCGCCCTCTCGTTTTCTGGACAACATTTCCTCGACGCCAACTGCCCGCCTAGCATCCGGGAGTGACTCCGGTCCCGTATTTCTCGCCAGGGCCCGCGCCTCAGACGCGTGCCCTAGACGGTAGAGTTGTCCCATGAGCACTGAAATCGCTGCCCGGCGCGTCCGGCCCGCCTCGGCGGCGGGTTTTCTGCTCGTCCATCTGATGGCCCTGGGGGTCTTCGCGGTGGGCTTTTCGTGGACCGGGGTCGCCCTTTGCCTGGGCTCCTACTCCCTGCGGATGTTCGCCATCACCGCGGGCTTCCACCGCTACTTCAGCCACCGCACCTTCCGGCTCGCCCGGCTGCCGCAGCTCCTGCTCGCCTTCCTGGGGCAGACCGCAGCGCAGAAGGGAGTCCTCTGGTGGGCGTCAAACCACCGGCACCACCACAAGTACTCCGACCGGCCCGAGGACATCCACAGCCCCCTGCAGGGCGGCTTCTGGTGGAGCCACATGGGCTGGATCCTGTCGCCCGACTGCGCCACGACAGACCTCGCGCGCGTGCCTGACCTCGCGAAGTATCCGGAGCTGCGCTGGCTCGATCGGCACGAGTACCTGCCGACCATCGCGTACGCGGCCGGGCTCTTCCTCGCATTCGGGTGGATGGGCGTCTTCTACGGCTACTTTCTGTCGACCGTCCTCCTGTGGCATGGGACTTTCTCGATCAACAGCGTCATGCACGTCTTCGGACGCCGCGCCTTCGCGACGACCGACGACTCGCGCAACAGTTTCCTCTTCGCCCTGGTGACCATGGGCGAGGGCTGGCACAACAACCATCACTGGGCCCCCGGCTCCGCCGCCCAGGGTTTCCGCTGGTGGCAGATCGACGCGACCTACTACCTTCTCTGGCTCGGCGAGCGGCTCGGCCTGGTGGAGAGCCTGCACCGTCCGCCCGAGCGCTGGCGCGACGCGGAGCGCGAGGCGATCCGCACCGGCCGCGCGTTCTCTTCCGCGAGGCTGCACGAGCGCGTTCAGAAGCTGACTCGCCGCTGGGTCGAGCTGCGCGATTCCGCGCGCGTCTCGGCCCACGACGCCCTACACGACGCCTTCGTCGAGCTCGAGGCGGCGCGCGCCCGGGCGGCGGCCCGCCTGGATCACCTCCATGAAGAAGCGGCGGCGGCGGGCGCCCGTGGAAAACGACGCCTCGACGAGATTCACCGCGAGATCGAGCGCGGCCGCGCGCACCTGGCGGAGATCCTCCAGC
>JBKJWL010000115.1:0-12753 GCA_046716885.1 Thermoanaerobaculia bacterium | reverse complement strand
GGTTCAAATCCCTGCACCGCCACCAACCTTCTCCCCCGCCCCAAGCCGGATGCCCGAGACGCACACCGCCCGGCGCACTGAAGTTAAACTTCCCGACAACGTGAGCGGGACAACGTCGGAGACGGCCCCGCCGTCATTTCTTTCCCCGGCCGCGACCGCAGAGCTGTCCCTTCTCGCCGGCGCTCCGGGCAGGTCCCTGCCGGCGGTGCGGATCCTGCGCGACGGCGCGGCCGCATTCCCCGCGATGCTCGAGTCGATCGAGGGCGCGCGCCGCCGGGTCCGTTTCGAGAACTTCATCTTCGCGGGCGACGCGACGGGGAAGCGCTTCGCGACCGCCCTCTCCGCCGCGGCCCGGCGAGGCGTCGACGTCCGCGTGCTCTACGACCCCATCGGCACGCTGATGGTGCGCGGAGGGTCGATCGCGGGCGTTCTCCGGCGCGATGGCGTCGTGGCGCGCCCGTTTCGGCCGCTCTCGCCGGTCGAGCCCTGGAGCTGGCTACGCTTGCGCCACCGGGACCACCGCAAGACGCTCTCGGTGGACGGAGACAGCGCCGTGGTCGGCGGCCTGTGCATCAGCGACAACTGGGCGCCGCCGTCGGCGGGCGGCGGCGGCGGCTGGCGCGACACGGCCCTCCTGGTGCGGGGGCCGATGGCGGGTGACGTCGAGGCGGCGTTCGACACGATGTGGGAGCTCGACCGGAAAGGCCCCGCCCCGGAGCGCTCCGACCCGGCCGACCCGACGGGGCCCCCGCTGGGGATCGTGGCGGCGGATCGTCCCGGGGCGCGTTGCGTGGCAAACGTCTACGAATGGCTGGCCAATCGCGCCCGGCACAGTCTCGAGATCACCGATGCCTATCTCGTCGCGCCGAAGCGCGTTCTCGAGTCCTTCGAGGCAGCGGCGCGGCGAGGCGTCGCCGTGCGGCTGCTGCTGCCGGGCCGCAACAACCATCCGCTCGCCGGCGCCGCGGCGCGACGCGTCTACCAGCCGCTGCTCGATGCGGGTGCCCGCGTTTACGAGTGGGCCGGCGTGATGGTCCACGCCAAAACGGCGGTGGTGGACGGGGAGGTGACCCTCGTGGGGTCGAGCAACCTCGATCCGCTCTCGATGCGCCGAAACTACGAGCTCAACCTGGTCGTCGTCGATCCTGCAACCGGCGCCGGCATGCGCGAGATGTTCGAGCGGGATCTCGCCGGGGCCCGGGCCGTCGACCCTGGAGAATGGCGGGGACGCGCCGTGTGGCAGCGGATGGCGGAGCGGGCGGCCGGCGTTTTCGACTCCAACCTTTGAGCGCGGAGACCGTGGCTCCCGCTCTCGCGTACCGGTATGATTTCGGGCTATGAGCGCCGTCGCGAATCGACTGCGGGCGGAGCTGCGAGAGGGTAACCCGCGGTTCCAGAAGCTCGTTGCGGGCGCGAGCTAGTCGGGGAAGGTTTCACGGCTTCGGAGCCGGCGTGGCCGCCGGCCAGGCCGGGCTCAACAGATCCATCCGCCAGGACGGACCGCCCTGGTAGAGCGGCCCCTCGGCCCGCAGGAAAGCCGGGGCCTCTCCGCCCAGGATCCAGACGTGGGAGTCCTCGGGCTGCTTGCCGATGAGCGGAGCTACCACTCCGGCCACGCCGCCGATCTCCACATGCACGACGTAATGCATGGCCTTGCGCGGCGAGCTCCCGATCGAGAAAGGCTCCTCGCCCGCAGGCGTAATGATCAGCTTCACGAGTCGGGGCTTGGGCGTGGCGGCCACCATCGAAACGGTCGTGCGCGCCGCGTCGGGGCGAATGTTCTTGAGCAACGCGAGGAGCATTCCGTTAGCCGTGTCGGGAGGCAGAGAAACGCGCTCCGAGATGACCTTCTCCTTGCCGTCATCGTCCTTGTAGCGGACCGTGACCTGGCCTGTCCTGCCGTCGACCGAAACGTCCATCGGTTTCGGAAAAGACGGGCCCTTCTGCACGAGGCGGTCGCTGACGAGTCGAAAGGTCCGGCGCTGGGAGAACACGACGGTCTCGTCGTGGATCGAGCCGTCCTTGAAGTGGAAGACGAGCCGGCTCGTGACGCGATTGCCTTTGGTCGACTGGATCAGGTCACCGACGGCGAGGGTTTCCCCGTCCAGGGTACGGAGGGAGAGGAAGCCGTGGACCAGGCCCTCGGCGTGGCGCACGGGGACGGTCTCGGCCGGGAGGATCGCCGGGAAAACCAGCGAGGCCCCTGCCAGAATCGCGGTACCGAGACGCAGGCTCATAGATCCCCTCCGAAGCACGCATTCCGCACGACCCCTTCATCGCGACGCAAAACTCGGACCAAAAGGCCGTACCATCTGGACTCATGGGACCGATTGCCGCCGCCCTCGCGCGCGCCGCCGAATCCGGCCTGATCCCCCCCGGGGAGAGTGTTCTCCTCGCGGTGTCGGGGGGAGCCGACTCGACGGCGCTCCTGTACGGCGCGGCGGATGCGGCGGCCCGGACGGGCTGGGTGCTCGCGGTCGGCCACGTCCACCACGCCCTACGGCACAGGGAGGCCGACCGGGATCTCGCCTTCGTTCGAGAACACGCGCGGCGACTCCGACTCCCCTTCGCCTTTCGCCGCCGCGACGCGCGCGAAGCCGCACGGGCGCTGCGCCTGTCCCCGGAAGCCGGAGCCCGGCACGTCCGCTACGCCGCCCTTCTGGAGATGGCGCGCGAGGCGGGCGCGCCCCTCGTCGCCACGGCGCACCAGCGGGACGACGCCATCGAGTCCTATCTGCTGGCGCGCGGCCGCCGGGGAGGCTTGGCCCGGCTGGCCGGCCCCCGCGAGAGGCGGTCCGACGGCGTGGTGCGGCCGTTTCTGTCGGTCACGCGGGGCGAGATTCTGGAGTTCCTCCGCGAGCGCGGCCTCGCCTTCCGGCGCGACTCCTCCAACGGAAACCTGGCCTTCGACCGCAACCGCATCCGCCGCGCGCTGGCCGTCACGGCCGACGCAGACCGGCGGGCGGCCGGCGCGGAGCTCGACCGCCTGACCGAGGCCCGGGAGAGGCTCGAGCGGGAGTTTTCGGAGCTTGTCGAGCCCCACCTCGGGTTCGGGCCCGATTCTTCGTCGGCCGACGCAGAGATCCTCGAGGAATGCCCGGAGGAGCTGAGCCGCATCGCGCTCGACCGGCTGGCCTCCCCCTTCGCCCGCCCCGGCCGGCCGCCGATGACAGGCCGCGAGCGCGAACAGATCGTGGGCCTCCTTGCCTCGGGGGCGGATTTCCGCTTCGAGGCGGGCCGGGCCATCCGCTTCGAACGCCGCGGTCCGACCCTCACGGTGCGTTCCCGCCCCTCTCCGGCCGGTCGGCGGGAGTACGATCCTGCAAGCCGGACCTCGACAATGAGGGCATCCGCGGAGATCCAACTGTGAGGCTCGAACCACTCTATGAAGCGCGCATCGTCGCCGAACGGGTCACGGCCGTCGCGGAAGCCATCGACCGCGACCTCCGCGAGCGGCCCCTCGCGGTCGTCTCGATCCTCAAGGGGTCGGCGTTCTTCATGGCCGACCTGGCGCGGCAGATCCGCGGCCCCTTCTCGTGTGAGTACCTGCACGTGCGCCGCGCCGAGGGGGCCAACGACGTGCTCCAGATCGACTTCACGACCGGCTTCACGGTGTCCGGCAAGCACGTTCTGCTCCTGAAGGACGTCGTGCACACGGGCGTCATCGAGACCTATCTGATGGACAACCTGCGGAGTGGCGGCGCGTCCTCGCTCCGGCTGGCCGCAATCATCGACAAGCCCCTGGACCGTAAGACCAATGTGTCCGTGGACTTTTCGCTCTTCTCGAGCGAGAGCGGGGGCCTGTACGCGGGCTACGGGATGGAGCACGAGGGCCTTCACGCCCACCTGCCCGACATCCACGAGGTCGTCGAGCAATAAATCGGCGCGGGAGTCCGTTATGCTGGTCGTCCGAAGGTGCGCCCGAAGGGAGTTAACCCGTTGAACGCCACGATCAAGAACCTGCTTCTGTGGATGGTCATCCTGGTGCTGATCATCCTCGCGTGGAACGTCTTCAAGACCGGCGCCACGACCGTCGAGGAGGTCACCTTCTCGCAGTTCCTGGACCAGGTCAATCAGGGCCACATCCAGTCGGTCCGGATCCGCGGCGAGGAGATCAGCGGCCAGTTCGCGCCCTCAGCGGGAAAGCGGGAACCGCGCTTCCGGACCTACGCGGCGGAATACCCGGACCTCGTCAAGGACCTGCGCGCCAAGAACGTCGAGATCGAGATCGCGCCCACGAAAGACTCGACGTTCGTCTCGGCGCTCGTCATGTACGGGCCGCTCATCCTGCTGGTGGCGATCTGGTTCGTGATCATGCGGCAGATGCAGGCGGGCGGGAACAAGGCCCTGTCCTTCGGGAAGTCGCGGGCGAAGCTGCTGACGCCGAACCAGAAGAAGGTGACGTTCAAGGACGTCGCAGGCGTCGAAGAAGCCAAGGTCGAGCTGCAGGAGATCATCGAGTTCCTGAAGGACCCGCAGAAGTTCCAGAAGCTCGGCGGCAAGATTCCAAAGGGGGTGCTCCTGATCGGATCGCCCGGCACGGGCAAGACGCTCCTTGCCCGCGCGGTCGCGGGCGAGGCCAACGTCCCCTTCTTCACGATCTCGGGCTCCGACTTCGTCGAGATGTTCGTGGGCGTGGGGGCATCGCGCGTGCGCGATCTCTTCGAACAGGGCAAGAAGAACGCCCCCTGCATCATCTTCATCGACGAGATCGACGCCGTCGGCCGGCACCGCGGCGCGGGGCTCGGCGGCGGGCACGACGAGCGGGAGCAAACCCTGAACGCCCTCCTCGTCGAGATGGACGGATTCGAGACCAACGAGGGCGTCATCCTCGTGGCCGCGACCAACCGACCCGACGTGCTCGACCCGGCCTTGCTTCGGCCCGGGCGGTTCGATCGCCGGGTCGTCGTCGACCGGCCTGATCTGCGCGGGCGGGAGCAGATTCTCAAGGTGCACACGCGCAGCACGCCGCTCTCGGAGAACGTGGACCTCATGGTTATCGCCCGCGGCACGCCCGGGTTCTCGGGAGCCGACCTGGCCAACCTCGTCAACGAGGCGGCGCTCAACGCGGCGCGGTTCAACAAGAAGAAGGTCGAGATGATCGACTTCGAGTACGCCAAGGACAAGGTCATGATGGGCCCCGAGCGCAAGTCCATGATCATGACCGAGGAAGAGAAGAAGAACACGGCGTACCACGAAGGCGGGCACGCTCTGGTCGCCACACTTCTGGCGGACGCCGACCCGGTGCACAAGGTCACGATCATCCCTCGCGGACGCGCGCTCGGCGTCACGATGCAGCTTCCCTCCGAAGACAAGTACTCTCACACGAAGGAGTACCTGGAGGCGATGATCACGGTGATGATGGGCGGCCGCATCGCCGAGGAGAAGTTCCTGGGCCACATGACGACCGGCGCCGGCAACGACATCGAGAAAGCCACAGACATGGCGCGCAAGATGGTCTGCGAGTGGGGCATGAGCGAGATGGGGCCGCTGACCTTCGGCCGGCCCGAGCAGGAGATCTTCCTGGGCCGCGACTTCGGCCGGACGCAGGACTACTCCGAGGCGACGGCCAATCAGATCGACGCTGAGGTCAAGCGCATCGTCACGAGCGCCTACGACCGGGCGCGCAATCTGATCTCCGACAACGAGAAGGCGATGCATCGCCTCGCCCGCACACTCCTCGAGAAGGAAGTTCTCGACGGCGACGAAGTGCTCCAGATCATCGCGGAGGAGTCGGGCACCGACATCTCGAAGCTCCGCAAGACCGGCCCGCCCAAGCCCCCGATCCTGCCCGGCGGCACGTCGGAGATCGCCGACGGGACCATCGGGCCGCTGGTGCCGGAGCCCGCGTAGGAAAGTCCGCAAGGCGTCAGCAGACGTTCACAGTCGACCGTCGACTCCATCCATTACACTCCCCCGGTGCCTCAAAGCGCCGACCTGATCCTCCCTGCTCCGGACCTCGAGACGCTCCGGGAGATCTGTTCCTGGGACGGGTTCCGGCCGGCGACCTTTCCGCCGTCGGACTTTCCGGTCGACGTCGTGCGCTTCGAAGGCTCGGCGTCCCCGCCGGTCGTGATCTCGCGGAGCAAGCGCGCCGAGACGCTCCGGGCGATGCCGGCTTCGCTGCGCGAGCGCGCCGACGCCGCGTTCGCCCGAGCCGCGGCGAGGCCCGCCCGGCTGAGGCTGGCCCGAGGCGGGAGCCTCGACCTCTCGGGCGGCCCCGTCCTGATGGGCGTGCTCAACGTGACGCCCGACTCGTTCTCCGACGGCGGGCTCTACTTCGACCGGGACCGCGCGGTCGAGGGGGCCCTCCGCATGTTCGAGGAGGGGGCAGCGATCGTGGACGTGGGCGGCGAGTCGACCCGCCCGAAAAGCTATGGCGCGGCGCGCGAGCTTACGGCCGACGAAGAGCTCGCGCGCGTCGTTCCCGTGATCGTCGGGATCCGCGCCCGCTCGCATGCGCCCCTCTCGATCGACACGCGGCGGGCCGTAGTCGCCCGGGAAGCGTTCGCGGCCGGCGCCGACCTCGTCAACGACGTGTCCGGGGGCCGCTTCGACCCGGACATGGCAGCGACCATCGCAGAGATCGGCGCCGGCGCTATCCTCATGCACATGAAGGGGACGGACCCGCGCGCGATGCAGGACGAACTGCACTACGACCATCCCGTCGCCGACGTCGCCGCGGTTCTCGCCGCGGCCGCGCGGTGCGCCCTGGAAGCGGGAGCCGCGCCCGATGGTGTCGCCATTGATCCCGGACTCGGCTTCGGCAAGAGCCTGGACGGAAACCTCCTTCTGCTGCGGCATCTGGCGGCCTTCCGGTCGCTCGGGTTGCCCCTGGCTGTCGGGGCCTCCCGCAAGGGCTTCGTCCGCCGCTTCTCCGGCGTCGCGGAGGACTCTCCCCCTGAGGATCGACTTCCCGGCTCGCTTTCCGCCCTCTCCGCGGCCGCCGCGGCGGGAGCCGCGATCGTCCGCGTCCACGACGTCCTCGCCTCGGCGCGCTTTCTGCGAATGTCCCAGGCAATCGCGCGCCCGCGGATTTCCCCACCCGCTCCCGCCGGGGCGCCGGTCCCGTGATCGACGCTCTCACCACCCGCTTCGGCCCTCTCGCGCACCTGAATTTCACCTGGCGCGACGCGCTCGACATCCTCCTCGTCGCGGTCATCACGTACGCGCTGCTGCGCCTGATCCGCGGCACGCGCGCCGTGCAGATGGCGCTGGGCCTGCTGGCCATATCCTTCGTCTACGGGACCGCGCTCCTCTTCAAGCTCGTCGCTCTGACGACGATCCTGAAGGCGGTCATCTTCTACGTCCCGTTCGCCATCATCGTGCTCTTTTCGCACGAGCTGCGCCGCGGCCTGGCGGCGTTCGGGCGCACGCCCTTCTTCGCGCTCTTCTCCGGCTATCATGCCGAGGAGACCATCTCGGAAATCGTGCTGGCCGTCACCTCGCTCTCGGCGCGGCGGGTGGGCGCCCTCTTCGTGCTCGAGCGGCGGGAAGGCCTGAAGACATACATCGAGAACGGGTCGCCGATCGACGCCGTCGTGTCCTACGAGCTGCTGGTGACGCTCTTCGCGCCGGGCACTCCCCTCCACGACGGGGCCGTCATCATCTCGGGAGGCCGCATCGCCGCCGCCGCGAGCTTCCTGCCCCTCTCGCTCAAGGAGGGCCTGCCCAAGCGGTTCGGGACCCGGCACCGCGCCGCGATCGGGATCACGGAGGAGACCGACGCGATGGCGCTGCTGGTGTCGGAGGAACGGGGCACGATCTCGCTCGCCCGCGACGGAGAGCTCCAGGAAGACCTCGATGCCAAGTCGCTGCGGGACCTCCTCCTGCGCGAGTTCGCGGCGCACCGATGAGGCGAAGAAAACGCTGATGGACATCTCGCGCATCCTCTTCCGCAACCTCGGGACCAAGCTCTCGGCTCTGGTCATCGCCGGCTTGACCTGGTTCGCCCTGTCGGGCGAGCGCCGCGAACGGATCTCCGAGCGCAGCTACCGCATCCCGCTCTCGATCGTGAACGTGCCGCCGGGCACGATGATCGTCTCGCCGCTGCCCGACGCTGTGGACGTGCGCGTTCGAGGGCCCTTCACGCCCCTCCGGCAGCTCGAGCCGGGCAAGCTCGAAGCCGTCGTGGACCTGGCGGATTCCACTCCCGGCGAGAAGCGGTACACCATCGAGCCCGCCGACATCAACGTGCCGCGGGAAGTCGAAGTCATCGCGATCTCTCCCGGCGAGATCCGACTCGTCCTCGACGGGGTCGCGGAGAAAACCCTCCGGATCGTGCCCGAGTTGAACGGCAATCCAGCGCCGGGTTGGCTGGTCGAGGGGGCGATCGCCGAGCCCCGCAATGCCCGCGTCCTGGGGCCTGCGCGGACGGTCGCGCGGATGACCCAGATTCGGACCGATCCGATCTCGGTCGAGGGACGGGATGCGTCGTTTTCGGTTTCCACCACGGTCTTTCCACAGGCGGCCGGCGTGCGGGTGCGCCAGGGACAGATCGTCACGGTGCGCGTGAGGATCCGTCCGGCACCAACGCCCTTGCCGACCGCCCGGCCGCGCAGAAAGTAGCCGCGGCATCGTGAAGCTCTTCGGCACGGACGGACTGCGGGGGAAGGCCGGCGATTTTCCGCTCGACCCTGCCTCGGTGCGCCTGCTCGGGCGCGAGCTCGGCCGGCGGCTCTCCGAGCGCGCGGGCGGTGGCCGCGTCGTCCTCGGCGGCGACACGCGCGAGTCCACCCCGAGGATCGTGGCGGACCTGGCCGCGGGGCTCAACGAGGGAGGCTGCGGCGTGGTCTCCGCCGGCATCATCCCGACCCCTGGCGTGGCCGAGCTGGTGCTCGAGATCGGGGCGGCGGCCGGCGTCGCCGTTTCCGCGTCGCATAACCCGTACGAGGACAACGGGGTCAAGATCTTCGGCCCCGACGGCCGCAAGTGGCCCGACGAAGAGGAAGAGTACCTCGAGAGGAAGCTCGTCGACGCGCGGGAGCGGTCCGAGACCGTCATCACGCCCGCGCCGCCGGATCCGGATCCCGGCCTCGTGGCGACTTACGTCTCGCGTCTGAAGGCCGGCGTGCCCGACGACCTGGACGGCTTCCCGGTCCTGATGGACGCCGGCAACGGCGCGGCCTTCCAGATCGGGCCGCGGGCCTTCCACCGGGCGGGCGCGCGCGTGACGGCGATCCACGACGCGCCCGATGGCCGCAACATCAACAGGGGCTGCGGCGCGCTCCATCCCGAGACGATGGCGAGCGCCACGCGCGAGTCGGGCGTGGCGCTCGGCGTCGCCTTCGACGGGGACGCGGACCGATCGATCTTCGCGGACGAGACTGGCCGGATCCTCGACGGAGACGACGTCCTCTGGATCGTGGCCATGGACTGGAAACGCAAGGACCGCCTGCCCTCGGGCGGCGTCGTGGGGACCGTAATGTCCAACTACGGCCTCGAAGCCGCGTTCATCCGCGAGGGCATCGCGTTCCGCCGCGCCGCCGTGGGCGACCGTAACGTGGCGAGACTGATGGACCAGACGGGCGCCGCGCTCGGGGGAGAGACCTCGGGGCACATCCTGCTGGCTCCCCTTTCCCCGGCGGGCGACGGCATCCTGACGGCGCTCGTCGTGTCATCGATCGTCCAGGGCAGCGGCCGGCGGCTCTCGGAGCTCGCGACGCTCGAGAAGATGCCGCAGACGCTGCGCAACGTGCGGGTCGCGCGCCGCGTCGCCATCGAAGAGGCACCAACCATCCGCGGCGCCGTCGCCCGCGCCGAGGACGCGCTGCGCGCCCGCGGGCGCGTTTTCCTGCGCTACTCGGGCACGGAGCCGCTCCTGCGCATCCTCGTCGAGGGCCCCGAGTCGGCCGAGGTCCACGCGATCGCGGACGAGCTCGAAACCATCGTGCGGGCGGAGCTGGCGTGAAGGAGGTCCGCGCGGTCCTCTTCGACGCGGGCGGGACGCTCATCCACGTCGACGGCGAGCGCGTCTGCCGCGCGGCGGGAAGGGCGTGGGACCCGGTGGAGTTTCGGGAGGCCGAATCCGCCGCGGTCGCGGCGGTGCGGACGTTCGTCCTGAAGAGCCCGGCCTCGCGCGACGCCAAGCGGCTGCCGGTCTACTTCGACACGATGCTGTCGGGTCTCGGCCTGGAGGCGGGGCCGCCCCGGCGCGAGGCGGCGGGCCGTGTGGCCGCCGAGCACCGCCGCGCCAACCTCTGGTCCCGCTGCGCGGACCGGGCGCCCGAGACGCTCGAGGCCCTGCGGGGGCGGGGGTACCGCGTGGCCTGCGTCTCCAACGCGGATGGGCGGGTCCGCGGACTGCTCGAAGCGGCGGGCCTGCTGCTCCACCTCGAGTTCGTCGTTGACTCGGCCGAGGTCGGGGTGGAGAAGCCCGATCCTCGGATCTTCCAGGCCGCGGCGGAACGGCTGGCGCTCGATCCGTCGGCCTGCGCCTACGTCGGCGACATCTACGAGATCGACGTCGCCGGGGCGGCAGGCGCCGGCATGAAGCCGATTCTCATCGGCGATGGTCCGGCGGCCGGTCCGGTCGAGCGGGTGCCGGACCTGTGGAGCCTGCTGACGCTGTTCCCCCGCTTGGCATAGACTTGGCACACCTCACCGTCTGTCAAAAGGAGGAACACGATGGCTCACCGCACGACCCACCGCAGCGTCTCCGGCAAGAAGCTCTACGCGGTCCGCGACTCCCAGGGACGGTTCAAGGACATCCAGACCTACGAGCGGGCCCACGGGGCGGACGTCAAGAGAAAGAGCAAATCCGAGGGCAAGACCAGCAAGAAGAAGTAGCTGCCCGCCGGCAAGACGGCGCGCCTTCGCGTCACTGAAAGGATGGGAGGATGGGATTCGTCAATTTCATGCGGTCGTGGGCAGGGCGTCTCCTGCGGATCACGCTTGGCGCTGTCATCGTTTGGTTCGGATTGACGCGCGTGGGAGAGACAGCCGGAACGATCCTCGCTCTGATCGGCCTCGTGCCTATCGCGGCCGGTGTCTTCAACGTCTGCCTGCTCGGACCTCTCTTCGGTGTGACCCTGATGGGGCAGCCCAAGCCCGGCACGACGCAGGGCCGGACCGGCGGTCCTTGATCGGCAAAGTTTCCCGGACAGTCCCATCAGCGCGGCTCCGGGAGGGGTGGTCTTACATCAAGGGCGGCTCATAGCGGCGCACCCGCCGAAACGCTGCTCCCGGTCGCTTTCTGTGCTCCCCTCCCCTCCCTCCCGCGCCGGCGGAGCGCGGACGGGAAAGCGGCAATCACGACGCGGCCGGGGCCGCGGCGAGCCGCTGGATGACCCGGGACATCTTCTCGCGGACCTTCTCCGCGATCGGACGGATCGCTTCGGGACGCCGGGCCAGAGTCGTCATGGCCATGGGGTCGAAGGCCGCCACGACGCTGGTTCCCGGTCCGGTCTCCCAGACCGCCACGTTGCACGGCAAAAGCAGACCAACCTCCAGCTCGGCCTCGAGGGCCTCGTGCGCCAGAGGCGGCTGGCACGCGCCGAGGATGACGTACCGTCGGAAATCCACCCCCAGCTTCTTCTTCAGCGTCTCGCGCACGTCAATCTCGGTGAGGATGCCGAACCCCTCCTTCGCCAGTTCCTCCCGCGACCGGGCGACCGCCTCCTCGAACGGGAGCGCAACGTCGGCAGACAGCCCGTAGGGGACGGTCACAGCGTCCTCCCCGCGGCAACCGCCGTCGGCTGCGAGCATGAGGCGGGCACCCCGAGCTTCCCGAGGAACCACATCATCGGGCACCAGCCGGTCAACGCCGACTGGAACAGGTTGACGCCGACGAAAGCGGTCAGCAGGAAGAACCCGGGATGGACGAGCCAGCCCAGCGCCAGGCTGCCGAGCACGAAGCCCCCGGCGATCCCCCGGAGCAACCGTTCTATGGTCATGAGCAGCACCTCCTCGCTCTTGGTGCTTCTTGACCAGCTGCGGCTCGAAGCCCCGTTCCGGTCCCGCGGCACTTCGACCCGATGCGTCGTGCTTCTCGTACCCAAGGTAGTCCGTCACTCCGCCGACAACGCCTTCTCCACCAACGCCGCCGGCAACCCTTCCGGCCCCAGCAAGTCCTCCGGCCTCTTGTACCCCTCCAAGAGCTCCTTCAAGACCTCCCCCGCGGCGCTTCGGGATCCCTACTTAGGGGGAGCCGCCCGGTGGCGTTCGACGGCCGAAGCTCTTGAAGACAAGCCAGAGAACGCCGATCACGACCACGACTCCGAAGATCCACCAGACGTTCATCCAACCCATACCCATGCCGGTACCCCCGTCCATCACATACCTCCATCAGCTCTCGCGTGCAGGGTCAGTCGGTGCCGTGCTCGGAATGCGCATCCTGGGCGGGTGCCCTGCTTTTCATCATCGGGCACTTGGCCATCGAATCCTCCATGCCCTTCATCATTCCCATCCGCATGTGCGCCATCATGTGCTTCATCATTTTCGGGTGCATGGCCATCATCTGTTCGTGCATCTGTTTGCGCTGGGCGACGAGCTCGTTGACGACGGCGGCCACGGCGTCCGTCTTTCTCTTTCCGGTCGCGGCGTTCATCTTCTTGACGAGTTCATCGAGTCGAGCGTCCATCGCCTCCATCTTGGCCATCATCTCCTTGTGATGGGCCATCATGGATTCCTCCATCATCTTCTCGTCCATCATGCCCGGCTTGCCCGGCATCTCCATCTTCTGCGCGGCCGGAGGCGGAGGCGTCGGCTGCTGCGCCCACAGGGTCACGGCGCCGACGAAAGAAACGAGGAGGA
>JBKJWL010000114.1:0-3720 GCA_046716885.1 Thermoanaerobaculia bacterium | reverse complement strand
GCGAGCTTCGCCCTGGCGCTGAAGATCTTTCGCTGGCAGTAGGGCGGGCGATCGCGTATATCCTTCCCGGATCGATTCGTCGTTTTCTTTTCCTTTTCGTGGCAAGTGGAGGGATCGTGCTCGAACTGCTGATCGTCAATCAGTCCGAAGTCCCGGGGCTTCTTCCCATGAAGGACTGCGTCGACGTGATGGCGCGCGCGTTCGCCGCGCTCGCCCGCGGCGAGGCCGACATGCCGCTCCGGCAGATCCTGTGGCTGCCCGGAAAGTCGGGCGCGCTCGGCCTGATGCCGGCGCATCTGACCGGCCTGGCCGCGATCGGCGTGAAGGCCGTTACGTTCTTTCCCCGCAACGAGGGGACGGACCTCGACTCTCACCAGGGCGCGGTGCTCCTCTTCGAGTCGGGGCGCGGGCGGCTTCTCGCCGTGATCGACGCCACATCCCTCACCTCGGTGCGCACGGCCGCGGTTAGCGGGCTCGCGACACGGCTGCTCGCCCGGGAGGACGCCGGGGACCTCGCGATCGTGGGATCGGGGGTCGAGGCCCGCACGCACCTCGAGGCGATGCTCGCCGTCCGGAGGATCCGCAGGATTCGCGTCGCGAGCAAGACTCCCGAGAAGGCCCGCGCCTTCGCCGAGCGCGAGGGCAAGCGGCACGGCGTCGCCGTGACTCCCAGCGCGTCCGTGCGCGAAGCGGTCGAAGGCGCCGACATCGTCTGCACCGTGACGTCGTCGCCCGAGCCGGTCCTCATGGGCGAGTGGCTGTCTCCGGGCGCCCATGTCAACGCGGTCGGCTCGAGCGTGGCGACCGCTCGAGAGCTCGACACGGCCGCGGTCGTGCACTCGCACCTCTTCGTCGACCAGCGCGAAGCCGCGCTCGCGGAGGCGGGCGACGTCGTCATCCCGATACAGGCCGGCGCCATCACCGCCGAGCACATCGTCGGCGAGCTCGGCCAGCTCGTCATCGGCGTGGCGAAGGGCCGCACTTCCCCGACCGACGTCACGGTCTTCAAGTCGGTGGGCCTCGGGATCGAGGACGTTGCCGCGGCGCAGCACATCTACACAAAGGCGCGGGGATCCGGCTTCGGGAAGTGGGTGGAGTTCGGCGGAGGCCGACACGAAGCCGATTGACCCGATCGGACTCGACGAAATCCGCGCGGCCCGCCCACGCATCGCCGCCTCGGCCCTCCGCACTCCGCTCATCCGGCTGCCCGTCGACGGTTCTTCCGAGATCTTCCTGAAACTCGAAAACCTCCAGCCGATCGGATCCTTCAAGCTCCGCGGCGCCGGAAACGCGATGGCCCTGGCCGATCCGGAGGCGCTCGCCCGCGGGGTCTACACGGCGAGCGCCGGCAACATGGCGCAGGGCGTCGCCTGGAACGCGCGCCGGCTCGGGATCCCGTGCACGGTCGTCGTGCCGGAGCACGCTCCAGCGACCAAGCTCTCCGCGATCGAGCGCCTCGGCGGCCGAATCGTGAAGGTCTCCCACGAACGATGGTGGCAGGTTCTCGTCGAGCATCACTATCCCGGGATCGACGGCCTTTTTCTTCACCCGGTCGCCGTCCGGGCGGTCATCGCCGGCATCGGCACGATCGGCCTCGAGATCCTGGAGGACCTGCGCGACGCCGACATCGTGCTCGTGCCGTTCGGGGGCGGGGGTCTCTCCTGCGGGATCGCCTCCGCAGTCCGCGCGCTGCGGCCCGCGACGCGGGTCTTCGCCTGCGAGATCGCCACCGCTGCCCCGCTCGCGGCCGCGCTCGCCGCGGGACGCCCGGTCGCGACGGACTACACGCCGAGCTTCGTCGACGGCATCGGCGGATCGAGCGTTCTCCCCGAGATGTGGCCGCTCGCGAAGGCGCTGCTCGCCGGATCGGTCGTGGTGTCGCTCGGGGAGACGGCCGCGGCGATCCGCCTGCTCGCCGAGCGCGCAAGGGTCGTGGCGGAGGGCGCGGGCGCCGTTCCGGTCGCCGCCGCCCGGAAGATGAGCGGCGGAAAGATCGTCTGCGTCGTCTCCGGAGGAAACATCGACCCGGAGAAGCTGTCCGTCCTCCTCTCCGGCCGGCTGCCCTGAGGGTTTACCGGAAGCGCCAGCCTCCCAGAAAGACGAGCGAGTTCAGCCCGAGGTTGGGCAGAACCGTCCCCGCGTTCGAGATGTGAGCCAGGCGCGCCTCCAGAGTCCAGGCGCTTGCGTCGCCGAGCCGGCCCCGCACCCCGACGCTGCCCTGCAGCAGGTAGTTGAAGCGGCGGTCGATCTCGTCGAGCTCGGTCAGGTCGGTCCAGCCGAGCCCCGCGCCGAGCGACGCATACGGCTGCGCGCGCCCTCCGCCGAAGAAGTAACGGGCTCCCACGGGCATCCACCCGATCATGTATCCGCTCGGCCGGAAGTACCGCGCAAAATGCCCCTCGACCGTCCACTCCAGCCGGGCCGAGAGCGGAAAAGAGATGGCGGGCACGAAGAGAAAGACCTGCTCTTCCGCGCGTCCGCGGTGGAGCTTCACGGAGAAGCCGTAGCCCGCGGAGAACGACCACCGCGGTGATCGATCGCTTTCGGCCGGGGCCGGCGTCTGGGCCTCCAGGGCGAGTGCCGGACACACCAGCGCGGCCACGGCCAGGAAACGACGTGCCGGGCTCATCTTTCTGAAGCTCCGGCGGGCCCGGCGGAGTTCTTGCGCTCCTCGAGCTCCTCGAGCGTCTTCGGCCAGTCGCCGCGCAGGAGCTGCGAGAGGGCGCGGTCGGCCAACAGCTTGCCGCCGGTCTGGCACGTCGCGCAATAGTTCGCCTCGTTCTCGGCGTAGACGATCCGCTGGACCGGCGAGCCGCAGACCGGGCAGGGCTTGCCGTACCGCCCGTGGACCGCCATGCCCTCGCGAAACGCCGTGACCTTCTCCGGAAAGGCCCTCCGCGCCTCGGCGCCGAGCCGCCCACTCCACTCGCGCAGAACGTCCTGGACGGCCCCGTGGAGGCGGACGATCTCTTCGCCGGAGAGCCGCTGCGTGAGCTTCGCCGGCGAGAGACGCGCGCGGTGGAGGATCTCGTCGGAGTATGCGTTGCCGATTCCCGAGAACAGCCGCGGGTCCGTCAGCGCGCGCTTCAACGTGTGGTTCTCGCGGGTCAGAGCCTCCCGAAATCGGGACAGATCCGCTTCGAGGACCTCGATTCCGCCTCGGTCGAAGTCCCCGAGCGCCTCCCGCCCCTCCACGAGGTGGAGAGACGCGCGCTTCTTCGTGCTCGCTTCGGAGAGCACGAGCGACCCTTCCGGAAAATCGAAAGCGGCGAGGGAGGCGCGGCCGCCGACCTTCGCGCCACGTTTCCTCCAGTGGAGCCGGCCGGCGACCATCAGATGGAAGACGAGGAAGAGATCTCCCTCGAGCTCGAAGACGATGCGCTTTCCGACGCGCCGCAGGGCGAGCACCCGCCGCCCCTCGGCGCTCTTCACGGGTGGAGCGACCGAGCGGAGAAGAAACGGGTTGCCCAGACGCACCGACTCGAGCCTTTGACCGGCGACGCGCGTCTCGAGCGCCGCCAGGTACGCCAGAATATCGGGGAGCTCGGGCACGCGAGGATGTTAGCTCGGTACAATGGCGGTCACCTTGAACCCTCTCGCTCGCTACACCCACTGGCTGCACACCATGTGGCCGGCCGGGACCGTCGAGAAGCTGCCCGAGACCGGAGAAGACGGATTGACCGCCGTCCCGGGCGTCCGGATCACGGGTGACCTCACCGG
>JBKJWL010000113.1:0-3039 GCA_046716885.1 Thermoanaerobaculia bacterium | reverse complement strand
AGTTCTGCTTCTCGAGCAGGAACCGGATCGCCTCGACGATCTGGATCGTCTGCGTCCGGGACGAGCCCTGGAGCGGGAAGTCCGACGCGATCAACACGGTCGGATCGCCTTCACCCTTGTACTCGATCGCCGTGCAGGACGATGAGGGCAGGGCCTCGATGTTGCCGCTGCCGCCGCCGCCCGACTCCTCGGTGGTCGTGCCGCTCGCCTTGTCGTCGCCGCCGCCGCAGCCGGCCGCAACGAGCGCGAGCACCGCCACGAGCAGGGCCAGAACGCCCAACAAACCACGCTTTCTGAGATTCACCAACATGCCTCCTCCGTCACCCGATGACCTACCCCGGTGGATTTCCTGGACGCCAACGTGAAGCCCTCCCACCGGGGGAAGACGCAAGTATCTGTGGAGTTCGCCGCGCTTTCAACTTTGAGCCGTTCCGGCGCGCGGCGGCGGCCGGCCCAGCAGGTCGCTCGGGCGGCTCCTGATCGTGCGCGCGACGCCGAAATGTGCGGGTGTGGTGAACTCCCTTGACCGGAGCCAAAATCCCGTGGGAGCATCGTTGCCATGGCGTTCGAGCGCGGAATCGTGAACCCCGAGCAGCTCGCCGCAATTCCCCTCTTCGCCGAACTGCGACCCGAGGAGCGGGCGCGAGTGGCCGAGCTTGCCGAGGGAATCGTGGTTCCCGCAGGCGAGACGATCGACTCCGAGCGCGACTTCGCGTACGAATTCTTCATCATCGAGAAGGGACGGGCAGAGGTCGTTCAGGATGGTCGTCGACTCGCAGAGCTCGGCCCGGGTGACTTCTTCGGCGAGATCGGCCTGCTCGTGACCGGGCGGCGAACGGCCTCGGTGGTCTCCCTGACCCAGATGCGGTTGGTCGCCATGTTCGAGCAGTCGTTCAGGCGCATCGAGCGCGAGCTGCCGACGTTCGCGGCCTCGGTCCGAGCCGCGTGCGCGGAACGATTCCAGCGAGTCTAGAGCTGGTCCCGTTCGATGACCTGCCTTGGCGAATGCTCGATCCCGCGCCGTCCCGCGGGGGTACTGATGCCGAAGGCGGAAATCGAACCCGCACTCCCCGAGGGGAACCGGATTTTGAGAAGCCCAGCGGCAGGCACGTTCCAGTACCTATGCGGTGTTGCGGTGCCGGTTCAGCACCCTAAGGTGCGCTCAGACCCGGTGGGGTTGGTACGAAATCCGGTACGAAACGGCGCTAGGCTCGACCAGTGCCGATCGTGCCGGACGAGTGGGATCTTGAAAGCCCACATTCTCGGTTCAGCCTTCGCCCCGCGCTTGGGTTCCTTACTGGCGAGGAGGTTGAGGTTACGGAGGAGTACCGACACGGGGCTAGAGCCGTGGTTGAGTCGCACGTCGGAGCTTGGATCCTGGATGAGCAGCCCGGACTCGGAGTCGGGAGGGCCGAGGACGGCGGGCTAGGCCGTGGTGCCTCGGCCTGGATCCCGGTCGTCCAATGGGTGACGTCGCTCGCGGTGGCTGGTGTGATCGGGAACGCGGCCTGGGCAGGAGCAGCGGCAGTCGTACGACGTCTCCGAAGCGAAGGCCGCATCAGGTTCTACGTGTCGCGGGGTATGGCGGCCGCGGTGGCTGCGGATCACGTCGCGCGAGAGTTTGCTGATGCGGGGCCGTTCGTTCTCGAGGCGGCTGACGAGCCGTCAGGTCTCGGCGGTCAACCGGCGCACGAACTCGCCTACGTTGGGATCGAGCCGTGGATCGTCCTGCTGCGTGGAGTCGGGGACGCCAATCGGTACACGGTGGTCGTCGAAGCGGACGGGCGTGTCAGCGGGGCGTTGCAGACGCCCATCGACGAGCTATTTCGCCACTACCAGGCGGGACCCATTCGGTCGAATCCGCCGAAGCATCGTTCCCTGCGGCGCAGCCTGTTTCGCCGTCGCACCTGACCGAAACGGCCACTAGGCAGTCGGGAGCGTTGGGGCTAGCTTCTGGGTGGGGCCGGGAGCGTGCACCACACGCGCACCTCAACACACCCAGCTGGAGCGGACAGGAGCGGAGGTGAGGGGAACGCCAGATCACCACCCGGCCGCCGCGAGCGAGTGCCGCAACCCCGCGCCGCCTTCGACACGCGCCTCGCGCGCGTAGACCCAGCCCCGTCCCTCACGGCCGGAGCCGGGTCTGGTACGAAGTTGGGTACGAAGTTCGCGCGTCGGCTCCTAACCCGGAGACGTGGCGGGCGGCAAACCCGGATGGCTTGTGGATGCCGAAGGTGGGGATCGAACCCACACTCCCCGAAGGGAACCGGATTTTGAGTCCGGCGCGTCTGCCAGTTCCGCCACTTCGGCCTGCGCAGTTGATCGTAGTCGCTGCTGCAGTACGCCACGCTCGCGGCCGAACGCCGGGCCGGGAGGCTCGGAGCGCGCCAATCTTGGGAACGACCTCAGGCGCGACGTGATTCAGACGAGGTCGCTTCCCGCCGTCGGTAAGGGGCCGGCGCGCAGTGGCCGGCCCCTTTCGTTCGGGTCGTCAGGCCGGGCGGATGCCGCCTCGGCCGCGGCGGGCCGAGAAGCCGGCCGCCGTGATCAGGAGCGCGATCCCGCCGGCGAGGCCGGCAGCGACCGCTGCGGTCGGGGCGTCGATCGTCGGCAACTCGAAGCCCGAGCTGCTATCCACCGGGGCCGGAGTCTCGATGCCGCGTGAGATGAGCGACGCCTCGTCGTGGGTCGCGACCTGAGGAGCCTCGATGCCGCGGGAGACGAGCGTCGCTTCGTCGTGAACGGCAGGTAGTGCCTCGATCCCGCGCGACACGAGCGTCGCCTCATCGTGCGCCGGCGTGAGCTCGACACCTCGCGCCACAAGGCCGGCCTCATCGTTGGCGGGCACGACGAGCTGGCTCGCGGTCAGAGCCTCGCTGTGAGTGACGTCCACCGCCGGTGCCTCGATCCCCCGAGACACGAGCGTCGCCTCGTCATGGGTCCCCGCGAACTCGATCCCCCGAGAGGCGAGCGTCGCCTCGTCGTGGACCGCCGCCGGCGCCTCGATCCCACGGGACGCGAGCGAAGCCTCGTCGTGCA
>JBKJWL010000112.1:0-7549 GCA_046716885.1 Thermoanaerobaculia bacterium | reverse complement strand
GGAGCCGAAGGCGAGGAACGAGTCCGCTGCACCCGCGGGTTAGGCGTCGGTGTCATTTGGCCAGAGCCCGCAGCTTGAGGACGGTGGCCCAATTTCTCGTGGTGGCCAACTTGCCCGCCTTGCCGAGGAGGGCTTTCCGGGCCTTGCTTTCCAGTATTCCGTTTGCGCAGAACAGATACGCAGCGTCCTTGCCCACCGAAAACCGCTCCGGAGGAACAACAAGCGACTCGATGGCCGCAAGACTCGACAGCGCTCTAGCGTCTTGAACGAATGCAACCAGAAAGCGTGGATGCTCTTCCGCTCTTGTCTTGATTGGATTCTCGGAGATGATGGATGCCAGCTCGCTTGCCGACTTAACGATCACCGGCACCTCAACCTTGAGTTTGGTGGCGATTGCAGCCGCAATGACCGCCGAATGCTTCGCCGGCGCGCCTCTTGAGGCGCGGAAGACGGCGTTGCCGCTGTTCAGCAAGGTAGCCACGCCCGTGTAGCCCAAGCCAAAGAGCAGGGCGCGCAGCTCGGCCATGGAAACACGCTTGGCCTTGCCAACATTGACGCCGCGTAGCAGAGCTACGAATGTGGGCATCTAAGCGACGCCTAACGGGTGGCGGGTCAGCGGCGAGTGACGAGCCGAAGGCGAGGAACGAGTCCGCTGCACCCGCGGGTTAGGCGACGGGGTCACCGCGCCGGCTCCCGTCGGGCGCACGCCTCGAAAGGTTGACGTTCCAAAGCGTTGAGCATATGGTCGATCCAGATTTTTCGCCTGAAGACACTTGAGTGGCCACTTTGGCAGGCGGGTGCCCCGCCGGCTGGGAGGCTTCGCTTCCGGCGACGTGGGTGCCGTTCACCCGAGGAGGACATCATGAGTCGATGGTTCCGCTTAACCCTACTGCTGCTGCCGGCCTTCATCCTACTCCCCGCTCTTACCACAAGCGCGCAGACCGCCAAACCGGAAGCAAAGCAGCCGCCACATGCTCGAGTCGCGCTCTATCGCATCGCGCCAGGGAAGCAGCTGGACTTCTTGAAGTGGATGGCCTCAACCGAAGCGATCGCGAAGGAGGCTGGCGTGCCGGCGTCTCAGGTCTATGCACACACGAGCGGAGATAGCTGGGACTACATGCAAGTCGCTCCCGACCTGAGCAATGAGCAGCAGGCCAAGGTGGATGAGATCACCAAGAAGCACGGCGGTAAGACGGGCTTCCCGGCCGGCCTTGAGTTCCGCACATTCGTCGCTTGGCACACCGACACGGACGTGATCGGGCCAGTGACTGCCGCTGACTTAGTGGCGGCAGCGAGTAAGTAGGAAGCCCAGACGAAGTCGGGCGGTTGAATCGACCCTGCCGCTAGCGGTGCTGGCGGCAGGGTGTCTTTCATGGATTCCCGCACCCCGAACGCGATTCCCGTCGCCTAACGGGAGGCGCATAAGCTGCGGGCGCCAGCCGCCACGCTGCCCCTTGCTCACGACAGCTTCCCTTGCGCGGCAATGCCAGGAGCGCCCGTCAGCTTCATGCGCGAGTTAGGCGCCCTATCGCTGTCAGGTTTACACGCCACCGCTGCTCCGGTTCGCCGCGGACCGTGACCTAGCTGTGATTTCTCAACACGTTGTTCCCATAGGGTAGTTGCCCATCTGGGCTCAGATCGGTGAGGCTGGAGGTGTTCAACGCCAACAACCCATCGAAGGAGCCCAGATGGAGCTTCACAAGAATGCCCGAACTTGCCCGGCCAGTCGAATGTTGATGATCCAGCGCATCCAGGCAGGCATCCCCGTGACCAGCGCCGCCGAGGCGGCCTTTGTTAACCGCCGAACCGCTTCTAAATGGAAAGGCCGGTATCGGGAGGCCGGCGAGGCGTCGCTGGTGGATCGCAGCTCTCGGCCCCATCGGTCGCCTCGTCAGACCCATACCACCGTTGTTGAAGAGATCCTCCGGTTGCGCCGGGGGCGGAAGACCGGACCCCAGATCGCCTCTCGAGTCGGCTCGAGTCCTGCCACGGTGGCCCGCGTCCTGGCTCGAGAAGGCCTGTCTCGGCTCAAGAACCTCGACCCCAAAGAACCCGTTCGCCGCTACCAGAGAGACCATCCCGGAGAGCTCATCCACATCGACATCAAGAAGCTGGGCCGCATCCAAGTCGTTGGCCACCTCATTACCGGTAACCGCAGGCAGCGCGGCCGACGTGCCGGCTGGGAGTTCGTCCATGTCGCCGTCGACGACGCCTCTCGTCTGGCTTATGCCGAAGTCCTGGCTAACGAAAGATCCCCAACCGCTGTCGCCTTCCTTAGACGACTGGTCGCCTGGTACTCCAGTCACGGCATCAAAGTCACGGGCATCATGACCGACAACGGATCCTGCTACCGCTCTCACCGCTTTGCCTCGGCTTGCGGAAGGCTCGGCCTGCGCCACCTGCGCACCCGGCCCTACCGCCCCTGTACCAACGGAAAAGCCGAACGCTTCATCCAGACGCTCCTACGAGGCTGGGCCTACCACAGGGCTTATCCAACCTCGACCCAACGCTCGCTCAGGCTCCCCAAGTTCCTCTCCTACTACAATCACAGGAAACCTCATGCTTCACTCGGTAGACGCACCCCAGCCGCACGCCTACGGGAACAACGTCCTGAGAACTAACACCTAGCGCAAGTCATGCCGGGACACCAGCGCAGCCTAACGGGTGGCGCATCAGCGGCGAGCGCGAACGAAGTGAGCGGTCCGAGCAACGCGAGGACGCGAATCCGCTCCACGCGCGGGTTAGGCGGCAAACGCCCTGAGCAAGTCGTCTCGGCATCAATCCCGTTACGCTGCTTCGACTCCACGGCCTTCTCGGTGCTCGATCGCCATCGCTGATCATGGTCATTGGATGTTCTGGTTCAAGTGGAACCAGTTGTCCGGATCGTACTTCGCCTTGAGCTCTTTGAGCCGCGGGTAGTTCGGCCCGTACGCCGCGGCCACCGAGTCTGTTCCCTCGTCCTGGTCCAGATAATTGACGTACCGGCCGGCCGCCATGAAGGGTTTCATCGCGGCGTAGGTCTCCCGGCCCCAGCTCATGCACCGATCGCCGTCGGCCGGATTCGTCCACTGGTTCAGCAACAGCAGGTCGTAGCCAGCGCTTCGGTGCGGAAACGCGGTGTCACCGACCGCGACGCGCGTGACCGCGCCGTGGACGTGCTCGAGGAAGATCCCGGTCATCGGCGACGGGCATCCTGCGTAGCGCTCGACCATCGTACGAATGGCGTCGTCGCTCAAACTCGCGAGGAAACTGGACTTCCAGTAGTTGAGGGCGCCCTTCGGAAAGGCGGCATCCAGCATCTTGTTCAGATCGCAGTACTGCATCGGGCCGATGCCGTCCAGTACCGGCGACCCGAACGCCTTGACTCGCCGTGTCCCCGCTTCGCCGTCGGCCGGAGGCCCGCAGTGGGCGACTGCGATTGCCGCCAGCCTGGACCCGTCCGGCCCGTGGAGCAGTCCTGCGACCACCGTCATTTCGTCGGGCAGCGAGGCCGTGAGGTCTCGGTAGAACCGGAGCACGTCGCCGGCCTTCTCGAAGGGGTGCAGGACGAGGCCACCGGTGACCATCGGTCCGACCGGATGCAGTCGATACTCGAACGAGGCCGCCACTCCGAAGTTGCCGCCACCCCCGCGCACTCCCCAGAAAAGATCCGAATTCTCATCGACGCTCGCCGTCAAGACGCGGCCATCGGCCGTGACCATCTCCGCCGACAGGAGATTGTCCGCCGCCAGGCCATGCATGCCCATGAGCCATCCCAGACCGCCGCCGAGGGTCAGCCCCGCGATGCCGGTCGACGAAACCGTCCCGCCCGTTGTCGCGAGGCCGTGAAGCTGCGTCTCGCGATTGAACTCCGCCCACGTGACACCTCCCTGCGCGCGGACCGTGCGGGTCCGTGGGCTTACGTCGATGCCCTTCATGGGTGACAAATCGATCATCAAGCCATCGTCGACCGTTGCCCGGCCTGCCGGGTTATGACCGCCCCCGCGAACCGCCGCCTCGAGGTTCAGCACACGCGAGAGCTCCACGGCATCCACGACGTCTGCGACGCCGCGGCATCGCGCGATTAACGCGGGCCGTTTGTCAATGAGCCCGTTGTGTACCTTTCGGGCTTCGTCGTAATGCGGGTCACCCGACACGAGAAGCTCTCCGGTAAATCGGCTCGAGAGCCGTGACACCGCTTCAGCCAGAGACGAATGGTCGATCATCGCTCCCTCCTCTACACGAAAACGAACCGGTAGCCAGACTCATCAGCCTCAGTGGGACTGGCATCGGCGCTCAAGTGCCTTGAACCGCCGCACGGAATCAACGGCCTCGTCAGGATGCTGCCATTTGAGCTGCCTGCCCATCAAGAGATTGCCCCAGCAACAGCATGCGAAGTGCCGCATTCAGGGCTCCGGAGGGTTGGGGGAAGTGGTTGGCGATCCCGGGGCGGCAGCAGTGATTAAAGGATTGGGACCGAGGGACCTGTAGACCGGACGTCCGTCTGGGAACACCGCGATGAGGTGGATGGGCTTGGAGCCCACATTCATGAAAGTATGAGGCACACCGGCTGGGACTCGCGTGATGTAGGGTCCCTCGACGGTGAAGCGCTTATCTCCGACGAGGTACGCCACCTTTCCGCCGAAAAGAATGTGCGCTTCCTCAGTGCCGTGGCTGTGAAGGTCTGGACCGCCACCAGGATGAGTTTCGGTCAGAATGAACGAGAGCGACTTGAAACCGTAGTTCACACCGTCAATGTAATACCCGAATTCGCCAGGTGGACCATAGAACGGTCTCATCTCGTCTGGCTGGATCACCAAGTCTGAGGGGTCAAAGGGGACCTGTGGGTCGCGGTCATAGCCCTCGGTTGGCAACGGCTGTTCAGCTGGCCAGAGGACAAACGGCCGGTGCATCGCGGTGTCCGGGAGCGGATCTTGGGCTCGTGGCTGCCTCGGCCCCGAGGCGCAGCCTTCGAGCACGAGCACCAGCATCAGAGGGAGGCACGTGCGGCTCATTGAGCTTCCCTTCCGCGGCAAAGGTTCAACAGCGGTTCCGAGTGCCGCCTAACGAGCGGGCGTTCAGCGGCGCGCGGCGGCCGGGCCGAGACTGGATTGCCGAGCGACGCCCGACGCCCCGAGCCGACCTGACAGCCACGAGGCCGCGAGTCCGCTGCAACGCCATGTTAGGCGCCAGTCGTTACTTTGACGTCGATGTGCGCCGCCTCCCTAGCAACTCCATCGTAGATTTGCCCTCTTTCGTTTCTGTGACCGACTTAACTGCCATCATGTCAGGCGACGGAAAGCTAATGGAAAAATACTCGGTCGTCCTCTTGCCTGATACCGAATATGTTAATGGTTCGAACAGAATGACGTTGCCTCTCCATGGCCCCCTGTGATCGTGGTACGAACCTGAGGATGAGATCTCCATCAATCGGACAAGTTGCTCGTCCGGGCTGTATCCAATGACGCTTGCCATCTCGACATGACCGCCGCCAGTATCGTCGCCAGTCATGCGGCAATTTACCGCCATGCCGAGTGCCGCTAACTCGCAATCGATTGTTACGGTCAATTGTGAGGAGGTCTTGGAATTTGGCCCAGTGAAGCTTCCGGTCAAAGCCCAGTGACCAAGGAAGGCATCAACCGTCTTCTTGACCGAGGGTGGCGCGGCACTCCCGGTGCTCTGGCCAGGTGCCACCAGCGGGAGCGCCGTCAGAATCGCAACGGCAAGAAAGTGACGGCCTGTTGAGAAGATAGTATGCATGGTTGTCCAATCGTGGGGCCGCGTTGCGACTCTGCTCTTGCTCTCATTTCGCCGGGCGCCTGACGGGTGGCGGGTCAGCAGCGAGCCCCGGAGCGAAGCGCAGGGGCGAGTCCGCTGCACCCGCCGGTTAGGCTGCCGCAACGCCACCGAACCTAAACCGGTATTCGGCTGACCGCGACGGGAACGACGAACCCTGCTGATGTTCACGACGCACCCACGCCCTGGACGTTGAAAGGACCGTGACCGGCGCCAAGATGGGACATCAGCGTTCTTGTTGTTTGCATCACAATCCTACGCCCAGGGACGCCGGCCGGGCTCTGACGGAAACGTGACCCGAACCGACCGGTCCGCGGTCTTCGGCCGGCCTAACGGGCGGCGGGTCAGCGGCGAGCTCCGAGCCGAAGGCGAGGAGCGAGTCCGCTGCACCCGCGGGTTAGGCGGCAAGAGACGTGGCGGTCGGCGATGCGCAGAGGGCGACCGCCGAATCCAGTCTGGCGGTAGCAACCTCAGGCTTTTTGCCTCGGCGCCGGCGCGGTGACGCCTTTCATGATCAGCCACAGCGCCAGCACCACCTCGAACAGCAATATTGGATACCACATGAACGACGTGACCGGGCCGCCGAGCAGTCCCGCGAGCTGCAAAGGAAAGCACACGGCGGGAAGGATCGACCCAAGCACGCCGAGGCAGGCAAGTGCGACCGGGATCATGCGACCGCGGAGGAGGAGCCATGAGAAGAGCGTGCTCCCCAAGGCGAAGAAGGCCGCGCTTGCGGTGAACGACCCTTCCATCTTCAGCAAGTATGCGCCGAGCGCGGATGCTGTCCCCGCGTCAAGTGCCGTAACGTCGGTTGCCGTCGCGAGCCAGAGAAGCCCGAGCGTTTTGGACACATGCATGCCAGCGATGCCCTCGGCGACGCGACAGGTCAGGGCCAGCATTGCCAGATCGGGATCCTGCTCTCGCGTGATCGAGTAAAGCGTTACGGCGAGCCCCAGGGCGCAGAAGTTCCCAAGGAGACCGAGCAGGATGGTGAGACGCACGTCTGTCGCATGCCGGGCGATGCCTGCGAGTTGCGCGGCAACCCCCTCTCCGCCCGTCGCCCGGGTGAATGGAACCAAGCTCGCGATGTGGCCGCGATGTAAACAAGGAACGTAAATCCGGCGATGCTTGCATTCGTCCTGCGAGTCATGGGTGCTCCGGGGCGCGGCCGCCGTTCGCGCATCGCCCTGCTTGCCGCGTCGTGGACTTAGTTGAGCTCATGTCGCGTCTCCAAGCGCTCGTTCACTTCGGCCCGCCTAACGGGCTGGGGGTCAGCAGCGAGTGACGAGCCGAAGGCGAGGAACGAGTCCGTTGCACCCGTGGGTTAGGCGGCTGCACTCAGAGACCCTTCGCGTTGCTCAAGAGCACGTTCGTTTCCAGCCACACGACGAAACACGGAAATATCGACGCCAGGACGATCGCTACCGGCCGCGATCGCCCGACCACGAAACTCGCCACCCTGGAGGCGACGGGAGGAGAAGGCCAAGCCAGTGCAGCCTGGGTGTTGCCGCCAGCTAAAGTGCTCGCGCGACTGTTTATAGCCGACCACTGAGAACTGGGGCTCCCAGCGCACCGCCACTCGAAACGTCTAGTAAGACCCAGACTATTTCACGTAGAAACTGAGATCCCTTGCGCGAAAGCCATTGGTCGGCATCTTTTCAGTGGTGGTGAAGCCTGGCGCGGCAGCGATCAAATCGGGGATGCGGTTGACGATGGTCGCGCAAGTCAACTCGACGGTTGCCGGTCGGTTGATGATGACCTCGGTGTTGGGCTC
>JBKJWL010000111.1:0-3656 GCA_046716885.1 Thermoanaerobaculia bacterium | reverse complement strand
CCAATGCGGTGCGCGTGCGCCGGAAGGGGAGTTTGCAAGACCGGCTGACTGCCGAGCTGCGGGAGCCGCTCCGTCGGGCTCTGGAGCTCCTCGCGCCCTTGTTCCCGGAGATCCATTCCGCGTGGCGGGGCGCACTGACCCGTCTCCCGCTCGCCGTGGACGAATGCGCCGCGCTGGCCCGGCTGTTCGATCGGCCGGGCCGCCACCTCGCCGGCGGTGATCTCGAAGCGTTCCTGCTGGACCTCGAGCGGCAAGGCCAGGCGCTGGGCCGCCGCAGGGTGCCGGAGCAGCACGCTCTACGCGCCCTCGTCCTCTACCTCGAGCAGTGCCTTCCCCACCTGTTCGAGCACGCGCCGGGGCGGTCGGAGCTCGCGGTGGCGCTCGTCCGCCTAGTCACGGGCGGTCAGGCCTCGCTGTGCTCGGGATACGCCGGGGCACGCGAGCGCGACGACGGCCCACGCCGCGCGCGGGAGCGGCAGCGGCTCGCCCGCGACCTGCACGACGAGTTCGGCAGCCTAGCCATCCTCAAGCTCGACCTGGAAAGGACGGCGGGGCACCTGAAGCAGGGCCGGACGCGGCAGGCCGGGCGCAGGCTCGGGGAGGCGCAGGCGCTGCTGGCCGAGACCATCGCGTCCGTCCGGCGCGTGATCCTCGATCTCGCCCCGTCCGTGATCGACGAGGTGGGCCTGCAGCAAGCGATCCGGCGCGCCGCCCGCCAGTTCTCCGCCCACACCGGTATCAAGGTCCGGCTCCGCGGGAGCGCCGTCCCGGCCTGCCTCCCTCCGACGTACCAGGCGGCGCTGTACCGGGTGCTGCAGGGCGCGCTCTCCAACGTGCTCAGGCATTCCGGGGCCGGGAACGCCGCCGTCACCCTGGCCGCCGCGCCCGGGCCGGCGATGGTCATGTCCATCAGGGACGACGGCGTCGGGTTCCCGCCTCGCGGCCGCGCGGCCCGCCTCAGCTTCGGCCTTGCCGCCATGCGCGAGAGGACGGAGGCGCTGGGCGGGCGGTTCCGGGTGGAGTCGTGGCCGGCCCCGGCCGGGAAGCGACGCCGAGGGACGCGCATCGAAGTCAGCCTGCCGGTCCCCCCGGGATCCCGAACATGACGCGCACGGTCCGACTGCTGGTGTGCGACGACCATGCCCTTTTCCGCGCGGGAATGAAGGCGGTCCTGGACGCGCAGCCCGGGCTCGAGGTGGCCGGCGAGGCGGGGGACGGCCAGGCCGCCCTCGACGAGGTCGAGCGGCTCCGGCCCGACGTGGTGCTCATGGACATCGAGATGCCGCGCTTGAACGGCGTCGAGGCCACTCGCCGCATCACCCAGGCGCATCGCGAGGTGAAGGTCCTCATCCTGACCATGTACGTCGACGAGGAGCTCGTGGCGCGATGCCTGGAGGCGGGCGCCAGCGGCTACGTCCTCAAGGACGTGCCGGTGGCGCAGCTTACCTATGCCATCGAAGCGGTGGCCGGCGGGGGGCGGTACTTGAGCCCCGCCGTCGTGGACAGAGTCATCGACCACCGCGGGCAGCGCATCGAGCGCACGCGCACGAAGTATGACCTCCTCACCGACCGCGAGCGCGAGGTGCTGAAGCTGCTGGCCGACGGCCTCTCCATCAAGGAGGTCGCGGCGCGGCTCGAGCGCAGCGTGAAGACCGCCGAGGTCCACAAGTACAACCTCATGCAGAAGCTCGGCGTTCACCACCGCGCCGGGCTGATCATGTACGCGATCGCGCACCGGCTGGTGCAGGTGCCGATGTTCGAGGAGATCGCCCAGCCGGGATCCTCGCCGAAGGACCCACCCAGCTCTTCTTCCCGCTGATCCCCCGCCATCACCATCCCCCGCCGACGGTCACCGCGCGCTCATGCGGCAGCGCGGCTCGAGAGTGATGCCAGTCACGTCCTTATGTCCTGTGCATTCTTAAGTTTAGGTCACTAAGTGCGATATCTCGGATCCCTACGTGTGATCCCGTATACCTTTTCGATCCCCCCCCTCGCATCTTCGCCAATGCGGGAAGCCTCCGAGCCGCTCGGGCCTCCCGCAGATTAGTGCGCATGGGGCTGGACGTCAGACCTAGGGCGTGTGATCCCGTCCACGCCTTAGGAGTCCAACCACCATGTCACGCACTCCCTCTGCCGGACGCTGCCGCCTCATGCTCGTCGTCGCCCTCGGGTTACTGGCGTATGCGCTCCCGGCCGCCGCCGACATCATGCCGACCGAGCGCCGCACCACGTGGAACCCCGGGATCCCGGGCGGCATCCCCGCGCGAACGACGGTGTGCGCAACCATCAACGCCTCCACCTATGGGAACGGCACGGCCGATGCCACGGCCGGCATCCAGGCCGCCATCGACGCCTGCCCGGTGGGGCAGGTGGTCCGGCTTTCGGCCGGGACCTTCCTCGTCAATGGGGCGTACCCGATCGAGATCAACAAGGGCATCGTGCTGCGCGGCGCGGGCGCTACGCAAACGAAGCTCAAGAAGACCACCGCCGCCGCGAACCCGCTCCTGGTGATCGGACGGCGCTGGCCGGAGGAGGCGGGCTCCACCAACCTCACCGCCAACGCGCCAAAGGGCGCGACGTCGGTGCAGGTGGCGAGCGCCGCGGGCCTCAGCGTCGGCCGGCTCGTGCTGTTGGACGAGATCACCGACGACTCCTACGTCTACTGGGGCGTGAACTGCCCACCGGGCGCGCAGTGCAGAGAGTGGTTCTCCCGGCCCAACCGCCCCGTCGGGCAGATGCTCGAGATCGCCTCCATCAGCGGAAATACCCTCTCCTTCACCACGCCGCTCCACATCGACTTCGACACCCTGCACACGGCCCAGATCACGCGCTACACCATCCCCTACGGCGCGAAGCTCGCGGGGTTGGAGGACCTGTACGTCCGCGGCGGGCGGGACGACAACATCACCATGCGCCTGGCGGCGTACTCCTGGGTGAAAAACGTCGAGTCGGATTGGTCGGACGGCGACAGCGTGGCCATCGACAGCTGCTTCCGTTGTGTCGTCCGCGACAGCTACTTCCACGACACCCCCGACCCGAACCCGGGGGGCAGCGGCTACATGCTCTCCGTCGCGGAGCAGACGTCGGACAGCCTCATCGAGAACAACATCTTCATGAACGGCAACAAGGTCATGGTGATGCGCGCCTCCGGCGGCGGCAACGTGATCGGGTACAACTACTTCGACAACGGCTACATCGAGACGTACCCGGGCTGGATGGAGACCGGCATGAACGCGGGGCACATGGCGGAACCGCACTTCGAGCTGTTGGAGGGGAACCAGGCCTTCAACATCGACGGCGACGACACCTGGGGCGGCGCGATCGCCATCACCTACTTCCGCAACCACGCGACCGGCAAAAGGCGGTCCTTCCCCGACATCGACAGCCGCCGGGCCATCGGCCTGATGTACGGGCATTACGACTACAGCCTGGTCGGCAACGTCCTGGGCACGGCGAACCAGAACCCCGCCCCCTACAGCGGCTTCGCGTACGAGGACTTCTTCCCCTGGGGAGACGATCCGGTGGCCATGTACCGGCTCGGCTACACGCCCGAGGACTGGAATGCGCAGCCCGAATCGCGCGTGCTCAACACTCTTCACCGGCATGCGAACTTCGACTACGCCACCAACACCGTCCGCTGGCAGAACGGGTACGAC
>JBKJWL010000110.1:0-8086 GCA_046716885.1 Thermoanaerobaculia bacterium | reverse complement strand
CCGATCGGGTTAGTCTGCGCCCGATGCGAGCCAGCCGGTCGCGATGGAATCTCGTCCTGGTCGCGGCCACGGCCCTCGCGGCCGGAGCGCTTTTGATCGCCACCCTGCTCCTTCCGCCGATCGTCGGCATGGCCGACAACGGGGACTTCGACCGGGTCCTGAATCCGGCGGGCCTGACGCACGAGAGCGAGCGCGACGACGAGCGCTACTTCCAGTGGATGCAGCCGCGCTTCACGCGCGTGGCCCGGACCCCCGACACTTCCTTCTACCGCACCAGCGAGTCGTTTCTGGTCGAAGTCGCCACGGGAGCGGATCGTGTTCTATCGTCCGCGCCGTCCTTCGACGTCCGATTCCTCGCGGCGGTCCACATCCTGCTCCTGCTGGCCGCCCTCGGTTTTCTCGTGCTCGCCTGCCGGGACCTTCCGGTCGCTTCGCAGGTCGTGGTCGCCGCTCTGCTGGTCTTCTTCTTCACCGACGTCGGGTACACGGCCCCCTTCAACTCCATGTACTCGCAGACGCCCTCGTTGCTCTTCCTGCTCCTGACCGCCGGCGTAGCGGCCTGCGCGATCCGGCGTGCGCGGCTGGAGGGAGTCTGGCTTCTCGCGTACTTCCTCTGCGTAGCGCTCTTTGTTTGCTCCAAGCCGCAGGAGAGCGTCCAGGCGCCGTTGCTGGCGGTATTCGGCGTGCGCCTCTCCTGGTCCGGTGCCGGCCGCTCGCGGCGCGCCGCCGCGATCGTGCTCGCCCTGGCGGTCAGCGGCCTCGCGTGGCGCTACTACCACTCCGCCCAGGGCTCCATCGGGTCGACCACCCGCTACAACATCCTGTTCCTCGAAATCCTCCCGCACTCGCCCGACCCCGCGCGGGATCTCGCCGAGCTGGGGCTCGACCCCGGCTGGGTTCGCTACACGGGCATTCCGCCCTGGGGGCCGCGGACGCCGTTCCTGGATCCGGCCTTCCGCGCGCACTTCGAGGAGGGCTCCGGCCACCCCTCGCCCCGTACCATCTACCTGCGCCACCCGGAACGGCTCATCGAGGTGCTCGCGCGGACGGCAAATGCTTCGCACGCGCTCCGGCCGACCGACCTCGGCAATTTCGCCAGAGAGTCCGGCGCGTTGCCCCTCGAGATGGCGACCTGGCCGGCCGCGTGGAGCCGCATTCGCGCGCGGCTCTCTGGACTTCCCTGGCTCAGCGTGTTTTTTACCGGCAACCTCTTCGCCGCCGCCGCGACCTGGGCGAGCGCGACGACACGCGGGCGGTTTTTTCGGGAGGGCTTGATCATTCTCATCCTCATGGCCTCGGGGGCTTTCCTCGCGAGCGCCATCGGGGACTACCACGGAGAGCTCGAGCGCCACCTGTACGTCTTCCACGCGTTCTGCGATCTGATCCTGATCGCGGACCTCGCCTGGCTGTCGCAGCGTCTCGCCCAGTTTGCCGCCTCCCGCCGGCCCGTGCTATCCTCCGCGCCCTCTCGCGTGGGGCTGTAGCTCAGTTTGGGAGAGCGCCTGAATCGCACTCAGGAGGTCGCCAGTTCGATCCTGGTCAGCTCCACCACTTATCTTAATAAAACTGTCGGCCCCTGCTGGTGCATCAGCGTCGGTCTGCCTGGATCGAACTGGCGACCTCCGTGGGGGGCCCCCGGGGGGCGCCGTGAGCCCCCCGCCTGAGACGCCCGGCGAAACCGAGCGCCAAGCGCAGCGAGGCGCATCGGTTCGACCCCGATCAGTTCTCCACTTACCTCAAGCTCCGAAGACTCGGAGATCAGCCCAGCCGGCCGCTCTGAAAATCCTCGAAGGCCTGGACGATCTCGGCGCGCGTGTTCATGACGAAAGGGCCGGCGCGCGCAACGGGCTCGCCGAGCGGGCGGCCGGCGATGGCCAGGACGCGCAGCCGCGAGCCGCTGCCCGCCTCGATCCGGAGCTTTCCTCCGTCGTTCTCGAAGAGCACGATCTCGTGCGGGCGGGCGGAAGCGCGTTCGGCGCCAAACGCGCCCTCCCCCTCGACAACGTAGGCGAAGGCGTTGAAGTCCTCCAACACGGGCTGCTCGAAGACGGCGCCCGGCTCTATCGTCGCGTCGAGGTAGACGATGGGCGTTCGCGTGGCGATCACGGCTTTCGCTCCGAGTGCCTCTCCGGCGAGGACCCTCACGGAGACGCGCCCGTCCGCGGACGCCCCGACGGGGATATCCCCGCCCGGCACCTCCTGGTAGCGCGGCGCCATCATCTTGTCGCGACGCGGGAGGTTGACCCAGAGCTGGAAGCCGTGCAGCCGCCCGCCCTCTTCCATCAACGCCTTCGAGGGCATCTCGGAATGCACGACGCCGGACCCCGCCGTCATCCATTGCACGTCGCCTGGCCCGAGGCGCCCCTTGTTGCCGCGCGAGTCGCCGTGCTCCATCGAGCCCGCGAGCAGGTACGTCACGGTCTCGAAGCCGCGATGCGGATGATCCGGCGCGCCCTTCGCCTCCCCCGGCGCGACCTCCATCGGCCCCATCTCGTCGAGGAGCAGGAAGGGATCGAAATGATCGAGTGCGGAGGTCGGAAATGGTCGGTGGACGAGGAACCCCGCGCCCTCCAGGGTCTCGACGCTCGGCAGGACGCGGCGGACGGAACGCGTGTTTTCCATGGCACCTGAATTACGCTTGCCTGCGGGAATCCGGTTCGGGAGCGCCGCTGTTGAGAGGCGCGAGGAGACCGACATGGCGAAGGCGACGTTTGGCGCAGGGTGCTTCTGGGGAGTCGAGGAGGAGTTTCGAAAGGTCAAGGGGGTGCGGGACACGGCCGTGGGATACGCCGGCGGCAGCCTCGAGAACCCCACATACAAGGATGTCTGCACGGACCGGACGGGGCACGCCGAGGTGGTCGAGGTGGACTACGATCCCGCCGAGGCCTCGTACGAGACGCTCCTCGACGTGTTCTGGAACGGCCACGACCCGACACAGCTCAATCGCCAGGGACCCGACGTGGGAACCCAGTACCGATCGGTGATCTTCTTCCATTCGCCCGAGCAGGACGCGGCGGCCCTGGCCTCCAAGGCGCGCCTCAACGAAAGCGGCCGGTTCCGCCGCCCGATCGCGACCGTGATCGAGCCGGCGCCGACCTTCTGGCGGGGGGAGGAATATCACCAGCGCTACCTCGAGAAACGGGGTCTCGGCTCCTGTCACGTCTGACCGGCCAGCCTAGCGAAGACCGCTCGTCGAATGAGACAGGTTCGCAGCCGGACTCGGATCCGGGCCCCGTCTTCAAGGGCAAGGCAGTTCGCCAATCCCGGCAGATCGCCGTCTCCGAGCGTGGCTCTGGATTTGCAGTCGCCGGTCTCGAACCCTCGGGTCGAACCGGCGCTTTCGCCGGATGACTCCGAAGGCACAGATTTTCCATGAAGACGATCGCCCATCTCTCCGATTTGCATTTCGGCCGTGTGGACTCGGCGACACTGGAGCCTCTCCAACGACTTGTCCAGAGCTTGACTCCGGATCTGGTCGTCATAACCGGGGACCTTACCCAAAGGGCGCGGCGTAGCCAGTTTCGGGAGGCCCGGGACTTTCTCGCCTCCCTCCCCCAGCCCCAGATTGTGGTGCCCGGCAACCATGACGTTCCCCTGTACCGCGTCCACGAGCGTTTCCTTCGGCCTCTCGGCAACTTCCGCCGGTACATCACTCCGGATCTGGAGCCTATGTACCAGGACGAGGAGGTCGCGGTCGTGGGACTCAACACCGCCCGCTCCCTGACGTTGAAGTACGGCCGGATCAATCGGAACCAGGCTCAGCGCACACATCAGCGATTTCGAGAAGCGGGAAAAAACGTCATCCGGATCGTCGCCACCCACCACCCCTTCGACCTTCCGGAGGGAGGCAACGACCGGGACATCGTCGGCCGCGCCCGAATGGTCATGGAGACCCTGGCCACCTGCGGCACGGACCTCTTCCTGGCGGGGCATCTCCACGTCAGCCATACGGGAGAGTCGGCGGTGCGGTACAAGATCGAGGGCCATGCGGCGCTCTTCATTTCGGCGGGCACGGCGACCTCGACCCGGGGGAGGGGCGAGGCGAACTCCTTCAACGTAATTCGGATCGAACGCCCGGAGCTCCGGCTCCAGCGCTACTCCTTCTCGCCGGGCGATCGAACCTTCGCGCTCGCCTACGAGGAAGAATTTGTGCACACCCCCGCCGCGGGCTGGAAGAGACGGAAGAAAATCGCCGGTCCTGCCGCCTGACCGGTCCTCACAGACCGGGAACATTCGGCTCGCTCGTCGCGCCGGAGGGCTCGGTGGTCTTGACGCGGAGCGCGGCGGGGATAATCGCGATGTCGATCGGCGGCGCAAGCCATGCGAGCTCGCCGTCCGTGACGACCTGGATGCGACGCCTGGACGAGTGGAGACGGAGCCGCGTGGAGGCCATCGAACGGAAGTCGCCGAAGGTCGGGGCGAGGCCGAGCACGTACCGGGCGGAGGCGAGCACGAAGGCGCTCCGGGTCAGGAAAGGGAGCCAGTACACGTGGAGCGTGCCCCCCTTCAGCGCCACCCGGGGCGCGAGCAGTCCGAACGTCGAGAGGTCGTCGAGGCCGACCGAGACGGTGAACATCTGGGTGCGCACCCGCTCAATCCCTTCGGCCGATTCCAGCTCCAGCTCCACGTCGGGGAAATGTCGCAGAGCCAGCCTCACCGACTCGAGGTACGCGCGCCACTTCCCCATCTCCGAGCGGTACCGCTCGCGGCCCTCCGTGATCTTTGCGTATATCCCCAAGAGAACGTTGTTCAGGAAGTATCGGTCGTTGACCTTCCCGACGTCCACGACGCGGACTTTCCCCGACAGGGCGACCTCGAGAGCGTCGGACCACGTGAGCGGGATCTTCAGGTCGCGCGCGAAGTGGTTGAGGGAGCCCATGGGGATGACCCCGAGCACGGCGTCGGTCCCGACCAGCGCCTGGGCGACGGCCAGGAGGGACCCGTCCCCGCCTGCCGCGACGAAGAGTCTCGTTCCGGCCTTTCGTTTCGACGCAATGAAAGCCGGCAGGTCCAGGTCCTCCTCGATTTCCACGACTTCGAGGCCCGCCTTCGCGGCGGCAACCGCCAACCCATCTTTCTCCGCGTCGGGTCGGGTCCCAGAGCGGCGATTCAAGAGAAGAACTCCAGTCCGATAGGTCAAGAAACCTCCATTCCGAGAGCCAGTGGCGCGCCGCTGCCCGACGCTCGGTCAGGAGCAAGAGTCGTGCTAAGCCGGAAGCCCTGAGCGCCCGTCTCGCCGCGTGAAAAACGGAGCTAGGACGGTCTTGCGGCGAGGCGTTCCCGGATGAGAGACAGCGCCTCGTCGCGCTCCTCTCCCGCCAGCGCCAGCCGCGGCGGCCGCACGCGCTCCGAGCCCAGGCCGGCCTCCTGCTGCGCGAGCTTGATGAGCTGGACGAACTTGGGCACCACGTCCAGCCGCAGAAGCGGCAGGAACCACTCGTAGAGCGCACGGGCCTCGACGGACTTTCCGGCCACGGCCAGATCGAACAGCCGCACCGACTCCTCCGGCAGCGCGTTGACGAGGCCGGCGATCCAGCCGACCGCGCCCGCCGCGATGCCCTCCACGATCAGATCGTCGAGACCGACGAAGATCGCCAGGCGCTCCCCGAGGGCCGCGCGGATCGCCGTGACGCGCCGCACGTCGCCGCTCGACTCCTTCACAGCCGCCAGATTCGGATGCCGCGAGGCGAGCACGGCGAGCTGCTCGGGCAAAACGTCGGTGCCGTAGGCGATCGGGTTGTTATAGAGCATGCACGGCAGCGGCGTGGACCCGATGACGGCGGAAAAGTGCGCCTCCGTCTCGCGCCGGTCGGGCCGGTAGACGTACGGCGGCAGCACCATCAGCCCGTCGCAGCCGCACTCCTGCGCCAGGCGCGCGGTGGCCACGGCCTCGGCCGTCGAGAGCGCCGCAACCCCGGCGACGAGGGCCACGCGCCCCGCCAGCGCCCGCTGGCAGGCCTGGAGGATCGCGCCCTTCTCGGCGAAGGTGAGCGTGGCCGCTTCGCCGAGCGAGCCGAGCGGCACGAAACCCTTGCAGCCCGCGCGCACCATCGCCTCGAGGTGTCCGGGCAGGAAATCCAGGTCGAGCGACAGGTCCTCCCGGAACGGGGTCGTGATCGCCGGAAACACTCCCTGCCAGTTCATGCGGATTCCTCCACTCCCGCCAGGCTCCCGAGCGCCGCCGGCTTGACGGGCGGGCGTACGGTATCGGAATCCCATCCGAACAGGAACCCGAGCGCGGGCCCGCACACCCGCCCCTGGCAGGCGCCCATTCCGGCGCGGACCGAGAGCTTCGCCTCGCGGGCGCCCCCGCAGGCGGCCAGGTCCCCGAAGCGCGCGTCCTCGCAGCGGCAGACGATCGTGTCCGGCCGCGCCAGCGCCCGGAGCTCGCTCCGCGGCGCGAAGGCTCGCTCGAGATGCGAGGCCAAGCGCCGGAAGCGCGCGCGCGTCGCGAAGAGCCGCCTCCCTTCGGCTCCGGCCTTCTCGAAACGGCCGGCCGCGCGGAGCCCCGCTATCTCGCCCTCCGCGATCGCCGCTTCGACCCCGGCGATCCCGCAGGGCTCGCCGGCGCAGAACAGGCCGGCGACGGAGGATTCCTGCGTCTCCTCGACGGCGACCACGCCGCCGCGAACGTCGCAGCCGAGCAGCCGCGCAAGCTCGGTGTTCGGGACGAGCCCGTATCCCACAGCCGCCAGATCGCACTCGACCGTGAAGCGTCGGGCGCCCGAGTTGACGATGACGGCCTCGACACGCTCCCGGCCCAGCGCTTCCGCGATCCAAGTCGAAGCGCGATACCGCGCCCCGGAGAAACCGGCTCGATAGCGTGCCGCCTCGGCGAGCTTGCCCGGGGAACGCCAAAGGGCCGCTCCGAACCTCAAGAGGGCGCCGGATCTCGCCTGTTCCGCGACCAGCACGACATCCGCGCCCGCCTTCGCGAGCGACGCGGCCACGGGCAAGAGCAGCGGGCCGGATCCCGCCACGACCGCCTTGCGGCCCGAAAGGGACGCGCCCGATTTCCAGAGCGCCTGCGCCCCGGCGGCCCCCATCACGCCCGGCAGTGTCCACCCCGGAAACGGAAGGAACAGCTCGCGCGCGCCGGTCGCGAAGATCACGCGCTTCGCGAAGACCTCCAGCGCCCCCGCGCGCGTCTCACCGAAGAGGCGGAAGCCGCCCTCTTCGCGAACGGCGTCGAAGACGGCAGTCTCGAAGCGCACGGTCGCCCCGGACCGCGCGAGGCGCTCGATCCACGGCCGCGCGGCCTTGGGAACGTCACGGCCGGGCAGGTGCCGGTAGATCTGGCCGCCCCCCGCCAGGCCCTCGTCGAGAAGCACGGTGCGCGCCGGCGCTTCCGCCGCGCGGCACGCCGCCGCGACTCCGGCCGGCCCCGCGCCGACGACGGCGACGTCGCATTCGAGCGCTTCGCGCGGAGCCGTGAACCGTGAGCCGCCAGCCGTGAGCCGAGGCGCCTGAGTCGAAACCTCCATTCCGTCCCTCACGAGCTCCATGCAGGCGCGCCGGTGCGGCGCTCCGTCGATCGTCACGCGGCACTCGAAGCAGATGCCCATCGCGCAGAGGACGCCCCGGCCTTCTCCCGAGACAGACCCGCGGCACACGCTCCGCCCGGCGTTCTCGAGAGCGGCCGCCACCGTGATGCCGTCCGCGCAGGTTGCGGCCCGGCCGTCGATGGAGAGCGCGGCCGTCTCAGCCATGCCCGGCTGCCGGGAAGGCGCGCATCGGCGAGTAGGGAGCCGGGTCGATCGGGCTCGCGCGCCCGAGGATCGCGTCCACCACCAGACGCGCGGTCCCGAGCGCGGTCGTGACGCCGAGACCTTCGTGTCCCGCGGCGATGAAAAGGCCCGGCACGGGATCAAAGCGGCCCACCAGCGGGAGGTTGTCGGGGGTCGCGGGCCGGAAGCCCACCCACGTGCGGATCGCCGAGAGCCGCGCGAGCCCCGGCATGAACTCGAGCGCGCGCCGGATCATCTTCGCCTGGATGCGCCGGTTGATCGACGCCTCGAAGCCCGCGAACTCCCGCGAGGAGCCGAGCAGCATCTGTCCGGTCGCGCGCGGCTGCAGGTTGAACGCG
>JBKJWL010000109.1:0-21345 GCA_046716885.1 Thermoanaerobaculia bacterium | reverse complement strand
CCTTTTCGCCGAGACCGGCTGCGATGCCGTGATGATCGGGCGCGCGACGATGAAGAACCCCTGGATCTTTCGCCAGATCGCGGACCGTCTGGAGGGGCGGCCGGTACGCGAGGCCACGCTCCTCGAGCGGCGGGACCTGATGCTCGCGCATTTTTCGGCGATCGAGCAAACGGCCTTCGAGCCGAAGGAAGCGCTCCACAAGCTGCGCACGATGACGGGCTGGTACACCAACGGCCTTCCCCACGGCCGGGCCCTGCGAGTCCGGATCTCGGAGCTACTGACCCCGGCCGACTTCCGGTCCGCCGTCCTCGAATTCTTCGGGGTGTTGGACGACGCGGGGGCCGGCGCCGAATCCTCGGCCGCCTAGGCCCGGCCTCCCGGCGATCGCGGGAATTCCCGGCCCCCGGCGGGCGGTTCGTCATCTCGCATGAAGGTCAGACTCCTCTCCGCACTCCTGCTTCTGCCCCTGCTCGCGCTCGCCGCCGCGGCCCCGGCGCAGACCCGGCAGACCGAGCTCTCGACCGACGCCGGCCAGTTTCCGCTCTCTGTGACGGTCGAGTACCTCGGCATGGCCGGGTTGAAGACGGTCGTCCGCATCCGGCTCCGGGCCCCGGAGCTCTCGATGGCCGCCGGCCGGCGCGGCCTGAAGACTTTTTCTGGCGAGCTCTCGGGCAGCTTTCTCAAGGGCGAGGACATCGTCCAGGCGTTCAAGTATCCGGTGTCGGGAGAGCTCGGGGAGAAGACGACCTTCCAGTACGGGTTTCTGCGGGCCATCGAGCCCGGCTCCTACAAGCTGAAGCTGGTGCTCTCGGCCCCCGGAGGCCGCCAGGTCGGAGAGGCCGCGGTCGATCTCTCGGTCCCGGAGGTGGGATCGCCCTTCTCTCCGGACATGGCGCCGGGCGAGTCGGGGACGCTCCCGGCCGCGGAAGCCATCGTCATCGCCGACGAGGCCGAAGCCGCGGCGAATCCGGCCGGGACGCCGAAGCTGAAGATCCTGCCGCCGGCGCGCGAGACCCCGATCGGCCTGCTGCGTTTGGAAGCGGACGTGTCGCCCCCGATCACGAAGGTCGAGTTCTACCTCGAGGACAAGCTCCTGGTGCGGCGCTCGAAGCCCCCCTATTCGGTGGAGATCGATCTCGGCGAAGTGCCGCGAAAGCAGACGATCCGCGCGGTCGGCTACGACGCGTCCGGCAAGGTCATCGACGAGGACGCCTGGGCCATCAACCAGGGCAACGCACGCGTGGCCGTCAAGATCCTGCCGCAGCCGGATCCGGCGTCGGGCAAGGTGCGGATCAAGGTTGCGGTGCAGTCCATCGCGGGGGGCGTCGCCCGCAAGGTGGACCTGTTTCTCGACGACAAGATGCTGAAGAGCTGGACGACCGACGGGCCGTACGAGGTCACGATTCCCATGACGGAGTACGCGAAGTCGGACTACCTGCGCGCCACCGCGATCGCCGACGACGGCCGCGAGGCCAACGACATCCGGTTCCTCAAGGGGCCGAACACGACGGTCGAGAGCGTGCGCGTGGACGTCGTGCAGCTCCACATCTCGGCGATCGACAAGAGCAACCGGTTCGTGAAGGGCCTGACCGAGGCAGACTTCACGGTCCAGGAGGACGGGCGGCCGCAGACCATCACGGGTTTCGAGGTCGCCGACAAGCTGCCGCTGACGATCGGCCTCGTCATCGACGGCTCGGGCTCGATGGAAGCGTCTATGGCGTTCGTGCACGAGGCCTCGGCCGAGCTCTTCAAGCAGCTGATTCAGAGCAAGGACAAAGGCTTCGTGATCGAGTTCCGTGAGCAGCCGCGGATGGTCCAGGAGGTGACGGGGGACACGGCGGCGCTGCAGCGCGCGGCGCGCACGCCTCAGGCGCGCGGAGCCACGGCCCTCTACGACTCGATCGTCCTCGGGCTCTACCAGTTCCGGACGCTCCAGGGGCGCAAGGCCCTGATCGTCGTCACCGACGGCGCGGACAACCGCTCGCACGTGGACTACGACACGCTGCTCCGCTACGCGCGCTCGGCCGGCGCCCCGATCTTCTTCATCGGCATCAAGATCTCGGCGCTCGACTTCGGCGTGCGCAAGGCGCTCAACGAGATCGCGAGGGAGTCCGGCGGTGAGGTCTTCCACGTCGGAAACTCCGCGAAGATCCGCGAAGTCACGCAGAGGATCGAAGAGGAGCTGCGCTCGCAGTACGTCGTCGCCTTCCGCACCGACTCTCGAAAGCCCGACGGCGAGTACCGCACCGTCGCGGTGGCAGTCGGCAAGCCCGGAGTGACGGCGCGGACGATCAAGGGATACATTCCGTAGCGGACCCCTAAAAATTCGCGACGACAGCGTGCTTCTGCGCCCACCGGACGACGCGCGCGGGCGGGGTCGCGGTCATCATCTCGACGAGGTCTTTCATCCGCACGAGGGCGACGACGGGCTTGCCGCTTCCCCAGAGCCGCCAGAACTTCTCGCGCGACCAGAAGAGCGCCTCGCGCACCTCGGGCCGCGTCTCGAACTCGGGCTCGAGCTCGCCGCGGTAGGCGGCGACCGGGATGGGCGACTTGAGCTCCCATGACACGCCGTTGAGATAGTCCCTGTACCCGACGATCGGCGCCTGACGCGGCGCCGCGGCTTCCCTCGCGGCCGACGCCAGCTCCGTGGGGAATCGCGCTTGCGGCATCCTTGGCCAGCCCATCGCGACGCCGGCGAAGAAGGCGGCCCAGCCCGCCGCGACCGCCGTCAGCGCGAGGGCCCGGGAGCGTTCCGCAAAGAGGGCCGCCGCCCAGGAGGCGACGACGAGGCCGGCGAGCGCGGGCGCGACGATCGCCACGAGCTCCAGTCGGCGCGCCTCAGTCCGGAGCTCCGGCACCAGCAGGACGGCAGCGGCCAGCGCGGTGGCGAGGACCGCCTGGGCGATCCAGAGCCGCCGCGTTCCTCCCTCCGGAAGTCCCTGCGCGGCGAGGACGGCTGCGGCAGGGAGCGCGGGGAACAGATACGGCGGCAGCTTGCTCTGCGAGAGCGAAAAGAAACCGAACACGACTACGAACCAGAGAAGGAAGAAGAACCCCTCCCCATCGCGGCGGCGGGCCTTCCACGCCCCCGACAGAAAGAAGGGCAGTCCCGGCAGGAAACCCAGCACGAACACCGGCACGAAGTAGTGGATGGGCCCCGGGCGTTTGGCGGCTTTCGTCGCGAACCGCTGGAAGTGCTCGCGGATGAAGAAGAAGTCGAGGAAGCCGGGGTGCCGCCGCTCGACGAGAAGGAACCAGGGCGCCGCGAGCGCCAGAAAGACGAACGGCGCGGGCGAGAGGACGAGCGCTTTCAGCAGCGGCAAGAAGCGCCGGGTCGCGAGGCTCCAGAGGAGGAGGATCGCGCCAGGCAGGACGAGCGCGGCGAGCCCCTTCGTGAGGAAGCCCCCCGCCGCCGCCGCACCGGCCAGAGCGGACATCGCCTTCCACGCGCGGCCCTGCTCGAGGCGCAGGACCGCCGAGCGCCCGGCGAGCAACGTCGCCGCGAAGAAGAACGTGAGGAGCCCGTCGGTCAGGTTCGTGCGCGAGAAGAGAAAGCCCATGGGAGCGGCGAAGAAGAGAACCCCGGCCGACAGCCCCGTGCCGCGGCCGCCCCGGCTCGCCGCCACAACGACGAGGAGCATCGTCGCGAGCCCCGCGAGCCGCGTGGGCAGGCGCGCCGCCCAGGGAGTTTCGCCGAAGACCCGTAGGGCCGCGGCGTTGGCCCAGTAAAGCAGGGGAGGCTTCTCGAAGTAGGGCACGCCGTTCAGTCGCGGCACGAGCAGGTCTCCGGCCGCGAGCATCTCGCGCGGAATCTCGGCGTAGCGCGTCTCGTCCGGCTCGGCGAGGAAGGAGCCCGCGGGCTCGAGCCAGATGACGGCGGTCAGCAGCAGGAGGGCCGCCAACAGAACGCGCTCGCCTCCCGGCCCCTCTCGCCCCTCGTGCCTCACCGGTCGCGGAGTCTACTCTGCCCGGGCGTGCGGCCGTCTCGCGCCCTCCCGCGGCATCCTGCTAAGATCGCCCCCGTTTTGGCGGCCGACGAACGTTTACGCTGGGCCCTGGTTCTGGGCGCTTCCTCCGGATTCGGCGAGGCGTGCTCCCTCGCGCTCGCGCGGGCGGGCTGGAACATTTTCGGGGTGCACCTCGACCGCAAGTCCACGCTCCCGAACGCGGAGCGGATCGCCGGCGAGATTCGGGGCATGGGCCGGCGCGCGGAGTTCTTCAACGCGAACGCGGCCGACGACGAGAAGCGCGCCGAGGTGATCGCTGCGATCGCCTCGACGTGCGGCGGCGATCCGCCCGAGTCGCGCGTGTCCGTGCTCCTGCACTCGCTCGCCTTCGGGACGCTGAAGCCGTTCTTCGCCGAACCGCGCGAGAACGCCATCGCCAAGCCGCAGATCGAGATGACGCTCGATGTCATGGCCAACTCGCTCGTCTACTGGACGCAGGACCTCTTCTTCGGCAAGCTGCTGGCGCCCGGAGCGCGTATCTTCGCGATGACCTCCGCCGGCGACCACATCGTGTGGCCGGCCTACGGCGCCGTCTCCGCCGCCAAGTCGGCCCTGGAGTCCTACGTCCGCCAGCTCGCGGTCGAGCTGGCGCCCCACGGGGTGGCCGTGAACGCCCTGCGCGCGGGCGTGACCGATACGCCGGCCCTGCGGAAGATCCCCGGCAACCAGGCCATGATCGAGCGCGTCCTTGCCATGCACCCGGCGGGCCGCCTCACGCAGCCGGCGGACGTGGCGCGCGCGCTGGTCGCCCTGTGCGGCGAGGGCGGCGCGTGGGTGTCCGGCAATGTCGTCGGCGTCGACGGCGCCGAGGACATCGCGGGCGGAAGGTAAGGGTGAGTCGGGAGCCGGGAGTCGGGAGTCCGGAGCCCGCGGTTCCAGTCCCTGGGCCGACTTCCGAGACCGGAGTTCCCGGCAAAACCTGGACGTTTCTGAAGGAGAAGGCGGGATTCCGCGAGTTCCGGCTCGACGCGAACGGCCTCTCCGCGCTGCTTCTCCAGAACCGCGTCGCCCCGGTGACGACGTTCGCCATCGTCTACCACGTCGGGAGCCGCAACGAGGCGGTCGGCTACACGGGCGCCACCCACCTGCTCGAGCACCTCATGTTCAAGGGAACCCCTGACTTCGAGCGCGCGAAAGGGACCGCGGTCGCCGCGGTCCTCGAGGGAGTTGGGGCCCGCTTCAACGCGACCACCTGGTTCGACCGGACCAACTACTACGAGACGATCCCCTCGGACAAGCTGGACGTCGCCGTGCGCATCGAGGCCTCGCGCATGCGAGAGGCCTTCCTGCGCGACGAGGACCGCACGCCCGAGATGACGGTCGTGCGCAATGAGTTCGAGCGCGGGGAGAACTCGCCCTTCCAGGTCCTTTACAAGCACACCTTCGCGACCGCGTTCCGCGAGCACCCGTACCACCATCCCACGATCGGCTGGCGCAGCGACATCGAGGAGGTCTCGACGGAACGGCTCCGCGAGTTCTATGACACCTTCTACCACCCCAACAACGCGACGGCGATGGTCATCGGAGACTTCGAAGAGGCGGAAGCGCTCGAGCTTTTGGCGCGGTATTTCCGCGCCATCCCGCCTTCGCCGCGGCCCATCCCGAGGGTGTACACGGTCGAGCCCCCGCAGGAAGGGGAGCGGCGTTTCCTCGTGCGCCGCGCCGGTCAGGTCGCCTGGTGCGGGCTGTCGTGGAGAACCGTCGAGGCGCGGCACGCGGACACTCCCGCCCTCGCCGTGCTCGGCAACATCCTCGGCGGCGGCATCACGTCGCGCCTCCACCAGGCCCTCGTCGAGAAGAGTCTGGCGCTTTCGGTGACGGTCGTGCCGTGGCAGCTCCGGGACCCGGCCCTCTTCTCCGTATTCGCTCCGGTGCGGCCGGGTGTCGAGTTGGGCGAAGGCGAGAAAGTGATTCGCCAGGAGGTCGCGAAGATCGCCGACGCCGGCGTTACCGACGCGGAATGCGAAAAGGCAAGGACCCAAATCGAGGCCGAAGTGATCTTCGACCGCGATTCGACCGATCAGATCGCGGCGTCCCTGTCGGAAGCGATCGCGGTCGCCGACTGGGAGTGGTACGTCGACTACCCCGCTGCGATCCGGACGGTGACTCCGGAGGACGTGCGGCGCGTGGTGCTCGAGTACCTGCACGACGACGCGTTGACCGTGGGGCTGTTCATTCCGAAGCCTCCCGAGGGCGGGGCAACGCCGGAATCGGCCGGGGACGACGCATGACGACCGGCGTTGCCCCCGCCCGGAAGCGGCTGCCCTTCGCGGAAGCGGTGCGCACGCGCACGCTTGGCAACGGCGCCCGCTTCTTCGTGGTCGAGAACCACGTCAACCCGACCGTGGCGATCGCGGGCTCGCTCGCGGCCGGGCGCCTTTATGCTCCGGCCGGCCGGCGGCTCATCGCCTCGATGACGGCGGGCGAGCTGATGAAGGGCACGGCGCGGCGGACCAAGCTGGAGCTCGCCGAGGAGCTGGAGAGCCGCGCGGCGAGCCTCGGCTTCAGCTCCGACGCCTCGGATCCGGTCGGCGTGGACATCTCCGGAGGGGCGCTTTCCCGGGACGCGGACGTCCTGCTCGACATCCTCGCCGAGGTTCTGAAGACACCCGCGTTTCCGCAAGACGAGCTCGACAAGGAGAAGAAGCGCCTCGTCGGCGCGATCCGCCAGCAGCAGGATCAGCCCTCCATCCGCGCATACGAGGAGGCGCTGCGCCGCATCTACCCGCCGGAGCACCCGCTCCACCGTCTGACGGCCGGCGAGCGCATCACGCGGGTGGAAGCCCTCGAGCGCGACGACCTCGCCGCGTTCTACCGGGAGCGCTACGGCGCCTCTTCCCTCGTCCTCGTGGTCGTAGGAGACGTCGAGGCCGAGCGGGTTTTCGACCGGCTGGAGGGCAGCCTCGGCTCCTGGGCGCCCGGCCCCGCGCTGCAGATTCCGGTCCCGCCGACTCCCGGCGCGTCGCCCGCCAACGAGACCGTCCCGATGCGCGACAAGGCGAGCGCCGACGTCGTGCTGGCGATGCCCGCGGACCTGAGGCGCACCGATCCCGACTACCTCGCCTGCTCGCTCGCCAACTCGGCGCTGGGACAATCTTCGCTGACCTCGCGCCTCGGCGTGCGCGTCCGCGACACGGAGGGTCTCACCTACGGCATCCACTCGAGCTTCTCCGCGACGCACGTCGCCGGCCCCTTCATCGTGAGCCTGACGGTCAAGCCCGAGAGTCGCGATGCGGCGCTCGCCTCCACGCTCGACGAAATCCGCCGGTTCGTGTCGGAGGGGATGACCGACAAGGAGCTGGCCGAAGAGAAGAGCTCGCGGTCGGGCCGCTTCCAGGTCGATCTGGGCTCCAACGGCGGCATCGCCCAGGCGCTCGACGCGGCGATCTATTTCGGCTTCGGCGTCTCATACCTCGACGAGTTTCCGGCGAGAGTTGCGGCGGTCACGCGGGAGGAGGCCAACGCCGCCTTCCGGCGCCGGGTGCGGCCGGAGGACTTCACGATCGTGAGCGCGGGAACGTTCGAGGACGTGAAATCGGCTGGCAGTGTATGACCGAACATGAAAGAATGCCGCGGTAGATGAGACGACCCCAGCACCGCCGCCCGATGCGCCGGCGCCCCGGAGAGGCGCCCCCGACCCACCGGGTCTGGCTCGCGAACGAGCAGCCGTACCGCGAAGGGCCGGCGACGGATGGGAAGACCGTATTCCGGATCCGGCTGGACAACGAACCCTCTCCCGAGTGGATGCGGGCCTACCGGGCCGGCCTGCTCGGGCTGATGCCCGAGGACCGCGACGCCGTGATGCGTTTCGAGTTCCAGGGAGACTCGGTGCGCTTCTCCGCTTCCGATACCGAGGTGGGACGCCTGCGCCGCGTGCTCGAGCAGCGCGTGCAGGCCGTCAACGGGATCCTGTCGGGCGGACGCCCGGTCGAGTCCTAAGAGCCCGGTCTCCGCTTCACCCACTCCAGCTGCCGGTAGTCGAAGGCGGCGCTCTCTCGCGCGTTGAACTTCACGATGTCGAAGTAGGGCGAGAGATCGAAGTCGCGGGGCACGCAGAGGGTGGGGTGGCGGGCGCGCAGCAGTCCGCTCCGGGCCCGCCGGGTCGGGCGCCCCAGGATCTGCTGGCGCAGGCGTTCGCGCAGCGTCTCAGGCTTGCGGCGAGCCGGCACGGGCAGGATCGGAAAGCCGACCGCGCCGAAGGCCTCCGCCAGCAGCGACGAGCAGATCGTCTCGGTGTCCCGTCCGCTGCCGAAGTGGAGCGCGTCCTCGCGCAGGTGCGGCGGGATCAGCTCGAAGGGCAGCAGATACCGCGTCAGGTCCCAGAGGTTGCGGCGGTCGTACTGGAAGCCGATCCGCGCGATCACGTAGTCGAGCACGGTCCGCAGGTCCTCCGGCTTCAACGCCACGGGCCGGCAGATGCGCACGTTGAAATCGGCGTACTTGGTCAGCGGCGAGACGACGACCCCCTTCTCGACCAGCGCCTCGACCACCAGGTGCCGCGACTCCCGGCCGAACCGGCGCTGGTTCTCGCCCCGCGTCGCCGCATCGCGGCCGAGCAGGGCGTCCCCGATGTAGAGCGCGCTGTGCGACCAGGTGGACATCGTCAGATACTTGATCGCCTGGGACACGCGCTGGTCGCCGTCTACGAGCAGCACGTCGCCCGGCCTGATGGTGGCCTTCAGCTTACCGGGCTCGTTGTAGACGAACCGCCGGTACCGCTTTCGCGGCCGCGTGAGGCGGCGGAGGAACCAGCCGGCGAAGGCGCGTCGCATCAAGCGCCCACCCGCTTCTACTCGTCCGGAAGCTCGGGCTCTTCCTGCATCTCCCGTTTCGTGCCCGGAGCGAGAAGATCCATGAGGAGGTCCGGCAGGGTTTCGGAGAACTGGCTCCGCGGCAGGACCTGGCTCACACCCGCCGCCTCGGCGTCGAGGGCGAGCTGCTTGTCGATATGGGAGAGGAATCCGATGACGGGGAGCGCCTCCGTAGCCTTGCGGCTCCGAAGCTCGCGCACGGCCGCCAGGGAATCGCCGTTCGAGGAGAGCTCGAGGAGCACGGCCACCGCCGCCTTGTCTTCGCCGGCCCGGGGCAGCTCTTTGGCGCTCACGAAGCGCACGGGCGCGTTCAGGTGACGCGCCGTCGCCTCGATCTTCGAGCGGAAAAAGAGATCCTCCACGCAGGCGATGACCGTCTTGTTCATGATGGTTGCGGGATTGTATCCCCGATCGCGGGACTCGAGCGGGGTCGCCGATCGCCTGCTCAGAACATCTTGACCAGGTCCACCATGTAGCGGTTGAGCCAGAAATCCAGATCGAGGCGCCGCTGGACGACCGCCGAGCCCTGAAGGTAGACCTGCGGCAGGACCGTGACTCCCAGGGCCAGGCGGTGGCCCTCGTACCAGGTATGCCACCACCAGTCGTCGCCGTTGTAGGCCCCCACGGTCGCGTCCCTCTGGATGTACTGGTAGGAATAGACCACGCGCCAGTTTCCGGGCGTGCCGAGCCGCCCCACCGCCAGCGCGCTTTCGAAGGCGAGCCGGCGGCGGGTTTGGGCCTCGAAGTTGTTCATCCCGTCGAGCGAGACGAGCACGGGCAGGCCCGCCAGCGGGAACCGCAGCCGCAGGATCAGGTCGGCGACGTGGAAGCCCGAGGCATATTGGAGCCGGCCGTTGACGACGCGCGGCGTGTTCTCCCGTATGTAGACGGGCTTCAAGTCCCGCAGGTCGTAGCTCCAGTAGGAGGCGGCGCCCTCGATCTGGAACCGCGCCGCGTCCCCAGAACGCCAGACGACTTGCCCGACGGCGATGCGCGACCGGTCGCCGTCGCGCTGCGGCGCGTAGAAGCCGGCGCCGGCGAGCGTCCAGGCGCCGTCCGGGCTCGACCAGGCGACCGCCGCTCCGGGGGTCTGGATGTCCCGGTCCCAGAGCATCTCGGTCGCCACGAGCGGGATGCCGAAACGGCCCGCGCGCACCGCGAAGGCGCCGGGCCGCCAGAGGATGTAGTACCGCTCGAGGGCGGCGCCGCGGGACGCGTAATTGTCATACTGGGGATACGACTTGGCCTCGGTCCCGTAGTCGAAGACGCCCCGTACGGCGATGCGGAAGAGCTCCGACGGCTCGAAACCGACCTCGGGCCGGAGCTCGAAGCGGCCGCGGTGAATGGGTTGGTACCCGCGCCAGTGGTCGACCTGGTCGTATCGGGCCAGGAAATCCCAGCTCAGCGAGAGCTTCGGCTTTGCCGGCGGCTCCTCGAAGTACTGCGGCTCCTGGGCGTGGCCGACGCCCGCCGCCAGAAGCCCGACGATCCCGATCGCGAGCCGAAGCGGTCCGGACGGCATTCCCCGAACCCGCCTCACGCCGTCACCCGCGTCAACGCCTCATAGAGGTCGTTGACGGTCTGGTAGCGGTCTTTCGGATCCTTCTGCATGCACTTCAGGATGATCTGGGAGATCTTCGGATCGATCTTCGGGTTGCGGGTCTGGGGGGAGGGCGGGCTCTCCTGGATGTGCTTGAGGACCACGGCGAGCGGCGAGTCTCCGTCGAAGGGCAGAGTGCCGGTGAAGACCTCGTAGGCGACGACCCCCGTCGAGTAGATGTCGGAGCGGAAATCGAGGGGGTTGCCGCGCGCCTGCTCGGGCGACATGTAGTCGGGCGTGCCGACGACGGTGCCCTCGGCCGTCATGCCGCGGTCCTCCTTGAGGCGGGCGATCCCGAAGTCCATGATCTTGAGTCCCCCCGTCGCCTCGATGATGATGTTCTGCGGCTTGATGTCGCGATGGATGACGCCGACCTCGTGCGCCGCGGCGAGTCCCGCGCAGATCTGCTTGGCGATGCGCAGGCCCACGGGCGTGGGGAGAATGTCGCCCGCTTCGACGAGCTGCTTGAGCGTGAGGCCCTTGATGAACTCCATCGAGAGGTAGCGGAGCCCCCCCGTTTCGCCGAGGTCGTGCGTGCGGAGGATGTTCGGATGCGTGATCCGGCGCGCCAGGCGGATCTCCTGCTTGAAGCGGTCGAGCAGCGTGGGATCGGCCGAGAGCGCCTCGCTGCGGAGCGTCTTGATCGCCACCGCGTCGTCGAGATCGCGGTCAAGCGCGCGGTAGACGATCCCCATGCCGCCTTTTCCGAGGACGCCCTGGATCTCATAGCGGGCGGCGAAGAGCTGGCCGACCTGGGGCTCGGCGCTCCCGCCAGGCGCCGCCGGCCCGCGGGCGATAATCGTTTCGGCGGCGTCGGCGTCCATGTTCATGGTGAGAGAGGCGACGTACTGTTCAAGGGCGGCCTTCTCCTTCAGCTCCTCGAGCATCGCGCGGAAGGAGCGGGCGAGGATGCCGATCTCGTCCTTCGACTCGACGGGCAGGTCCGGCGCATCGAGGTTACCCACGCGGACGGCCTCGGTGGCGCGCACGAGCCGGCCGACGGGGCCCGTGATGCGCCGCGCCAGGAAAAACGAGAGAACAAAGGCGAGCAGCAGGGCGCCGAGCCCTACCAGGATCTGCGTGTTCTGGATCTGCCGGAAGGCCGCCAGCTCCCTGGCCCGGCTGCGCAGCGCCACGGCCGAGCCCACGAGCTGGTCCGTGGAGGAGCGGATCGGCAGCACATAGGCGAGGTAGGTGTCGCCCGCCAGATCGAGCGCGAGTGGTCCGATCGTCTTGCCCTGGCGCATCACGGCCTGAACGAGGTCGTCGCGGCCCTGGACCGCGAGGACCGCGGCCGCGCTGAGGGGCCCCATCGTGGAGGCGGCCAGCGCCGCCTTCGCCGGCTCGGAGGGCCTGGCCGCGTCGGCCAGAAAGACGACCTGTGTGTTCAGGAGCCGCTCGAGGTTGCGGGCGACGTCGTCGTTGATCATGAAGGCGGCCGCGATGACGCCCGCCAGCCGTGTGCCGCCCTCGAGCACCGGGGCCGCGACGACGTTGTAGAGCCTCCCCCCGGAGAGCCAGATGCCCTCGGTCTCGGCCCCCTGGAGGGCGCCGGCGATCGTCGGCACGCCGGAGAGGTCGACCGCGTAGGGAAGCGGCTTGTCCGTGCGGGCCAGCGCGACGCCCTCGGGGTTGGTCGCGATGAGGAAATCGGCCCGGGTGCTCGAAGCCTGCTCGCGCTTCAGGGTGTCGAACACAGTCTCGGAGTCCGGCTGTCCCGTCTCGGGCACGAGGGTCGACATCAGCGAGATCGTGCCGGCGTTGTTCACGACGACGGAAAGGGCGCGGTGCAGGTCCCCGTAGCGGTTCTGCAGGAAGGACTCCCAGGCCGGTCCGGTCTTCTTGAGGTCCTCGGCGATCTTCGCGTCCGCGACCTTGCGGGCCTGGTACGCGGAAACCGCCACGGCGCCTCCGACGGCGATGAGAATGAGCAGCGCCGCCGCGAGGAAGACCTTGAGCGTCAGCGAGAACTTCGGCGGCTCCGGCGGCGGAAGCTTCAGCCCCCGGAGGCGAAACTCCCCGGAGGTGACTCCCGCCGCCGCGGGAGTCTCAGTAGCGCTCATCCTCGGCTTCGCCGGCCTTCGGCTTGTAGTCCTTGCCGTACTTGTTCTTGTGGGGCGCGGGCTTGTAGCCGGAGAGGTCGAGGCGCAGCACGACCGGCGTCTCGCCGGCGGCGGAGGCCGTCACGGGCTGGCTCGTCTCCGTGCCCTCCTCGTGCCACGCCTTCACGACGCGAGCTCCCGGCGGCACCCCGTCGAAGCGGAAGGCCCCGTCCGGCCCCGTGACCGCCACGAAATCCGAATCGACGACCATGACGAATCCGACCATCTGGGGGTGGATGTTGCAGTAGACGCGGACGAGGCCGGGCTCCTCGAACGCGTGGGACTTGGAACTGCCGCTCCGGTACAGGCCGAGGTCGAAGCGGTTCGAGCCCGAGACCGAGAACACGTTGTGGTAGATCGGGTCGTCGTTGGGGAAGTCCACCGTCGCGTTTTTCGCCACGGCGACGACCCGCGGCTGGAAACGCTTGGAGGAGCTCTTCATCTGCCCGGAGGCGGCCGCGGGCGGGTTCCGCGAGGACGGGAGGCCGCGCGCGCGCGCACCCTCGATCCAAACGACCGCGTTGGAAGCGTCGGCCTGCTCCTTGCCGTCCTTGACCACGACGACTTTCCCGGACACCGTGCCGCCCTCCGCGGCGCAAGTCGACACGAGGAGCGTCAGAAGAATCGCAGCGCCGGGCTTCCCCATGGTTCGCGAAAAAATCATAGCATCCGGACGTTGCGGCCCCGGTATCATCCCCGCGGCGGAGGACGTCATGGACGAGAAACGGGTCGAGATCTTCGGCAAGGACACCTGACCCTACACGACCGCGGCCCGTGAGGACTACGCGCGCAAGAAGTATTCGGTCCGCTACGTCAACGTCAAGCAGGACCGGGCGGAGCTCGATCGGATGGTGCGCCTCTCGGGGGGCCGCGACGTCCCCGTCATCGTCGAGGACGGCCGCGTCACCGTCGGCTTTGGAGGCACGTGAGGGGTGTAGCGCGCCCCGGAGGGGTGCGCATTTCCGATTCTCCTCCCGCGCCTGACGCTTATAATCCCCGCCCAGTATCTTGACCCTCACCTGAGAGCGGAGGTCGCATGGCGCACGAGTCTTCGTCCGGACAGGAGTTTCGCCCCTACGTCCCGGCCGATAAAGAGATCCCGGAGTTCACCCTCAAGGCGATTCTCCTCGGCGTCTTCTTCGGAGTCCTGTTCGGCGCCGCGACGGTGTACCTCGCCCTGCGCGCCGGGCTGACCGTGTCCGCCTCCGTGCCGATCGCCGTCCTGGCGATCGCCGTCTTCAAGAAAATCGGCAAATCCACCATCCTCGAGAACAACATCGTCCAGACGATCGGCTCCGCCGGCGAGTCGGTGGCGGCCGGAGCCGTCTTCACCGTCCCGGCGCTGCTCTTCCTGTCGGGCGGCGAGAACTACTTCCGGTATCTGCAGATCTCGATTCTCGCCATCTTCGGCGGAATCCTCGGCGTCCTTTTCATGATCCCGCTGCGGCGCGCCCTCATCGTGAAGGAGCACGGCAGGCTCCCCTACCCGGAAGGCGTGGCCTGCGCCGACGTGCTCATCGCGGGGGAGAAGGGCGGCAACCTCGCCAAGATGGTCTTCGCCGGCGTCGGCGTGTCCCTTCTCTACAAGTTCCTGTACGGGGTCGTGGGACTCTGGCAGGAGACGCCGCTCTGGTTCCGGACAAAGAAAGACTCTCCGACCTATCCGGCGGCGACGCTCGACGTCGCGGTCACTCCCGAGTACCTGGGGCTGGGCTACATCATCGGGCCCCGCATCGCCTCCGAGCTCTTCTCGGGAGGGTTGCTCGCGTGGATGGCGCTCATCCCCCTGATCGCGATCTTCGTGCCGGAGACCCGCCTCATCGCGGACCTGAAAGCGCTCGGGTTCACGGACGCCTGGATGGCGAGCAACTCGTACGCGAACTGGATCTACCGCGCGTACATCCGCTATATCGGAGCGGGCGCCGTGGCCTGTGCCGGCGTGATGACGCTGATCAAGACGCTGCCGACGATCGTCTCGGCCTTTCGCGAGTCGGTCAAGAGCTTCGGCGGCGGCCGCGGGACGGCTCCGGCGACGAAGCGGACCGACCGGGACCTCGGCATGGGATTCGTGCTCATCGGCTCGCTCGCGATCGTCCTGATCCTCGCGATCCTGCCCAATTTCCCGCACGGTCCGTTCCCGCAGTCGCTCCTGGTGTCGCTTCTCATCGTCGTGTTCGGCTTCTTCTTCGTGACGGTGTCCTCGCGCATCGTCGGGATCATCGGAACCTCCTCGAACCCGATCTCGGGCATGACGATCGCGACGCTGATGATGACCTGCGTCGTGTTCGTCGTGATCGGCTGGAAGGGTGACGTCTACCAGGCCGTCGCGCTGTCCGTGGGCGCCATCGTCTGTATCGCCGCGGCCAACGCCGGTGCGACGTCGCAGGACCTGAAGACGGGCTACATCGTCGGGGCCACGCCCCGCTACCAGCAGCTCGGATTCATCATCGGCGTGGTGACCTCCTCGCTCGTCGTCGCGATCACCCTCTTCGTGCTGGACCAGACCTACCGCGGCAGCGAGGCGCACGGCATCGGGGGACCGGCGCTCCCGGCGCCGCAGGCCACCCTGATGGCCACGATCATCAAGGGCCTGCTGGCCCAGAACCTGCCGTGGGCGCCCGTCATCGTCGGGGTCTTCCTCGCTTTCATGGCGCAGCTCGCCGGCGCGCACGCGCTCTCCTGGGCCGTCGGGGCATATCTCCCGGTCTCCACCACCGCGCCGATCTGGATCGGCGGCATGGTCAAGGCGCTCGTGGACGGCATGCGGAGGAAGAAGGAGGGCGTGGTCGTGGTCAAAGAGGAGTCCGAGCTCTCCTCAGGGATGCTCTACGCGACCGGGCTCGTCGCGGGCGGCTCACTCGGCGGGGTTCTCATCGCGTTCGTGGCGTTCTTTGGAGACCGGGTCCTCAAGATGGAAAGCCCGACGCTTCTCGAACGGCTGGACCTCGGGGCGAAGTTCTTCCCGCAGATCAAGAACGGCATCGTGAGCGGTGGCCTGCTTTCCGGGATCGTTTTCGCGGTGCTCTGCGTCCTGCTCCTGACCAACGCGAGGAAGAAGCTGACGTAAGGGGCGGTGACGGCGGACGCTACGCGCCGCTGATGACCCCGAACGCCTTCCCAACCTTCCGGAAGGCGTCGACCGCCCTATCCAGATCGGCGCGCTCGTGCGCGGCCGAGACCTGGCAGCGCAGGCGCGCCTGGCCCTGCGGCACCACGGGGAAGCCGAAGCCCGAGACGTAGACCCCCTCCTCGAACAGGGCCTTCCCCATGGCCAGCGCCTTCGCCGTGTCGCCGACGATCACGGGAACGATCGGGTGCGTGCCGTGCGGGATCGTGAACCCCGCCGAGGCGATCGCCTTGCGGTAGTACATCGCGTTCTCGCGCAGCTTTCGCGCCGGAGCCGGGTCCTCCCGGAGCATCCGGAACGCCTCCAGCGCCCCCGCCGCGACGGCCGGAGGAAGCGAGTTGGAGAAGAGATAGGTGCGGCTCCTCTGCCGCAGCGTCTCGACGAGCGCCCGGGGCCCCGTGACGAATCCGCCAGCCGCGGAGCCCATGGCCTTACCGAGCGTGCCGGTCGTAACGGGGATGCGGTCGAGGACGCCCTGCTCCTCGGCGGTGCCGCGTCCGGTCGGGCCCAAGACGCCGGTGGCGTGCGAGTCGTCCACCGCGAGAACGGCGCCGTGCTTCTCGCACACGCGAGCGGCCTCGCGCAGGTCGGCCTCCTCGCCCTCCATGGAGAACACACCGTCGGTGATGAAGAGCCGGAACCGTGACGCCTTGTCCTCCGCGAGCATCCGGTCGAGCGCCGCGAGGTCGTTGTGCGGCACGCGGAACCGCTTCGCCTTGGAGAGTCGCACGCCGTCGATGATCGAGGCGTGGTTGAGCTCGTCGGAGTAGAGGCCGTCCGGCTCGTCGAGTACGGCGGCGAAGAGGCCCTCGTTGGCTGCCCAGCAGGTCATGTAGAGGATCGAGTCTTCGGTGCCGAAAAAGGACGCGATCTCGGCCTCGAGCTCCTTGTGCAGCTCCTGAGTGCCGCAGATGAAGCGAACGGAGCCGAGGCCCGCGCCCCAGCGATCCACCGCCTTCTTCTGCGCCTCGCGAATTCGCGGGTGGTTGGCAAAGCCCAGGTAGTTGTTCGAGGTCAGCATCACGACTTCGCGGCCGCCGACCGTGACCCGCGGGCCCTGTGCCGACTGGAGGATGAGCTCTTCCTTGAAGGTGCCGGCCTGGCGGAGCTTCGCCATCTCGCCGGCGAGGTGATCGACGAGGTTCACGTCCACCCTACCGGTCTTCCGACAGGATCTTCCCCGCCACGCGCTCCCCCGGAAAGACCGCCTCCAGAGCGAGAATGGCGCGGTCGAATCCCGCGGCGCTTTCGGCCTGGATCTCCGCGCAGAGTGTGGGCTTGCGCACGATCTCGGAGGTGCCCGTCGCGCCGCGGACGACGATCGAGTCCGCCGGCTCCTCGACGACGAAGAGGATGCCGTCCACGTCCTCGAGCGCGCGCGAGGCCGTGCGGTGCGCCTTCTCCTGCTCGTCGCGCTTGAGGCACACGCCGGCGAGCCCTACGACCTTGTAGTGGTTCGGCTCGAACTCGGTGCGGTCCCAGTTCTTCCAGACCCGGTCGCGCGGCGTCAACGTGAATCGGTACGCGAGGTTCGAGAGCCGCGCCTCCTCGAGCGCGAACTCCGCGATGCGGCGGTCAGTCAGCTCCCCCTGCGACGAGTCGGGCTTCGGTGGCTTGCTGGTGGGCATGTCAGGGCCTCCCATTCGGATAGAAAACGACCTTCATGGCCTTGCGGTCGTCGAGGAGATCCATGGCCTCGTGAAAGTTCTCGAGGCCGTCGAATTCGTTGGTCACCAGGTCTTCGACGTCGAGGCCGGCGCGGAACAGGTCGAGCATCTTGATCCAGGTGTCGAAGATCCTCCGCCCGATGATGGCGTGGATCGTGACGCCCTTGAAGACGAGGTCGTTCGTGTAGTCGCGGATCGTGACGGCCCGGGCGCGGGGGATTCCCAGGATCGACAGCGTCGCTCCGGGCCGCGCGGCTGCCAGGCCCAGGTTGATCGAGGACTCGGCGCCGGAAAGCTCGAGCACGACGTCGGCGCCGCCGCCGGTCGCTTCGCGGAGGCTCGCGACAGGGTCCTTGGTGCGGGGCAGCTCGATGACCGTGACCTGCGAGAGGCCGCGCGCCTTCGCCCAGCGGCGCGCGTGGGCGGCCGCGAGGCCGTTGACCTCGGTGATTGCGATGCGGGCAGCGCCGGAGATCCGGGCGATCTCGGCGCACATGGCGCCGATCGGGCCGTAACCGAGCACGGCAACGGACTTGCCCGAGAGGTCGACGACCTGCGTAGTGTGGACCGCGTTCCCGAGCGCGTCGAGGAAGGCGCCGACCTTCGGCGGGATCATGTCGCGGTCGAGCGGCACGACGTTGAAGGCCGGCACGACCACGTACTGGGCGAAGCAGCCGTCGCCGTGGACGCCGAGGATCTTCGTTTTCTCGCAGATGTGGCGGCGGCCCGTTCGGCAGGGCCGGCAGGCGCCGCAGGTGACGTGCATCTCGGCCGAGACGTACTGGCCCTCCTCGAGGTGGGGACGCTTGCCTCCCGGACCGAAGGCGACGATCTCGCCGCAGAACTCGTGGCCGTAGATGCGAGGAGGCTCGACCATGCCCGCCATCGAGGCGTCCCACTGGTAGATGTGCTTGTCGGAGCCGCAGATCGCGGTCGCGAGCACGCGGATGAGGACCTCAGCCTGTCCCGGCCTGGGCACGGGCACCCGCCGGATCTCTGTCGCCTTCGGCCCCGCCGCCGCCTTCGTCTTCACGACGGCGGTCATGGAAGTCGGGAGTCGGGAGTCGGGAGTCGGAACGCGCTTTAGGCCCCGGCCTCCAGCTTTAGGCTTACGGCTGGCGGCCTTCTGCATCAGTCTCCCGCCTCGTCGTCGCGCACGAATCCGGCGCGCGGGCCGACCACGGCCGCCGCGGCGGAGTAGACGGGGACCGGCTTCACGTACCGGGCGACGAGCGCCCGACTGCCGCCCACGCGGAGCTTCTCGAAGAGAAACGTGAACTTGTGCTCGAGCGTTTCCCGGATCGCGGCCCGGGTCCCTTCGGGGAGGTTCCAGACCTGCTCCTTGTAGGGGCCGATCGCCTTCTTGCGCGTCCGGTAGAGGAACTGCCACTCCGTCTCGCCTCTCCTGCGCTCCTCGGCGGCGTTCTCGTCGAGCCAGCGCTCGATCTCGCGCTTCAGGGGGTGCGGGAACGCCGGGTGGTCGTAGATCGTGTTCATGAAGTCGGTCGCGAGGTGGATCTCGGCGCAGTCGTGGTCGGGGAAGTGGCCGAAGTATTCGGGCGGCAGCGTCGAGGCGCCGTGCTGCACCGCGCCCGCGAGGCCGTACTCTTCGCGCGCGACCTTCGAGATCGTCCGGAGGATTTCGAAGTCGATGGCGACCCGCTCGACCGAGCCGTCGGGAGCGACGACACCGCCGTGCGACGAGCCCGTCTGGATCGAGACCTTCTCGATCCCGTCGCCCGGCCCGAGGGCGCGCCGGTAAACGTCCATGTACGCGCGGAATTCGTCCGGCGTGGAGTTTTCCTTGCCGACCTCGCCGATCTCGCCGCCCACCGAGATCGGCATTTCCTTCGGCTCGCGCGAGCGGATGAATTTCGTGAAGCGCGCGCACAGCGTCGCATTGACCTCCTGCTGGGCCTCGAGCGTCGGCTTCGAGAGGTCGACGAGGGTCGAGGTGTCGATGTCGATCTGCAGGAACCCCGCCGGGATCGCCTCGTCGATCAGCGCCTCGATGGCGCCGATTTCCTTCTCGGCGTTCTCCTGCATCTTCTTCGAATTGGTCTGGAAGTGGTCGCCCTGGAGAAAGACCGGGCCCTCCCAGCCTTCGCGAATCGCCGCCGCCAGAACGACCGCCGCGTACTCGGCCGGGCGCTGCGCGGTGTAGCCCATCTCGCTGCGCGCGATCTCGAAGATCACGGCGCCGGCGTCGAGCTTCCGCGCGGCGCGGCAGGCGGCGCGCGCGGTGTCGTAGGACAGGATCCGCACGTTGATCGCCGGCACGGTGAAGCCGGAGATCTCGCCGCGCCCCCGAGCCCGGTAGAAGGGCAGGATCGAGGCCGGGAGGATTTCGAGGGAATGAGCGGCCTCGCGAATCGCGTGCCGCGCGGCGTCGCGCGCGGCTTCGGGCGCGAAGACCGCTGTCCAGACGAGCGAGTCGATCATCTCTGCGCGGAAGCGCGCCGGGTTCGACACGACGAGGCCGCCGTCGTGGCGCACCGTCGCGGACCGGATGAGGGCCTCTTGGATCTCGGCGGGCGTCGAGTACAGGTCCATGCGCGAACCCCGTTCTGTGAAGTGCCCGGGGATTCTAATGCAGCCACCTTGTGCTACGGTCTCGCCGTGACTCGGGCGCGGCTCTCCGAGGAGCTTTCCCGCCGCCTGCCGGCGGAGATCCTCCACGCGGACCCGGAATCTCTGGAGGCCCACTCCCGCGACGAGACCGAGGATCTCCGCGCCCTTCCCGAGCTCGTCGTGCGGCCGCGCACGGAGGAGGAGGTCTCGGCTCTGCTGTCGGCCGCCCGGGAGCTCCGCTTCCCGGTCACGCCCCAGGGCGCGCTCACAGGGCTCTCGGGCGGGGCGTTGCCGGTGGCGGGGGGAGTCGCGCTCGATCTGCGCGCGATGAATCGGATCCTCGAGCTCGACCGTGAGAATCTCTTCGCGGTCGTCCAGGCCGGAGTCGTCACCCAGGTGCTTCAGGAGGAGGCCGAACGCGCCGGCCTCTTCTACCCGCCCGATCCGTCCTCCCGCGGCACCTGCACGATCGGCGGGAACATCGCCGAGAACGCGGGGGGGCCGCGCGCCGCGAAGTACGGCACGACGGGCCGCTACGTCTCGGGACTGCGCGTCGTGATTCCGGGCGGCGCCGTTCTCGACCTCGGCGGCAAGAACCGGAAGGACGTGGCGGGCTACGACCTCGTGTCCCTCTTCGTCGGGAGCGAAGGAACGCTCGGCGTCGTGACAAAGGCGACGCTGCGTCTGCTGCCGCTGCCCGCGCACCGCCGGCTGCTGTGGGCCTCCTTCGCGGACGAGGGGAAGGCGCTGGCCGCGGTCACGCGGCTCTACGGCCACGGCGCCGAGCCGTCGGCATGCGAGTTCCTGGAGCGGCGCGCGGCCGAGGTGTCGGCCGCATGGCTCGGCCTGCCGCTGCCGGCCGACGCCGACGCGCACCTCTTCGTCGAGGCCGACGGTTTCGAAGAAGACGCCGTCGCTCGCGACACCGAGCGCTTCGGCGAAGTCCTGCTCGCCTCCGGCGCTTCGGACGTGCGCGTCGCGCTGACCGACCGCGAGGCGGCCGAGTTCTGGCGGCTGCGTCGCGCCGTCGGCGAGGCGGTCAAGAAGCTCGGGCCGTATGCCGAGGAGGACTGCACGGTGCCACGGTCCCGGATGCCCGAGCTGCTCGCCGCGGTGCGCGCGGTCGCCCTCCGGCGCGGGCTGACCGCGGTGTGCTACGGCCACGCGGCGGACGGCAACATCCACGTGAACGTCGTTCCGCCTCCCGGAGAGCCGGAGCGATGGCGCCGCGAGCGCGGGCCGGCCGTCGAAGAAATCTTTCGCGCCGTCGTCGCGCTCGGCGGAACGATCACCGGCGAGCACGGTGTCGGCCTGACGCAGCGGGACTACCTCGCGCTGCGCCACTCTCCGGCCGCGCTCGCGGCGATGCGGGCCGTCAAGGACGCCTTCGATCCGGACGGCCTCCTGAATCCCGGTAAGATCTTCGTCCAAACATGATGCGACTCTCGCGCAAGATC
>JBKJWL010000108.1:0-25122 GCA_046716885.1 Thermoanaerobaculia bacterium | reverse complement strand
CGGTCCAGGACAATCCCGTGTTCCTGGCGGCGGGCGACGTCGACGGAGACGGAGACCTGGACCTCGTGGTAGCCAACAACGCCTCGCAGAACCTGTCGGTCCTCCTCGGAAACGGCGACGGAACCTTTGCCCCCGGCCCAACGCTCGGCCTGGGCCTGCCGGTCGTCTTCGTCGCGATTTACGATCTCAACGAGGACGGCCTGCAGGACCTGCTCACGGCCAACTCCAACGACGGCAGCATCTCGGTCTTCACGGGCATCGGAGGAGGGTTCTTCGCGTCGCCCGTGGAGTTCGCCACGGGATCGAACGCGGTGTTCGCCGTCATCGGCGACTTCGACCGCAACGGGCACCCGGACGTCGCGGTTGCTTCGACGAACAACGGCTCAATCACGGTGCTGCTGAGCTCGCGGCTCGGCGTGGCGCCTCTGTCCCCGGCGGGCGCCTGCGCGGGATCGGCCGCGACCCTCACCGCCTACGCCTCCGGATTCGGGCCGCTCACCTACCAGTGGCGCAAGGATGGCGTGGACCTGGCCGACGGCGGCAACATCTCGGGCTCGACGACGGCCACGCTGACGATCGACCCCGCGACGGCCGCGGACGAAGGCAGCTACGATGTCGTGGTCACGGATTCCTGCACGACCGTCACCTCGAATACCGTGTCCTTCACGGTGGACGATCCCCCCGCGCAGCCGGTCATCTCGACAGTGGCGTCGGCGGCTCCCGGAATCTCCGCCACGGCGTCGGTGCCCGCGACGGCCGGACACACCTATGTCTGGACGGTGACCGGAGCGGCCATCACCTCCGGGCAGGGAACCAATGCGATCGAGTTCGTCGCCCCGCTCCCCGGCACCGTTACGATCGACGTCATCGACTATGCGGTGCCCGGCTGCGGAACGGCCGCGGCGTCCGTCCAGGTCCCCGTGGACTATCTCGACGTCCCGCCTTCGCACCCGTTCCACTCGGGCATCGTGGCGATCGCGCAGGCGGGGATCACGGCGGGCTGCGGCGGCGGCAACTATTGCCCCGCGCTCGACGTGACGCGCGCCCAGATGGCCGTCTTCCTGCTCAAGGCCAAGCTGGGCGCGAGCTACGTGCCGCCCGTCCAGGGGCCCTATTTCGCCGACGTGCCGGCCGGATCCTTCGCCGCTGACTGGATCAACGAGCTCTACGCCCAGGGCATCACGACCGGCTGCGGATTCGGAAACTACTGTCCGAACGCCAACATCACGCGCGCGCAAATGGCCGTATTTCTTCTCAAGACTCTGATCGACCGCTACTACACCCCCCCGTTCGGCTCGAGTCCGTTCGCGGACGTGCCGCCCTTCGCCTTCGCCGAGAACTTCATCACGGATCTGTACGTGCGCGGCATCACCGGCGGCTGCAGTGCGAGCCCGCTCCTGTACTGCCCGGACAGCGCGGTCAACCGCGGCCAGATGGCGGTGTTCCTGGTGAGGACGTTTCTGACCCCGTAGTTCGAGTTTGCTAATCTCGACGAGAATGCTCGCGCTCCTCCTCACCCTGCTCGCATCTCCGGCAGCCGCGTTGCCGTCGGAGACGTTCGACGCGCTCTCGCGGGAGCACGTCGTCGAGTTCCTGTCGCGCAACCCCGTCGTCGCGACCTATCTCGGCGGCTCGGCGGTCGATCCGGCGCTCGCGCGGATCGACGGGAGGCTGCGGGATTGGTCGGAGCGTGCCCTCGCAGAGGAAGTCCGACGGCTGGAGGCCCTGCGCGCCCGGCTGAGCGCCTTCCCTCCGGCGTCACTCCCGTCCGCGAAGCGCATCGACCGCGAAGTGATGCTGGCGCAGATCGACTTTCTGCTCCGCGAGCAGCGCGACCGCAAGGTCTGGCGGCGCCTCCTCGACACGTACGTGAGCGAGCCGTTCCGGGGAGTGGACTGGCACATGCTCGGCATGAGGGACCTCGGCGGAGGCCGGCTCGGCGAGCGGGAAGACTGGGACCGGGTCGTCGAGCGTGTCCGCGCGATTCCGGCGTACCTGAAGACGGCCCAGGAGAACCTCCGGAAGGGAATCGCCGCGGGCGACCCGCCCGACCCCCGGATGATCGCTCGCGAAGGGCTCTACGCCGCAACGACGAGCGAGCAGTACTTCCGCGACGAGCTGCCCGCGATCGCCGGCGAGCGCACGAGGGGGGCGGACTTCTCCGTGGCGCTCGTCGCCGCGCTGCGCACCGAGGGCGCCCCGGCCGGACGCGCCTTCCGCGAGTTCCGCGCCTTCCTGGCAGCTGCCTTCGTCGAGTCGGAGAGCGGGGACAAAGTGACGCTCAAGCCGGAGTTCCGTGCCGACCGCTTCGCGGCGGGCGCCGAGGAGTACACGTGGCGGGTGAAGAACGTCCTGCGCGTCGAAGAGCCGGTCGGCGCCATGTACGAACGCGCCGCCCGGATCGTCGCGCAGGAGCGCGCCAGCCTCTCGGCGGCGGCCCGCCGCGTGGCGCAGCTCGACGGCCTCGCGCTCCCCTGGTCGACCGAATCCGAGCGCGCCGCCTCGACCCGCCGCGTCTTCGACGAGGTCGCGAAGGACTATCCGCAGAGCGATGAGGAGCGGACCGGCTGGTTCCAGGAGGTCGCGGCGCGACTGACGGCCTTCGCGCGCCGCAACGAGATGTTCGCGATCCCGGAAGACTACCGGGTGGAGATCGTGGCGACGCCGCCGGTCCTCGAGAAGAGCCTGAACGGCGGCTCGTACTTCCCTGCGCCTCCTCTGAAGCCTTCCGGCGCGGGGCACTTCTACATGAACCCCACGCACGGCGACCTTCAGCAGTTGAAGCGCTCCAACCGCGCCTCGGTCGCCGATCTGGCGGTCCACGAGCTCTTTCCCGGCCACGACTTCCACTTCAAGGTGATGACGCTCCACCGGAAGGACATCTCCCCGGCGCGCTGGCTCCTGCCGGGCGAGGTCGAGGGCTCCGCGTCCATGTGGGCGGACTCGATGGCGGTCGAGGGCTGGGCGCACTACGCGGAAGTCCTCATGGCCGAGCCGCAGCCGAAAGATCCCGCGGGCGTCTACACGGCCGAGGAGCTTCTCTACGTGCACCAGGGCGCGCTGTACCGCAACCTGCGCGTGCGGGTCGACATCGGCATCCACACCGGCCGCATGTCGTACGACGACGCCGTCGACCTCTTCTCCGAGACGGTCGACTTCCTGCCGGGCTCCTGCCGGGCGCCGTCGCTCTCGCCGGAGAAGAAAGCGTCGTGCGCGTCGGCCGAGTCCGCGATCTACCGCTACTCGAAGTGGCCGACGCAGGCGATCACTTACCGGCTGGGCAAGGAACGGATCCTCGCGCTGCGCGAGGCCGCGCTGGCGCGGGTCCCCGGCAAGGCCGGCGAGCGCAAGTTCCATTTGCTCTTCATGCAGCAGGGACCAATTCCGCCGGATCTTTTTCGCGAGGCGCTGCTCGCGGAGATTTCCGCCCCGTAGCCGCTCTCAGCGCCGCCCGTGCGCGATCTTCGCCGCTTCCGGAAGACGCCGCAGGCGCTGCATGGCGAGGATGCCGAGCGCGGGGCCCGGCGCAAGAGCCGCAAAGGCCCACTTCCAGCCGACGGCGGCGACGAGCATCGGGACGAGCTCGATCGAGATCATCGTCAGGAGGAACCCGACGCACGTCTGGATCGTGAGCGCCGTGCCGATGTACGAGGGGTCCGACAGCTCCGTGACGCAAGCGGAGAACTGGGCCGAGTCGGCGACCACCGTGGCGCCCCAGATCGCCGCGACCGCGAGCAGCACCCCGGGGCTTGCGTCGAAGAGAAACCCGATCGTGAGACAGCAGGCGCCGCTCACGGCCATGGCCCAGGACGTCACCGCCGTGCGGCCGACACGGTCGGCGAGAAGGCCGGCGACGACGCAACCCGCCGCGCCGCACCCAAGGACCAGGAACGACGCCGCTTCTGCGAGCTCCGGCGCCTGTCCGTTCGCGGCGAAGCTCGCGCGGAGGAAGACGGGCACCCAGACCCACATCGCGTAGAGCTCCCACATGTGCCCGAAGTAGCCGAAGTCCGCGAGGCGCACGCCGCGGTTGCGGAAGACCTTCGCGATCTGTCGCGGATCGAAGCGGGCGGCCGGCGCCGCGTACGGTCCGTCGCCGACGAAGAGAAGCACGAGAAGGCCTCCGGCGACGGCGAGGCCCGAGGCTGCGAGCACGTTGACGCGCCAGTACGCGCTCCCGACCGCGTTGACGAGATAGGGAAAGGCCTTGCCGAGAGTGACGCCGCCGACGAGCACGCCGAGCGCCATGCCCCGACCCCGCCGGAACCAGCTCGCCATGATCTTCATTCCGGGGGGATAGACGCCGGCGAGGAAGAAGCCCGTCAGGAAGCGCAGCACGATGCCCGAGGCCGCCCCCTGCGCCATTGTGGCGAGAGCCGCGTTGACTCCCGCACCGAGGAACGCCGCGGCCGCGAAGAGGCGCCGGCTCGACATCACGTCCGGAAGGTTGAATACGGCGCTCACGAGCGTCCCGGCGACGAAGCCGAGCTGCACGGCAAGGGTGAGCCAGGAGGTCGCCGCGTCCGTCAGCCCCCATTCGGCGTTCAACGCCGGCGCCACCGCCGAAGCGGAAAACCACAGCGACATGCCGAGGAGCTCGGCCATCGCGATCAGGGCCAGCGCCCGGTAGCGATTCATGGGGTCATTGGGTCAGACCTTGAATCTACACTCTTTCCAGAGAGGTTTCAGATTCAAGGTTTGACCCCAACCGCCCCTTGACACGGCCGCCTATATATCTATACTTATCGATCTATGAAACCGCCGGGTGACCTCGTGCTCGTTTTCAAGGCCCTCGCGGACCCCACGCGGCTGAAGATCCTGGATCTGCTGCGCGCGCGCGGGAGGTCGTGCTGCGACCTGGTCGCGCGCGAGGAGCGGGGCCTCTGCGCCTGCGACATCGAGGGGGCGATCGGTCTCTCGCAGTCCGCGGTCTCGCACCACATGGGCCTGCTCCGCCGGGCCGGGCTCGTCGAGGCGGACAAACGCGGCCGCTGGATGTTCTACCGGCGCAACGAGGCCGCGCTTGCCAGTGTCGCGGAGTCCGTCGCGAAAGCCGTGTGAATCGGGTTTTTTTGTTCCCATAGATCGATATATCTCGATCTATAACATGGAGGCCATCATGCCCAGCGCCGTGCACATCTCTCTGAACGTCTCGGACCTTTCCCGTTCGGCCGACTTCTACCGCCGCTTCTTCGGCGAGCCGACCAAGCTGAAGGCGGACTACGCCAAGTTCGTCAGCGCGGCACCGGAGATCCATCTCGCACTCCAGCCCGGACGCCGGACGTCGGACGGCGACGGCGCCCTCTCCCACCTCGGGATCCGAGTCGATTCCTCCGACCAGGTTCGCCAGTGGCGCAAGACGCTCCTCGACCGCGGCCTGCCCGCCGAGGCCGAGAAGCGCGAGGACTGCTGCTACGCGCTGCAGGACAAGTTCTGGGTCTCCGACCCCGACGGGAATCGGTGGGAGGTCTACAACGTGATCGAAGACAACGAGGCGACGTCGCGCGAGGCGCAGACCTGCTGCGCGCATTGAGGACGGAGCCCGTTTCGCCCGGTCTCGGACGGCGTGCCGCCGCGGAGGCTCTCGGCACGGCCCTGCTCCTCGCGACGATCGCAGGATCCGGAATCATGGGCGAGCGGCTGTTTCCCGGGAACGCGGGGCTCGCGCTTCTCGCCAATAGTCTGGCGACGGGCGCGGGCCTCGCGGCCCTGATCCTCGCACTCGGATCCCTCTCGGGCGGGCACTTCAACCCGCTCGTAACGGTGGTCGATGCGGTCGCAGGCGGCCGTCCCTGGCGCGAGGTGCCCGTCTACGCGGCCGCCCAGGTCGTCGGTGCCTTCGCGGGCGTGGGCGCGGCTCACGCGATGTTCGCTGAGCCGCTCTTCTCGATCTCCCAACGCGCGCGCTCGGGACCAGCGCTGGCTTTCGCCGAAACGATCGCGACCCTGGGGCTCCTGGTGGTGGTCGTGAGGAGCGCCCACCACGGGCAGTCGGCCTCCGCCTTCGCGGTCGGCTCGTACATCGCGGCGGCGTACTGGTTCACCTCCTCGACGTCGTTTGCGAACCCCGCGGTCACGCTGGCTCGCGCCGTAACCAACTCCTTCGTCGGGATCCGTCCCGCCGACGTCCCGGGTTTTCTGGCCGCGCAACTCCTCGGCGCCGCGGCCGCGGCGTCGCTCTTACGATGGCTGAACAAGGAGAACACGTGACCGCGCTCACTCCGGCAAAGAAGTTCAAGGCTCTTTTTCTCTGCACCTGCAACTCCGCTCGCAGTATTCTGGCGGAGCACTTCCTCAAGCGTCTCGACCCGAACCGGTTCGACGCGTTCAGCGCCGGTGCCGCCCCGAAAGGTCGCGTGCATCCGCTCGCGTTGGCGATCCTACGCGACGGGTACCACATCGACGCTTCGGGCGCGCGCAGCAAGTCATGGGACGAGCTGCGGGACCGGAGCTTCGACTTCGTGATCACCGTGTGCGATAACGCTCGCGAGTCCTGCCCCGTTTGGCCGGGCCAGCCCATCATCGCGCACTGGGGGTCGGAGGATCCGGACCGCGCCGAAGGCCCCGACGAAGAGAAACAGCGCGTCTTCAAGCGCGTCGCCGGAGAGATCTACCGGCGCGTCCAGCTCTTCGTCGCCCTTCCGTTGGAGAGCCTCGACCGTCTGCGCCTCGAGGAGATGACGAAGGCCATCGGCAGGAGCTGATCCGCGATGGGGCCTTATGAATCTTAGGAGCCCGTCCCTCCGGAGCCGCGTCCTACGGTTGAATTGCACGCGCGACCCACCCGTCGCCCGTGATGTTGTCCACCGAAGCGCCGTACCCGCTCCACCAGAAGAGGATGCAGTGCCCTGAGACTACCCCAAGAGGAATCTTAGGTGTCAATGACTCTTTCAATAGTCCTCAGTGGGCCGCTCGATATACGATGCTCCCCGGAGACACTATGAGGATTCTAAGCCCCCGTATTCACGGGTATCTCGACTATGTGACTGTGGCCATCTTTCTGCTGGCGCCGCTGGTCATCGGGCTCGGAGGGAAGGCGGCCCTGTTGAGCTACACGCTCGCGGTCGTCCACCTGGTCATGACGCTCCTCACGCGCTTTCCCGGCGGCATCTCGCGGATCATCCCGCTCGTCGTCCACGGCCTCGTTGAGCTCGCCGTCGCCATCGCCCTGATCCTGTTGCCGTTCTGGGCCGGCTTTTCGCCCGGATCACCCGCACGCCGCTTCTACCTCACGATGGGAGCGGTTATTTTCGTCGTCTGGCTCCTCACCGACTACCGGGGCGCCGACAATTCCGCCACCTAGGAGGCTTCCATGAGACGCAAGACTAAGAAGGCACTCAAACTGTCCGCCGAGCACGCCGCCGTCGCGCTCAATTTATTGATCCAGGACGGCAAGATCGCCGCCACCGACGTCGTCAAGGCGCTCAAGCGCCGCGAGCAGCTGATCAAGGATCTCCGTGCGCGGCTCGACGCCCTCGAGGAGGCCGCCGCCCCCATCGCGCGCCGGCTGGCCGCCGACGGCCGCAAGGCCTACCTCCGGGCCAGGCCCAAGGCGAAGAAGGCCATCTCGCGCGCCCAGCGCGTCGCGCGCCAGGCGCAGGGCCGCTACATGGCCGCGGTGCGGAGCCTGTCCAAGGACGCACGCGTCAGGATCAAAGCGATTCGAGCCGAGTCCGGCGTCGACGCCGCGATCCGCACCGCCCTCAAGATGGCGAAGAAGAAGTAGGAAACTTCCCTACCGCGCGCGGTACATCCAGGCGCGGACGGCCCGAACTGGGCGGACGGTGTGCGAGGCCTATCCCAGCCTCTCCTTCAGGAACGCCAGCGTCCGCGGCCACGCCTGCTTCGTCGCTTTCAGGTTCGCGCCGTCGCGCCCCTCCTGGTCGCGCAGGAAGCCGTGCCCCGCGCCCTCGTAGATGTTGGGCTCGTAGGATTTGCCGAGCCGCTTCATCTCCGCTTCGGCCGGCGGGATCGTCGCGTTGACCCGCGCGTCGTCCGCGCCGTAGAGGCCGAGGATCGGCGCCTGGATTTTGGCGAGCTCCGCCGTATCGGGCGAGCTGCCGTAATAGACGACCGCGCCGTTCAACGCCGGCTCCGCCGCCGCGTAGGCGAAGCTCCGCGCGCCGCCCCAGCAGAAGCCGACGGTCGCCGTCTTCCCGTTCGACGCCGGGAGCTTCATCGCCCAGTCGCGGACGGCGTTGAGCCGTTTCGTCGCCTCTTCCGGGGAAATGCCCCGCACGAGCTTGACCGCGTCGTCCCTGCTCGCCACGGACTCCGTACCGCCCGCGCCCGGCCCCAGGCCCGAGATCATGTCCGGCGCCACCGCGATGAACCCTTCTTTCGCGAGCTGATCCGCCACGCCCCGAATCCAATCCGTCAGCCCGAAGACCTCCTGGATCACGATCACGATCCCGGCCTTGTCCTTGCGCTCGGGATACGAGATCCACGTCTTGATCGACGGCCCGCCCGAGGGCATCTTCACCTCGATGAATTCGCCGTGTCGCGGCGACCTCTCGAGCACGGCTTTTGCCACCGCTTCGGAGGGCGGGATCGAGGGGTCGCTGGCCGGGGCGGCGGCTGCCGTCTGGATGAGAAGCAGGGAGGCGAGAAGAGCGGCGTTCCACATGGGGACCTCCAATCGGGATTCTACTCAAGCGCAGCGACGAGGGATCGCCGGGGGCGGGGGTTGAGGCCGATTGGAGGCGCTTACTTCTTCGTGTCGGGCTTGCGAGTCTCGGGCTTCTTGTCGTGCTTGCGCGTGTCCGGCCGGGCCGATTGTGGCTTCGCCTTTGGGGCCGAGGCGCGCGCCTTCGGGGCCGAGGCGTGCGGCTGCACCGGCGCGGGGGGTCGGACCTCCCGCTCCGCCTTCTCGCTCTGCGGCTTCGGGGCCGGCCGGGCCTCCCCCCGTGTCTGGATGGCAGCCTGGGGCTTCGCCGGTTGCCGGTTGGTGGCGTTGGGCTTGGGCGCCTCGCGCGGAGCGCGGGCAGCCTCGGACCTCGGAGCCGGAGCCACGTTCGCGCGGTCGCGTTTGGGAGCGACGACGGGGATGCTCTTCGCGTTGCCGAAACCGCCCTGCGCGAACGCGGTTGGCTGTGTTCTCGCGCGCGTGATCGAGACCCGCTCGATGGTGCGCCCCGCGGCTTTCGCGACCCGCTCCGACGGCAGGCCGGCCGTGCGCACGATTCCGTTGGAGATCTGGAAGCTCGTTGCCTTGGCGGCGCGCCGGAAGATCGCCGCGTTCTGCCTCGGCGCGACGCGGACCCCCGAGACCCTCACGCCGACGAACTGCCGCGCGGGCACGAAGACGTAACGCGTCTCGGAGACCACGATCGGACGGCCTGAATAGCCTCCGACGGAGAGCACGAAGGACGGCGGCACGGGCGCCCATCCGATGTAGTCATCGGTGTACGCCCATGTCACCCACGAGGGCGCCCACACCGTCCCGGGGACCCAGGCCCAGCCGTAAGGCGCAACCCAGGCCCACGTGCCGTAGTGATACGCGATGTCCCCCCACGGGTCGTCCGACACCCACGTCCACCCGTAGTCGGTGTAGATCCACTCGCCGTCCAGGTACGGCGCCCAGCCGGCCGCCACGCTGCCGGGGATCCACACATCGCCGTAGGAAGCGGCGGAAACCCAACGCCCGTGCGGCGCAAGCTGCTGGTGGAAGAACGACACGCTGACCGAAACGTCCGCCCGCACCGGCGCCGCGAGCCCCGACAGGGTCGCCACGAGCGCCGCCGCGAACAGGGTTTTCTGGATTCGCATATGTACCCCTTGCAGCGGAACGGAAAAATTCCCGCTATCCCGTCGACGCGGGTCATGACCCGGTCCGCATCCCTATCGGGAGCAAGATGCGAGCCACTCATAAGGAGTCGCGGGGGGTCGTGCCGCCGCGGCAATCCGAGTGATCCTCGTGTGGCGGCGGGCCGGCAGCCTGTTCGTCCCGGTCAGCGACTCGAGCGGGATCGTCGTCGAGCGGAAGGAGGCCCACTTCATGGTCCTCCCTCCTCTGAAGGAATGAGGAGCTAGACCTCGAGCGACGGGCGCTCCGTCCGCGGCGGCCGGATCGGAGCCGGGGCGCCTCCGGCCGCTATGCGCCACGCTTCGAGTCCACCGCGGAGTGCCGCCGCGTCGAAGCCCATCTTGCGGAGCTGCCGCGCCGCACGGGCGCTGGTGCCTTCGCCGGGTCAAGTGCAGTACGCCACGATCGACAGGTCCCGCTTGCGCTTTGCAGCCCAGCTCTCGATCTCGTCCGGCGAGACTCGTACCTCACCCGGAATCCCCGCCGGGTCCTTTTCGTAGCTCGAGCGTGAGCGCACGTCGAGAACGAGAGGCGGGTTCGGCCCGCGCATTCGTTCGACGAGCTCAGGGGCCTCGATCAAGGGCACGTCGCCTTTCTTCTCCACGTCCGCCCGCAGCAGGTCGCGCGCCGTGCTCACGCGCTCCTCCGCCAGCGTCTCCGAGGCGACGCGGCGCGCGTACCACGCGGTCAGGGGGGTCGCCGAGATTCCGTGCAGGACGACCGACACCGTCACGACGACGCCCGCGATGGCGAGAACCATCTCGGCGCCCGGGAACCCGGCCTGGACCGCGAGAAGCGCCAGGAGCAGCGAAGCGAGCCCGCGCGGTCCGAACCACGCGATGAAAGCCCGCGCGCTGCGGGAGACCGAGGCCCTTCGGAGCACGATCGTGACGGCCAGTGGGCGCGCCACGAACAACGTGACGGCCGCGAGCACGAGTGTGGCCGCGAGGGGGACGGTGCCGACGAGCGGCGAGAGCACCGCGCCGAAGAGGATGAATGCGAAGAGCATGATCATCTCGGAAGTCGCGTCGCCGTACTCGAGGAAGCAGTCGCACAGTTCGAGGTCGAGGGCCGCGATGGCGGCGCCCGCCGCGAAGGAGGCCAGAAATCCGTCTCCGCCGACCGCCACGGCGCCCGTATAGGAAGCGAACACGAGGCCCATCCCGTAGAGCGACTGGTACTCCCGCCGGATTCCAAACCGCCGGTCCATGCGCGACATCAGCCAGGCGCCGAGCGCTCCCACCGCAAATCCGATCGCCGGCCCCAGGATCAGCAGCTTGCCGAGCAGAATCATCCAGTCGCCAAACGACGAAGCCTGAGCCTTGGCGACGGCGATCGCGACCAGAACGATCGGCAGCACGACCACGTCGTTGGTCGCGGCCTCGGTCGTGAGCGCCTGACGGATCGCGCCGGGGATTCTCTTGTCGCGAACCACGTCCCGGACGACGACGGGATCGGTGGAAGACAGGACAGCCCCGAGGAGGATCGACGCCGCGATCCCGAGTCCGAGCAGAAAGTGCGCCGCCGCCGCGACGATGAGGAGAGTCAGGAGCGTGCCCGGCCCGAGCACGAGCGACGGCACGAGCCACTCGCTCGGGGAGCGGTCGAACTTCATTCGCACCGCGTCGAGAAAGAGCACGAGCGACAGCGTCACGACGCCCACCGCTTCGAGCGTCGGGGAGTGCGGCGCCGTCGAGATGAACCCCCGGCTGCCGAGGAAGTATCCCAGGGCGAGAAAGATCATCGGAAACGAGAGCGGCGCCCGGGACACGAAGCCCTCGGACAGCCCCGCGAGGATCAGGACGAAGGCCGCGAGCGCGAGAAGCGTCGGCAGGTCCGGCACGTCAGGATTCTATGGCCGGGCCGAAGCCGGAACGGAAGACGCGCGAACGCTATTTCTTGGGCGGCCTCGCCGGCCGCAAGTCGATGCGGGAAGGAATCGCGCGGTCGGGGAAGCGGACCAGGTCGGCGACAGCCTCGGCGACGTCCTCGGGCTGGAGCATCCAGGAGGCCTCGCGGCTCTCCGACGGATGTCCGAAGTCGGTCTCGACGGAGCCCGGCAGGACGGTCGCCATCCGAATCCCGTCGTGCCGCAGATCCAGCATCGCGGCCTCCGAGAAGCCGAGGAGACCGAACTTCGAGGCGTTGTAAGCCGAGCCGCCGGCGAACGGGTTGACCGCGGCGAGCGAGGCGATGTTGACGATGAAGCCGCCGCCGTTCTTCTTCATCAGCGGCGCCGCGTAGTGGACCGCGTAATAGACGCCGAGGAGGTTCGTCTCGACAACCTCTCGAAACTGGTCGGGCGAAAGCTTGTCGACCGGCGCGAAGTGACCGAGCCCCGCGTTGTTGACGAGGACATCCAGCCGGCCTCGATCGCGCGCGACCGATTCCACCAGCCGCTTCTGGTCTTCTTCCTTGCGCGCGTCGGCCGCGACGCCCCGGATCGCCAGACCCTCTTTCGCGAAGCGCTCCAGAGCGGCGCGCACCGAGTCTTCCGTCGAGCCCGAGATGGAGACCGCGAACCCGTCGCCGGCCAGGCGCCGCGCGATCGCGGCCCCGATGCCCCGGGTCCCTCCGGTCACCACCGCCACCCGGCTCGTCGTCATCGCGTCGTACTGTATCGTCCCGGGAGATATCTTTGGGTATGCGATGGCCCTTGTCCCCCTGGATCACTCCGGCCGCCGTCACCGGAGCTTTCCTCTTCTTCCTCATGATCGAAACCTGGCGGCCGCTGCGCCGATCCCGCGAGTCCCGGCTCCGCCGCATCGGCCGGAACCTCGCGACGGCCGGCATCGGCCTCGCGACGTCGGAGCTGCTGGCGATCCCCATCCTGCAGCCGGTCTCGCGCTGGGCGATGGAGCGGAACTTCGGCCTGCTCAATTGGCTTTCGCTGACCGGCTGGATGCGCGTCGCCGCGGCCGTGGTCCTCCTCGACTACACGCTCTGGTACTGGCACCGGGCCAACCACCGCGTCGGCTTCTTCTGGCGCTTCCACAGCGTCCACCACGTGGATCGGGACATGGATGCCTCGACGGCAGTGCGCTTTCACTTCGGCGAGCTCGGCTTCTCGGTCTTCTACCGGGCGCTTCAAGTCGCGGTCCTGGGCGTAGACCCGCGATCGGTCGCCGTCTACCAGCTACTTCTCTTCGTCTCGATCCTCTTTCACCACTCCAACACGCGGCTCCCGCTCGCCGTCGAGCGCGTTCTCGTGCGGGTCATCGTGACCCCGCGGATGCACGGCATCCACCACTCGGACTTCCAGAACGAGACCGACACGAACTGGTCGAGCCTGCTCTCGGCCTGGGACTATCTCCACCGCACCATCCGGCTGGACGTGCCGCAGGGCGCGATCACGATCGGCCTGCCGGCCTACGACGACCCCCGGAAGGTCACGCTTGTCAGGATCCTTGCGCTGCCCTTCCTCCGTAGAGGAGACGACTGGGTGCGCTCGGACGGGGACCCCGCGGTCCGCCCGCACTCGGAGGCGAGCCGGTCGACGCTAGTCGCCTGACTGAGTCACGGCGGATGATGCTGAACGAGAAATACAACGTCGTCGTGATCGGGGCGGGCACGGCCGGGCTCGTGACGGCCGCGGGGACCGCCGGGCTGGGCGGCCGCGTGGCGCTCATCGAGCGCGGGCGAATGGGCGGCGACTGCCTGAACACCGGCTGCGTGCCCTCGAAAGCCTTGATTTCCTCGGCGCGGCTGATCCACCAGATTCGACACGCCGAAGACTGGGGTCTGAAGCCGCAGAAGCCTGCCTTCGAGCTCGACGCGGTTTTCCGGCGCATGCGGGCGCAGCGCGACAAGCTTGCGGTCAACGACTCGCAGGCGAGGTTCGAGGGCCTCGGGGTCGACGTTCTGCGCGGCGAGGCGAGGTTCGTCTCCCCCCACGAGGTCCGCGTCGGGGACGTGTCGCTCCACGCGACGAACTTCGTGATCGCGACGGGAAGCCGCGCCGCCTTGCCGCCGGTCGAAGGGTTGAAGGAGGTGCGCCCCTATACCAACGAGACGATCTTCGACGAGCTCGACAGGAAGCCGGAGCGAATGGTGATCCTGGGAGGCGGCCCGATCGGTTGCGAGCTCGGCCAGGTCTTCGCCCGCCTGGGCGTCGCGGTCACGATCGTGCAGCGGCCGCCGCAGCTTCTCGAGAAGGAGGACGCCGACGCCGCTGGCCTCTTGCGCCGCCGGCTCGAGGCCGAGGGGGTCACCGTTCTGACCGGCACCGAGGTCAAGCGGGTGCGGGCCGACGGAAGCACGATCCGCCTCTCGCTCGACGAGGAGGCAGACTCCGACCGATCGATCGCCTGCGACGCGGTCCTCGTCGCCGCGGGGCGCGTTCCGAACGTCGAGGGGTTGAACCTGGAGGCGGCGGGCGTCGCGTACACGAGGAAGGGCGTCACGACCAATGCGCATCTCCAGACGTCCCAGGCGCACATCTACGCCGCCGGCGACGTCGTGGGCTCGTACCAGTTCACGCACATCGCCGACCATCACGCGCGTACGGTCGTCCGCAACATCCTCTTCCCCTGGCGGAAGGCGAGCGTCGAAACCGAGGTCATCCCGTGGTGCACGTACACGTCGCCCGAGGTCGCCCGCGTCGGCCTGAATGAAGACGAGGCGCGGAGGAAGGGCGTCGCCTACGACCTCTTCACGCAGCCGGTCGAGGAGGTGGACCGCGCCGTCCTGGAAAGCGAGGAGGTCGGGTTCGCCAAGGTCCTGACCGCGCGGGGAAAGGACCGCATTCTCGGGGTCACGCTCGTCTGCGAGCACGCCGGCGACCTCCTCGTCGAGTTCGTGTCGGCGATGAAGAACGGCATGGGCCTGACCGGAATCTCGAGAGTCATCCATCCCTATCCGACCTTCGCCGAGATCGCACGCAAGGTCGCGGACCAGCAGCAGAGAAAGCGTCTGACGCCGTTCGCAAAAGACGTCCTGACGCGGCTTTATCGCTGGAGGCGGTAGATGACGAAGAAGAAGCTTGCCGGCGCTGCGAAGTGGATCGCATTGGGCGCCGTCGCTGTCGGCCTCTTCCTGGCGTGGAGACTCCTGCCGGTCGAGGACTGGCTCACGGACTTCCAGGACTGGATCTCGGCGCTCGGGCCGCTCGGCGGCGTGCTCTACGGTCTGGCGTACATCGCTGCGGCGCTGCTCTTCGTGCCGGGAGCGATCCTGACCCTCGGCGCGGGGTTCATCTTCGGCCTCGGCTGGGGGCTCGTGATCGTGTCGCTCGCCTCGACCACCACGGCGGCTCTCGCCTTCCTGATCGCGCGGTACGCCGCGCGGGAGCGAGTCGAGAAGCTCGCCCGGAAAAACGAGAAGTTCGCCGCGGTCGACAAGGCGATCGGCAGGAACGGCTGGAAGGTCGTCGGTCTCCTCCGCCTCTCGCCGCTCATCCCGTTCAGCCTCTCGAACTACCTCTACGGGCTGACCTCCGTCCGCTTTCTCCCCTACCTCGCCGCGAGCTGGGTCGGGATGCTGCCCGGGAGTCTGCTTTACGTCTACCTTGGCGCGGCGGGAAAGAGCGTGGGCGAGAGGGGCGAGAGGAGCCCCTGGGAATGGGCGCTCCTCGGAGCCGGTCTCCTCGCAACGGCCGCCGTGGCCGTCCTCTTGACGCGGGTGGCGAAGAAAGAGCTGAAGGGCAAGACAACGGGAGACCGGGCATGACGAACAGGATGCGGGACACGGCGGCTGTCCTCGTGACTGTCCTCGCGCTTTCGGGTTGCGGCAAGGGCGGCTCGGACGACGGCGCGAAGAAGGAGCCGGTGGAAGTCCGGGCAGGCATCGATCACAGCGACTGGACGTGGCTCCTCCGGAAGTACGTCAACGCGGGGGGCGAGGTGGACTACGCGGCATGGAAGAGCTCCCCCACCGACCGGGAGGCGCTCCGGAAATACCTCACCCGGTTTTCCGCGAGCCCCGAGCCCGCCGCGAAGGACGCCGACAAGATCGCCTCGCTCGTCAACGCCTACAACGCGCTCACGATCGACTGGATTCTCCAGAGCTACCCGACCGCGAGCATCCGGGGCCTGAAGGACTCGTTCACGGACGCGCGCCACTCGGTCGGAGGCAGGAAGGTTTCGCTCGACGACATCGAGCACGTGACGCTGCGCGGCCTCGCGGGATATCGGGTGCACGCGGTTCTCTCCTGCGCCTCGCGCTCCTGCCCGCCCCTCGCGGCCGAGGCGCTCGAGCCGGGACGGATCGAGGCGCAACTCGACGAGCGGATGGACGTCTGGCTCGGCCGGGAGGACCAGAACCGGTTCCTGCTGGATCGGAAAAAGGTCGAGCTGTCGCAGGTCTTTCGCTGGAACCTCGAGGACTTCCAGAAGGCGGGAGGCCTGGGCAAGGTCCTGGCGCGCCATGCCCCCGAGCGCTACCGGGTCTTTCTCTCGGGAGACGACTACGCGTTCGACTACCTGCCGTACGACTGGGGTCTCAACGACCAGGGGGACGAGGGCCACCGCTACGGAACCCTGCGGCTCTTCTGGGACCGAATTCGGGACCGCCTGCGATGAGCGCCAGGACAACTGAACGGATGCGAGCCTTCGCGCGAAAAAAGAGGTGTTAGCCTCTCTCCCCGTCTCGGCGCGTGGTTGCACGGCCTCGACGGAAAGGAGAAGCCGATGCCGACAACGCGGACCCTCGCGACCACGCTCGAAGCGACGCTCGATCGGCTGGCCCGATTCGAGAGCCCCCTGCCCGTAATCAGTCTTTACCTGGACGCCCGCGCCGACTCGCGCGGCAAGGACCACTACCGGCCCTTCGTCCGAAAGGAGCTCGCCGCGCGGCAGCGGACCTATCCGCTACGGTCCCCCGAGCGGAAGAGCTTCGATCGGGACATCGAGAGGATCCAGGAGTACCTCGAGAAAGAGGTGAAGCCGTCGACCAACGGCATCGCGATCTTCGCCTGCGCGGGCGAAGGCGACCTCTTCGAGCCGATCGAGCTCGAGGCGTTCTTCGGCGAGAACCACCTTTCGGTCAAGAACCGGCCCGATCTCTTTCACCTCGCCCGGGTCATCGACGAGAACCCGCGCTACGCGCTGGTCCTCGCGGACACCCGGTGGGCCCGGATCTTCGTGCTCGCGCTCCACCAGCGCATCGACGAGAAGGAGCTCGAAAACGACAACCTTCCGCGAGCCCGCGGCGTCGGCCTGTCGGCGATGCAGTACCAGCGGCACGTCGAGAAGCTCCAGAAGGAGCACGCCCGCGAGCTCGTCGAGACCCTCGCGCGCATCGTCGACGAGGAGCGCGTCGAGCACATCGTTTTCTCGGGCAACGACGTGATCCTGCCGCTCATCCGGCAGGAGCTTCCCAAGCGCCTCCAGGACAAGGTCGTCGACGCCCTGCACTTCGACAAGCACAAGCCCATCAACGACGTCCTCGCCGCCGCCGAGGAGCTGCTGCGCGAGCGCGACGCGAAGACCGACGCCGAAAGGGCCGAACGACTGATTGGCGTCTATCGCGCCGGAGGCCTGGCGGTGGTCGGGCCCGAGGAAGTGCGTCGGGCGCTCGAGCTGGGTCAGGCCGACGAGCTCCTCGTCTCCGCGACACTCGATCGCGGCGGTGACACCGCGGATCAGGCCGCGGCCGACCTGGTGGCGCTGGCGCGCCGGACGGATGCCCGCGTGACGTTCATCGAGGACCCGATGCTCCTGGAGCCGGTCGGCGGAGTCGGGGCGTTCCTGCGCTACAAGCTGGACCTTCCCGGGGCGGCGTAGACGCCCGGGCCGAGGCGGTCGAGTCCGGGTTCCTCTGCCCTACGTCCAGGGCTCGTCCGCCGAGGGCCCGTAGATGGCCGGCACCTTGCCGTCCGCCATGCGCAGGTAGATCGAGAACTGCCCGCGGTGGTGAATCTGGTCGTGGAGCATCAGCCAGAGAAACTGCGTGCGCGTCATGTCGCCGATCCTTCCCGGGCCGGTGAAGAACTGGATCGTCGCGTACATCTCGTCGTCGCGCAGCCCCCCGATGAGTCCGGTGACTATCTTGTGGCCGTGCTCGAAGGCGGAGAGGATCTCGTCGAAAGACTCGGGCACCGGTGGGGAGCTCGGGGGCTTGGAGAAATCGAAGCCCGTCGTGAGGCCCTTCTCCATCGCGCCCTGCTCGACGACGAACTGCCACGCGAGCCCCCGGGCGGTCTTGCATTTCGGATGCGGCTGCAGCTCGCTCTTGTCCCGCGGATAGGCGCGCAGGACGCGCATGGTCTTCTCGTGCTCCTGCTGGTAAACGTCCAGATACTGCTCTCGCGGGCTGTGCCTCGCGTTGTAAGGGTGAGTGGAAGCCGTGGTGGACATGGGCCCTCCTCAAGGTCCGATTGAGCTTGCGACTATATCGCTGCCGGGTCGCCGATTTCCGGACGAGGCCGCTCAAGGCGCCCTTCCCTGGGGTAGGTTCGGGTGGATGCCGCCGACTTCCCGCAGCCTGATCCGCGTCGCCGCGATCCTGATCGGGGTCCTGGTGTTGCTCGTCCTCGCCCTTCCCTACGTCGTCTCGCTCGACTCGATGCGCGCGCGCATGATCTCCGCCGCGGAGTCGAGCCTGCACCGCAAGGTCGAGATCGGGACGATGCGGCTGCAGATCTTCTCGGGCCTCGGCGCGGGAGTCGAGAGGGTCGTGGTTCACAACAGGCCCGGCTTCGAGACCCCCGCTCTCGTCGCGGCCGACAAGGTCTCCGTCAAGGTCGCCTTCTGGCCCCTGCTTTCCCGTCGCGTCGAGGTGCGGAAGATCGTCCTCGACGGCGCGACGGTGGCGGTCGAGCGCAACCCCGACGGCGCCCTGAACATCGACGACTTCCTGGCCGCGAGCGCGCGGGACAGCGGGCCGGCCTCCCGGACCGCGGCGGCTGCCCTGCTCGTCTCGCGTATCGAAATCGACCGCGGGCGCGTCCTCTTCGTCGACCGCAAGGTCTCGCCCGGCAAGACGGTCACCGTCGCGCTCGATGACCTGACCGGCCGCATCCACGACGTCGGCCCGTCGAGCCCCGCGCGGTTCGAGCTGGCGGCGCGGTTTCTCGCCGACTCCGGGCGCAACCTCACGCTCGCGGGCACGCTCGGGCCTCCGCCTGCCGAGAGGCCTCTGGGCGAGTCACCCCTGAACGCGACCTTCGCCGCGAAGAGCCTCGCCCTGGCGCGACTCGCTCCCTACGTCGCCGCGTTCCAGGCCAACGATCCCGGCACCTTCTCGATCGAGGGCAAGGCCGAAGGCGCGTTGCTCGGCGCCCTGGGCCTGGCCGGTAACCTCGCGCTCGTGCCCGCCGCGGCGACTTCCCCGATCCCTCCGATGGACGGGACCTTCGCGATGGGCCTCGACTGGCAGAAGGGAACTCTGGCGATCGCGAAGTCGCTCTTCTCCGTCGCGAAGCTGCCGCTCACGGTCGAGGGCCGCCTGGACGGCATGCGCAAGGCGCCGCGTGTCGACCTCCGCATCGCCACGCCGGGAGACGTCGCGATCGACGACGTCACGGGCCTGCCCGGAATCGCGGGCACGCTCCCCGCCGGCGTGAAGCTCTCGGGACGCGTCAAGCTCGAGGCGAAGATCGAAGGCCCGTCCACCGATCTCGGCACCCGCGCCTCCGTGGATGCGGCGCCCTTCGGCGTCAGCGTCGGCGGACAGCCCTTCCTCGCCGTGCCTTCCGTTCGGGCCACGGCCGGCTCCCGCGGAAAGGGAGCGCTCACGGGACGCATCACCGCGCCGTCGGGAAAGCTGAAGAACCTTCCGTTCGCGGATCTCGCTGCGGACTGGTCCTGGGACAAGGGAGCGCTCACGCTCGTTCCCACCGCGCGCGTCTACGGCGGGACGCTCGGCGCGGTCTTGAATGCCGATCTGGCGCATTCGGGCTCCGAATCCCGCCTGGAGCTCGACGTCAAGGGCGTCCAGGCGCAGCCCCTAATCGAGTCGCTGACCTCGGTCCGCAACGTCTTTTCTGGAGTCCTGAACGGGAAGATGTCCGTGGCGAGCAAGGGCCTCGCGTGGGACGCGATCTCGAAGACCGCGCGCGGCGAGGGCCGCGTCGCCGTGGAAGACGCCGACCTGCGAACCGTGCAGCTCATGCCCGAGGTCGCGCGCTCGCTCTCGGCGGTCGGCAAGGTCGCGGGCTTCCAGGTGCCTGCGAGCCTCGAGTCGACGTCGTTCGACAAGCTCCAGGCCTCCCTGCGCCTGGCCGATGGCCGCGTCTCGACGCCCGATCTCACGCTTTCCGGGCGCGACGTCGCCATTTCGGCGGATGGCTGGCTCGGCCTCGACCGCACGCTCTCCTACCACGGGCGCATCGTCCTCGCCCCCGCGATCGTCAAGAGCCTCGGCAACGCCGGCAAGTACATCGCCGACACCCAGGGCCGCCTCGCGCTGCCCTTCCGCGTGTCTGGTCAGATCGCGGCGCCGAAGGTCACGATCGACGAGAGCCTCGTGCTCGACCTCGGCCGCCGCGTGCTCGCCCGGCAGGCCCAGGAGAAGCTCGGCGGCACGGCCGGCAAGATCTTGGGAGACGTCCTCGACAGCGGTGAAGGCAAGCAGTCGAGCCCCGTCGACATGCTCCAGCAGCTTCTGAGGCCTCCGCCCAAGGCCACGCCGACGCCGACCCCGCGCTGACTCCCGCAACGGTCAATCTGTCGCGCTGCGACGACACTCCCCAAAAGAGACTCCTCGACCCGTTGCGCCCCAACCGATTGATCTCGAAGAGGTTGCCGCCGCGCGACTTCCGCGGCGCCTCCGGCACGCTCGTTGCGCTTCTCTTGCGCGGAGGCAGTCATGGTTATCAAAACGAAATCGTTTCTCTCGGCCGTCGCACTCGGGTCCGGCTTTCTCTTCTTCGGGCCGGCGACCTCGGACGCACAGGCGCAGCACGCCGGGCCCTCCATCGAGTTCCGGGGCCAGTTTCCGCTGCCGCACGGGAGCATCGACTACTACGCGAGCAACGGGAATCGCCACGGAAAACGCTACCGCAACGGGAATCACTACCGCGACCGCCAGTACTCCCGGCACTCCCGGCCGCACTACGGCCGCTCGTACTCCCGGTACTCCCGGCACCATCGGCCCTATCGCCTCGAGCGCGTTTACGTCTACGACCCGTACCCTCGCTGGGTCCACCGCCGCGTCTACTACTCAACGCGGATCGCGCCCGACTACTGCCCTCCGTACTGAAGAAAAGGGGCGGCCCTCGCGGCCGCCCCTTTCATTTGAGGCTCAGTTTGCGGGCCCAACCGGCCAGTGCAGCCCCAGCGCCTTCGAGAGGAACACCGCCATCTGCCGCCGCGTCAGCGGCGCGTCCGGGCAGTAGTTCCCGCTCCCGCACCCTCGCCTCGCGCCTCCCACCCTCCTGCGATAGAGTTTTGTTTCATTCGGAGTCTTTCAGGACACACATGGCGGCCGAAGCTCCCCCTACGACCGGCCAGATTGCGGAAGCGGTTCTCCTGGACCCGGAGCGCCGCCGCAGGCTGTTCACCTACGCGTCCTCGCACTTCGGCATCGACCGGGACGACGCCGAGGACCTGCTGCAGGAGACCGCGCTCGAGCTGCTGCGCTACCGCAGCTACGTGCGGAGCCCCGAGGGCTTCGTCTTCACCGTCTTTCGCACGCGGTGCGCTCGGTTTTCCGGCGCCCGCCGCGTCCACCACAGCGTGTTTTCGGAATCGTCAGATCTCGCTTTCGCCACGCAGGCGGAGTCTGAAGACCTCGACCGCCAGCTCGCCTTGCGCGAGGCCTTCGCCGAGATCTCGTCCTCGTGCCGCCGCCTCCTGAGCGCGTACTACGTCGAGGGCCAGAGCCTTCGAGAGGCGGCGCAGACGATGTCGCTCGCCTACTCGAGCGTCGCCAAGACCCTCAGCCGGTGCCTGCGAAAGCTCCGGGAGTGCCTGGCATGACCGGGCACCTGGATGAGCTCACCCTCCTTCTCTACACGGTTAAGGATCTTGTCCCCGAGCAGATTGCCGCGACGGCGGCGCATCTGACGACCTGCCAGGAGTGCTCGGTGGCGCTCACCCGGATTCGTGAAATCGATCTGGGCCTCCGCGGATTCGCGGCCGAGAGAGCGCTGACTCCGGTTCCGAACCCGATCTTCGGCGTCAACGACCCGTTTCGGCGGCGCCCCGCTCGGTCACTCCAAAGGCAGCCCCGCGAGGCGGATGTCGACACCGCCAAAGCTCTGGCCGCCTCGGAAAGGGCGGTCGCCCTCAGCGAACAGATCCTCGCCTCGTTGAAGAACCCGGGCGGGGCGGACGTCGTGCTGCCGCAGCTTTCGCTCGACGTCGCCCATCACCGTTATGCGCTCCTCTACGCGCTTCAGGAAGCCGGCCGTCGGAGCGCCGAGAATCCCATCCGGATCAAGGACTTCGCCCGCCGGACGATCGACTGGCTCCGCCGCCAGAGGTCTTCTGCCGGGGAGAACGACGCAGCCGAGCGCATGGTCCCAAAGCTCACGCTCCGCGCGCATGCACACATGCTCCTTGCGATCGCGTCTCTGTGGACTAAAGAGTTCTCCCGGGCGCGCTCCCATCTCGTCGTCGCCTACCGATCGTTTGCGCCAGGGGCCCAGGAGACGAGTCTCGCCTTAGTTGAGTTGGCCGAGGCCCAGCGGCGCGCGCTCACCGGAGACGGCGCGTCGGCGCTCGCTCTTGCCAGGCGCGCCCGGGAGACCTTCGAGGCCCAGGAGATGGAGGACTACGCCGCCCGGGCAAGCGTGGCCGAGGGCCTGGCCCACGCCATGCTGGAGGAGCCCGAAGAGGCTCTGCAGGCCTTCCGGTCGGCACTCCCGGTCTTCGAGCGCCACGAGCTCTGGAGCAACTACGTGGGCGCACTCAACAATGCGGCGACCCTTCTCACCGGCCTCGGCCGCTTCGAAGAGGCGCGGCGCGACTACGCCCGGGCCCTCCGCCGCCTCTCCCGCGAGCATCACCGCTACTGGCTCGGCTACCTGCGCATCGGCTTCGCCGAGGCCCTGTTTGCCGCCGGCCGATTCCCCGAAGCCGCCGCGGCGGCGTCCCGGGCGGAGGGCGTCTTCCTGGATGCCGGCCTGCGGGCGCACCAGCTCATCGCCCTGCTCCTCGAGGTCGAGAGCTGGGCGCGCCACGGAAGCCTCGATCGCGCCCGCAGCCGCCTGGAGATCTTCTGGAAGGAGATCGCCCGCGACGGAGCCCTCGACCCGACCGTCCGCCAGGAGCTGGCCGACGCTCTCTCCGGGGCCAACCCCGACTACCAGGCCATCTCGTCCCTTCGCCGCCAGATCGACGGCATGCTCAAGCAGCGCTACGGTTCCGTTCCCGCCTAGATCCGCTTTTCTTCTCACCGCCTTGTCCTAATCCGACCTCGGCTTCGCCACTTCAAAGGCGAGATGGAGGCGGAACGGAGAACCCGCCTCCGAGTTGAGCCCACCCAAGGGGCCAAGGAGGTCTGTGTGTACGGTCCAATTCCGCAGTAGCCAGGTATCTCTGCCTCGGCCCTGAGCCCGCGAAACCTCTCTGCGCCGGCAACGTAAACCTAGGCGCATGAAGAGGTCTGCCCGGTTCGCAGCTCTCACGGCGATTCTGTTCGGGGCAGCGCTCTGCGTACCAGCCCAACCTCTGAGGAGCTCGCTCCGCGAGCAAGACCTCGCCTCCTCGCTCGACCGCCTCGTCCCGCAGCTCATGAAGGACGGCGACGTGCCGGGCGTCTCGATGGCGGTCGTGGATGACGGGCGCGTCCTGTGGCGCCGCGCGTTCGGTGTCAAGAACTCGAGCTCCGACAAGCCCGTCCCGATCGACGACGACACCATCTTCGAGGCGGCGTCGCTTTCGAAGCCCGTCTTCGCATACGCGGTCCTGAAGCTCGTGGACGCCCGCGTGATCGACCTCGATACCCCCATCGTCCGGTACCTGCCGGGCGACTACGCCGACGATCCGAGGCTACGCCTCGTCACGCCGCGCTACGTCCTGTCGCACACGGCGGGCTTCCCGAACTGGCGAACGTCGCGCGAGCTCAAGATGCACTTCGCGCCGGGGGAGAGGTTCAGCTACTCCGGCGAAGGCTTCGTCTATCTCCAGAAGGCCGTCGAGCACGCGACCGGCCAGGCCTTCGACGCTCTGATGAAGCGGCTCGTGTTCGCCCCGCTCGGAATGACCTCGAGCAGCTTCACCTGGGACGACCGTTTCGAAGGGCGCAAGGCGGCGGGGCACGACGCCGTCGGCAGTCCCCGCCCCGTGAACCGTCCGGCCGAGGCCGAGTCGGCAGCGACCCTGCACACGACGACGAGCGACTACGCGCGATTCCTGATCGCGGCTCTCGACGGCGCCGGCCTCAAGAAGAAGACGCAGGCCGAGATGCTCCGGCCGCAGATCCAGGTCGACGAGGGCTGCTCGAACTGCGTCACGTCCAAGCCGACCGGGCGCCTATCCACGGAGATCGCCTGGGGACTGGGCTGGGGACTGCAGGAGACCGAGGACGGCCTCTCCATCTGGCACTGGGGCGACAACGGCGCCGGCTTCCACTGCTACGCCGTCGGCTACCCGCGGGAGCGCCTCGGCGTCGTCGTCTTCACCAACGGCCTCGGCGGCCACGGCATCATCCCGGACATCATCGCCGCCGCGATCGGCGGCCGGCAGCCGGCGCTCGCCTGGATCGACTACGAACGCTACGACTCGCCGGCCAGGACCCTGCTCAAGGACGCGCTCGCCCGCGGTCCCGCCGCCGTCCAGAGCTACCGCGACCGCAAGCGCGAAGGGACCACCGCCGCCCTGACCGAGGAACAGGTCAACCGGGTCGGCTACTGGCTTCTCGGCAAGAAGCGCGTCAAGGACGCGGTCGCCGTCTTCGAGATGAACGTCGAGGACTTCCCGAAGTCCTGGAACGTCTACGACAGCCTCGGCGAGGCCTACGCCGAGGACGGCCAGCGCGATCGCGCCATCGCGAGCTACGAGAAGTCGTTAGCTCTCAATCCCGACAACGTCAACGGGGTGGAGCAGATAAAGAAGCTCAAGAGCGGTACGCCCTAGTTCGACATAGACTTCCCCCTTCCGAATCTTCGATCAGCCCAAATCAAGGAGTCACTGATGCGTTCATCCTTCGTCAGGCGTTCCTGTCTCGCCCTCGCCGTCGTCCTCTCGGCCGCCTCTCTCGCCTCCGCCACGATCTTCACGGTCACGACGACCTCCGATTCGGGCGCCGGCTCCCTCCGCGCGGCCGTCACAAGCGCCAACGCGACGGCCGGGCCGCACACGATCCAGTTCAACATCCCCGGGTCGGGTCCGCACTCGATCGCGCTCGCGACCGACCTGCCGACGATCGTCATCGGCGGGGGGCTGACGATCGACGGGACGACGCAGCCCGGCTACACGAACGCGCCGCTGATC
>JBKJWL010000107.1:0-19064 GCA_046716885.1 Thermoanaerobaculia bacterium | reverse complement strand
TCGCGACGAGCTCGCCCCGCGGCCGCAGTGTCGGGTCGCCGCCGGTGACCTGGACTCCGACGCCGGGGCCGTAGGTCTCGCGGATCCGGTCGATGCGCTCGAAGACGATCTCGAGCGGAACGTCCTTCACCGACTCGGAGCTCTCGGAGAGGTAGCAGAGCGTGCAGTCCAGGTTGCAGCGCTGCGTGATCTCGAGCGCGACGCAGCCGATCGTGGACCGGCGGCCCAGCACCTGGTTGGGTGTCCGGAACCGCGGATCGAGCCGCCCCCAGGCCGCGCGGAGGCGCTCCTCGCGCCGCGACAAGTCTTCGTCATAGACGGGAAGGCGTTTCGACTCGTTCCTCCGGGTCATGGCGACACCTCTTCCCCGCGTCCTTGGATGACGGCGACCCACGCAGAATACGGCCTCTCGCGACGCAACGGATTCCCTCAATCCTTCCAGCGCAACAGAATCGCCGGCCCGTTGCGGGCGACCGGCTCGACCCGCTCGCCGAGACTCTCGAGCAGCGCCCGTGCGTCGGTGCGGTCCTCGCGGTAGAGAAGGTGCGTGATTCGGTGGCGCGTCAACTCGCGGCGCCAGATTTGCGGGTCGCGTCCCCACGCGGAGACGGGCAGGAACTCGGCCCTCCAGGCAACCGCGGCCGGACTGTGGAACCGGTCGTTCTCGCCCAGAAAGACGACACGCGCCTCGGGCCCGAGGTGCTTCCAGAGCGGGTACGCGGGGAGCTGCGCCTCGAGACTCTCTCTGCGGGACAGACGCCCGGCCGCCGCCTTCCACTCGAAGCCGCCGGACCCCAGCTGCACCGGAAAGGCAGCCGCTGCGGCGAGCAGCGTCATGCCGGCGGCCATGCCCGGAACGCCCGCGAAGCGGCCCGTCAGGCGCCCAAGTCCTTCCGCCAGGAAGACCGCGTAGAGCGGGTACACCGGAAAGAGAAACCGGATGGAGGGCATGGACAGAAGCGACCACGGGACGAGAAACGGCAGCGACGCCGCCAGAAAAAGCCCGACCGAGCGCGCCCGGAAGCCCACGAGGCCGACGAGGAGCAGCAGGATCAGGACTCCGTTGTAGCCGTCTCGATTCGCCTCGAAACGGCTGGAGTGAAACACCAGGTCGTACGGCAGCCGCGGCAGGGACGCGAGAGTCCGGCTGAGAGGTCGCCGGGGCTGCGAGACCCCGGAGGCCGGAGAGGTCGTGAAGTAGTGGCCCCCGGCGATCCGCCCGAGAAGCTCTCGCGGCGAGCGCGCGTAGGGCTGGACGAACGAGCCCGTCCGCCGCTCGCTCCAGCCGACCCACGGCAGCAGCGCCAGGAGAGCGCAACCGAGCGCCGAGGCGATCAGCGCGGCGCGCGGCCGCGCCCGCCACGCGAGGATGGCCAGAGCCGGGAGAGCGAACACCGCGAAGATCTTGGTCGCGACGGCTCCTCCGGCGAGAAACCCGGCCAGCCGCATTCGCCCCGGCTCCCGGCGGCTCCCCGCGAGCTCTGCCGCCGCCGCCGTCACGAACAGGGCGGCGGGCCAGTCCACGTACGCGGAGCGCAGCTGCAGCATCGCCGTCGGAAACGCGGCGAGCGCGAGCACGACCAGGGCCGAGGATCCCGCGGCGCCGATCCGCCGCGCCAGGGAAAGCGCGGCGCCGAACACCGCGAGGCCCGTCGCGAACTGGAGGAAGCGCACCACGCGCTCGCCGCCGAAGAAGAAGCCGAGCGACAGGTACGCGTCGTGATTGCGCCAGAGCAGCGACTGGGGCGCGAGGTCCGGGAGCGGCGCCACCCGTCTCGTTCGCGCGATGTCACGGGCCTCGTGGAGGTGGTAGGCCAGCCCGTCCCACGAGACGTCGGGGGAGAGCACGCCCACCCACACGGCGGCGAGCACGAGCCCGGCGAAGGCGAGCCACGCGGCCTCGAGCGCCGGCGGCGCTTCGCCGCGCGGAAGGCGGACCGAATCCCGGACGAGGCGCATCAGCGCGGGGAGGCGCCGTCTCCGAACGGCGGCGGCCGCGGCGAGAACCAGGATCAACGAGGCGCGGCCGAGAAGGCCCGCCTCGCCGAGCAGCAGAATCAGCAGCCCGGCGCAAGCGAGCCCCGCCGCAAAGACCGCCGACAGGTCCCCGCGCTCCGCGTCGGCGCCGCGCAGGAGCCGGGCGACGGCGTCGCCCAGGAGGACGGTCGCCAGGAGAATCGCGGCCGCGGCGCCGCGCGCCGTCAGGTTGCCGGAGAGAACGACGAGAACCGCGGCGAGCCCGGCCATGACGACGGTCGTTACGGCGGGCCGCTTCCAGAGGCCGAGCCAGAGAAGGAGAAACGCGGCGGCGGCCGCAGCGGAGGCGGCGGCGAGGATCGCCGGAGAGTGGCGCGCGGCGAGCTTCAGGAAGTAGCCGTGGGCGAGCGGGGCCCCGCGCAGGAGCAGCAGAAGACCGGCCAGGACGACGAGGGCGGGCCCGAGTCCCCTGAGCCGCCGCGCCTGTAAACCCGCCTCCATGCCTGCTCGTCGAATCTCTTGGAGGCAAGATACATGAACAGCAAGCTCTCATTCGCCCTGGTCGGGGGATCCGCTCTCGCGCTCATCCTCGCCGCCGCAACGCCGGCCGAGGCCGGCCGGATCGCCAACCGACAGATTCGCCAGCAGAACCGCATCGCACAGGGTGTCGCGAGCGGCGAGCTGAACGCGAGAGAGAAGGCGCGCCTCGAGCACCGCGAGGCCGGCCTGACTCGCTCCGTGCGCCGCATGGGCGCCGACGGCACGCTGACGCCGGGCGAGCACGTCCGGATCGAAAAGCACCAGGACCGGATCTCCCGCGGCATCTACCGCCAAAAGCACGACGGGCAGTGAGCCGTCGTTCCCCGGTCCACTCGGGTTGACGTTCGCGGCTCCCGGTCCCTATCTTCGCCCCGCCCCGCCGGCGGGGCGTTTTTTTCGCGCCGTGATTCAATGACGCCCCCATGTGGGCGGCGACGACAGGCGAAGACCGGAGCCTCGAGCTCGAGGGCGGGGCGCTCCGGTCTTTGATCGACGCGGCCGCAGACCGAATCCTCGCGCACCTCGCCTCGCTTCCGCGGCAACCCGCGGCTGACACGGAAGGCGGCGCCGCGCTCGCCCGATCGCTCGTCGAGGGGTTGCCCGAATCGGGCCGCCCGGCCGAGGAGCTCCTCGACCTGCTGTTCACGCGCGTCGTCCCGAAGACTTTCAACACGGCCGGTCCCGGCTACCTCGCCTATATCCCCGGCGGGGGGCTCCCCCACTCCGCGGTCGCGGACCTGATCGCCGGCTCCGTGAACCGGTACGTCGGCGTGTTCGAGGCGGCGCCGGGCCTCGTGCAGCTCGAGGCCAACGTCTTGCGCTGGTTCGCCGACCTCGCGGGCTTTCCGCCCGAAGCGCGGGGCGTTCTGACCTCCGGCGGCTCGCTCGCGAACTTCTCGGCGCTCGTCACGGCGCGCCGCGACCGACTTCCCGAAAACTTCCTGTCCGGAACGCTCTACGTCTCGGACCAGACCCACCACTCCATCCAGAAGGCGGCGCTACTGGCCGGGTTCCCGGCGTCAAACGTGCGCGAGATCCCGTCGGACGGGGCGTTCCGGATCCGCCTCGACGCGCTCGCACGCGCCATCGAGACGGACCGGGAGCGGGGCCTGACGCCATTCCTCGTCGTCGGCAACGCCGGCACCACCAACACGGGCGCCGTGGACGACCTCGCTGCCCTCGCGGAGCTATCCGCGCACGAGCGCCTTTGGTTTCACGTCGACGGGGCCTACGGGGGTTTCTTCCTGCTCACGACGGAAGGCCGGCGAGTCCTGACCGGCATCGAACGCGCCGACTCGCTCGTCCTCGACCCGCACAAGGGCCTCTTCCTGCCCTACGGCACGGGCGCGCTGCTCGTGCGCGACGGCGAGGCCCTGCGCCGGGCGCACGCGCTCTCCGCCGACTACATGCCTGTCTCGCAGGAGGACCGCGACCTGCCCGACTTTCACCTCCTCTCACCCGAGCTCTCGCGGGACTTCCGCGGTCTCCGGGTCTGGCTGCCGCTCAAGATGCATGGGATCGGCCCCTTCCGCGCCAACCTGGAGGAGAAGCTCGCGCTCGCGCGGTGGGCCGCGGGCGAGCTCCGCTCGATCCCGCACGTCGAGATCCTTGCCGAGCCTCAGCTCTCGATCGTCGCCTTTCGCCTGGCGCCCCCCGGGCGCTCCGAGGCGGAGCTCGACGCGCTCAACCACGCCTTCCTCGATCGCATCAACGCCCCCCGGCGCGTCTTCCTGACCGGCACCCGGCTTTCCGGCCGTTTCGCGATTCGCATCTGCGTTTTGTCTTTCCGCACGCACCGCGACCGCATGGAGGAGGCGCTGGAGGACATCCGCGCCGCCGTCGAGCTGGCGCAATCCGGAGGATCCGCATGACGCCCGCACCCGTGAAGCCTTCGATTCCCTTCTCGGCCCTCGAGGCGATCGACATCCGGGTCGGGACCATCGAAAAGGTCGACGAGGTCCCGAAGTCCGACCGGCTCCTGCGCCTGACCGTCGCCTTTGGCGACCATCACCGCACGATCCTGGCCGGCATAAAACAGGAACGCGAGAATCCGAAGGATCTCGAGGGGCGTCAGGCGCTCTTCGTCGTCAACCTCGAGTCGCGCCGGATGATGGGCGAGGTCTCGGAGGGGATGCTCTTCGACCTCGGCTCCGCAGACGGCATCCTGCCAGCGCTCGCGGTCCCGGAACGCGCGGTTCCGGACGGCACGCGGGCGGGCTGACGGGGTCAGGTCTGGCATTTCGCCTTTGACCTTCACGTCATATGGCTACAAACTCAGGGCGCCGTCTCGAATCGAAACGCGAAATGCCAGACCTGACCCCATGAGGAGGACTTCCATGCGCAGGCATCAGCCCGAGTCCGACGACATCGTCGCGGCCGTCAAGAAGAGCGGCGTGCCCGTCGAGTACCTCGTGTTCGACGACGAGGGGCACGGCTTCACGAAGAAGAAGAACCAGATCGCAGGATGGCGCGCGATCCTCGAGTTCCTCGACACACACCCGAAGGCAGCGCCGGCCGCGCGATGAACGACCCTTTCCGAAGTGGACCGCAAAAGTGGACTGACCCGGCAACGCCCGAAAGGAGGCAGCTCGTGACCCTGCCCCGCCACGCATTCTTCCGCGGTCGGATCGTCCCGTACGCCGAGGCGCGCATCGGCGTGCTCACCCACGCGCTCAACTACGGCACTGGGGTCTTCGGCGGGATCCGCGCGTACTGGTCCGCCGAGGAGGAGGAGCTCTTCGTCTTCCGGCCCCGGGATCACTTCGGGCGGTTCCTCGAGTCGGCGAGGCTCCTCGACATGACGCTCCCCTACTCGGCCGACCAGCTGACCGGCGCGCTCGTCGGCCTGATCCGCGCCGAGCTGTACCGCGAAGACTGCTACGCGCGGCCACTCGCGTTCTACGCCGACGAGTCGATCGGCGTCCGCCTCCACAACCTCACGCCGGAGGTCTCGATGGTGGCGATGCCTTACGGGAGATACCTCGAGAACGAGGAGGCCGTGCACGCGACCGTTTCCTCGTGGCGCCGCGTCGACGACAACATGATCCCCCCGCGCGGCAAGATCACGGGCTCCTACGTCAACTCGGCCTTCGCCAAGACCGACGCGCAGCGCGCGGGCTTCGACGAGGCCATCGTTCTGAACCAGGACGGGCACGTCTCCGAGGGCTCGGCCGAGAACTTCTTTCTCGTCAAGAACGGAGAGGCGATCACGCCGCCGGTGACCGACAACATCCTCGAGGGCGTCACGCGGCGCACGATCCTGCAGCTGCTGCGGGAGACGCTCGGAGTCCCGGTGACCGAGCGCTCCATCGACCGCTCGGAGCTGACACTCGCGGACGAAGCCTTCTTCTGCGGCACGGGCGTGCAGATCGCCGCGATCACGCGCGTGGACCATCGCCCGATCGGTTCCGGGCGCATGGGGCCGGTCGTCGCCGCGCTGCGCGCCCTCTACTTCGAGGTCGTCCGGGGCAAGCGCGCCGAGCATCGCGGCTGGTGCCACCCCGTGTACGCGGATGCCGCCGCGGTCACCCGCGACGAGCCGCGCAGCGAGGACGCTACCCGCTGATCCGGAGGCCGCGGGCGAATAGGGAAATTAGGGGGTTGCCCTCGGAGCGGAAAATCCGTTAACCTCTAAAGCGGTGTCAATCCGCAGTTCCACGGTGGGTTTGTTCTGGTGCCATCCGCTGGTCCTGCCGCAGTTCGAGCAGCTGATTTCCTCTACGGGGTATCGGGTGCTGGCACGGCGGCTCGAAGCCAACCGGATACCGGACTTCGAGAACTTTTCGGTTCCCCGGGCTTCCGTGTACGTCGTCGAGGCGCACTCCCAGATGCCCGTCACCGAGTCAATCGTGACCGGCCTCCATGCCCGACAGGCTGCCGCCCGGATTCTCCTCCTCGCCGAGCGCTTCACCGACCCGATGGCCTTCTCCCTGCTTCGGCTGGGGGTCAAGGGCCTGCTGACGTACGCCGAGGCCGAGCGGACGCTTCCGCAGGCTCTGGGCACCCTGTGCGGGGGCGGACTCTGGGTGGGTCGGGCGCTGCTGTCGCGTTTCGTGGATGCGGCCCTCCGCACGGTCCCGCTGCGGGTCTACGCGACGGGCTTCGAGGGGCTGACGCGCCGTGAGCGAGAGGTCCTGGAGGGGGTGCTCGAGAACCTCTCCAACAAGGAGATCGGGCACAAGCTCCACATGTCGGAGCGCACGGCCAAGTTCCATGTTTCCAACCTCCTCCTGAAGCACGGGGTGCGCCGGCGGGCGGACCTGCTCTTCTGCGCCCTGAAGAACGAGGCCGCGGCGGGGATCCGGCGGGCGCGCGAACACCCCAATCAGGGTCCCGTTCGCGGCGCCACGGCCGCCTAGAGCCGGGGGCCGCCCGGCCCGGGCCGAGGACTCTCCGATAAACCCGGCGCCCGCCTCTCCGTAAGGTCCTCAGAACTCGGAAGGAGGATCCATGAAAAGGCACCCGCTTCTCGCCCTCGGCGCGCTCTTCGTCGGCGCCGCCCCTCTCCTCGCTCAGAGTCCGCCTTTGACGCTCCCGGACGCCAGCCCGAAGGCCTCCGTCAGCCAGAGGGTGGGGCTCACCGACATCTCGATCGCCTACAACCGTCCAGCCGTCAACAAGAGAAAAATCTGGGGCGAGCTCGTTCCCTGGAACGAGCCCTGGCGGGCCGGGGCCAACGAGAACACGACCATCGCCTTCAGCTCGCCGGTGACCGTGGGCGGCAAGACGCTCCCGGCCGGAACCTACGGGGTCCACATGATCCCGACCGAGAAGGACTGGACCGTGGCTCTGTCCACCGTCTCCTCCGCCTGGGGCAGCTTCAGCTACGACCCGAAGGAAGACGCCGTCCGACTCACCGTGACGCCAATGCCGGCGCAGTTCGAGGAACGCCTCCAGTACCGGTTCGAGAACCCTACGGCCGACTCGGTCTCGGCGGTCATGAACTGGGACAAGGTCGCGGTCTCGATTCCGATCCAGGTCGACACCAAGGCCGTCGTCCTCGCGAGCCTCAAGAGCCAGATGCGCGGGTTGCCGCGGTTCTTCTGGCAGGGACCGAACCAGGCGGCGCAGTGGACCGTGGCTAACGACTACGACCTCGATCAGGGGCTCGCCTGGGCGAACCAGTCGCTCGGGATTCAGAGGACCTTCGGGAACCTGCGCACGAAGGCCGCCATCCTCGAGAAGAAGGGCGACACGAAAGCCGCTCAGGACCTTCGCGACCAGGCGATGAAGATCGCCTCCGAAACCGACGTCAATGCCCTGGGCTATCAGCTTCTCGGCCAAAAAAAGTCCGACGAGGCGATCGCCATGTTCCGGAAGAACATCAAGGACCACCCGGACTCCTGGAACACCTACGACAGCCTCGGCGAAGCCCTCGCCGCCAAGGGGGACAAGAAGGCCGCGGTCAAGAACTACAACAAGGCGCTGTCAATGACGAACGACCCCATCCAGAAGAAACGGATCAACGACATCCTGGTGAAGCTCAAGGCCTAGCGGATACGAGCGCCTCGGCCTGTAGCTCAGACGCGCCGCGTCCAGAGCGGGAATCCGGGCGGTGGAGCGGGGGTTGCGATAAGCTCCCGCGGCCCTTCCCGGGCTCAGAAAGGAAACAGAGACGATGAACAAGAGGATCAGCCTTTTTCTCCCGGCAGCCCTCGTCGCGGCCCTTGCCTCGGCACCGGCCCTTGCCGACGAGCCGAAGACCACGCCGGCGCCCGAGGCGGCGAAGAAAAGCGAGACCAAGATGAAGAGCACGCCAAGCGGCCTTCAGTACGAAGACACCCTGGAGGGGACGGGGGCCTCCCCGAAAACCGGCCAGACCTGCGTCATGCACTACACGGGGTGGCTCTGGGAGAGCGGCGCGAAAGGGAAGAAATTCGACAGCTCGGTCGATCGCGGCACGCCGTTCACTTTCCCGATCGGGCAGGGCCGCGTCATCAAGGGATGGGACGAGGGTGTGGCCACGATGAAGGTCGGCGGCAAGCGCACGCTTCTGATCCCGCCGCAGCTCGGCTACGGCTCCCGGGGCGCGAGCGGCGCGATCCCCCCCAACGCGACGCTGCTCTTCGAAGTGGAGCTGCTCGACATCAAGTAGCCCTCCAACGCGAGATCGGACAATTGAGGCGGAGGCGCATCGGCGCTTCCGCATTTTTTTGTCACCAAACCCCCGGGACAGCTGGACGTCAAGCGGCCTAATTGACGGTGGTAGAGGCGCTTAGCCATTGCCTCCGGCCGGAGCTCCGACGGCACGGAAGCTGCTAAACTATTGAAAACGATAGGCGCTCATGGAATCGACTTGGAGCATGGCTCTCCGGCGTGAGCCTCCTTCGCGGATTTCCCGCGGGAGGCGGGGCTGGGCATGACGACGCCGGCGCCCTTTCTCTCCCGCCACCTCGGCGACTACCTGCTCGTGGCTCAGCTCTCCGAGGATGCCCTCGGCACGGTCTTTCGCGCGCTCTACGCGGCGGATGAGCGCCGTTTCGTGCGGCTGCGGATTCTGCGATCCGAGGAGCTGTCTGCGGAGGCGATCGCCTGGGTGATCCGCGGGAACGCCTTTTCGGCCGGCACGCTCGTGCACGACGCGATCGTGGCGCGCCAGCAGCTCGACATGGTCGAGGGCATCCCGTTCATGACCTGGGACGAAACGGCAGGCTGGACGCTCGACACGATGCTCGACCGCGTGCGCGCCTTCGGAATCCGCATCCCGGCCGAGTACGCACTGCTCATCGCCGAGCGGATCGCCGCCGCGCTCGAGCACGCGCACCAGACTCCCGCCGGCGCAGGCCCCAGCCATCACGGGCTCCTCTGGCCGGGCTTCGTCTCGATCTCGCACGACGCTGCGGTGCGCGTGGGCGGCTTCGGCGTCTCCGAGGGCGTTCTCCCTTCGCTCCAGGGCTTGCGCCTGACGGCCGAGATCGCGCCTTACATCGCGCCGGAGGCGCGCGGCGGCGGCCATGCGAGCGGCTCGAGCGCCGACGTCTACTCCCTGGGCGCCATCCTCGCGGAGCTCTTGACCGGCCGCCGGCCCTCGCTCGAGGCGCCTTCGGTGGAGCTGCGCGCGGGCGATCCGCGCTCCGCGGAGCTCGGCGTGTTCCTGACCCGCTGCCTCGCCGCCCCGGAGGAGCGCTTCGCGTCCGCCGCCGACGCCCACCGGGCCTTGCAGCAGATGGTGACCGGGAATCCCTTCTCCCTCTACACGGCCAACCTGGCGCTCTTCCTCTACAAGCTTCTCAACCCGGAGGGTCAGAGTACGGCGCCGTCGTCGGACTGGGAGTCCACGAACCCCGTCGTCACGAAGTCGGCAGCGGCCGCGCCGCCGGAGGAGACGGTGGCGGCTGCAGCGGCAGTGGAGGTCGAGGACGTTGCGCCTCCGCTCCCGCGGGTTCGTCGGCGGGGCCGGGCTGAAGTCGAGAAGGTCGAGCGCGCGCCCCATCCGCTCCCGGCCACGGCGCTGTCCGAACCGAGCCCGACGCCGGACGATTTCGCTCCGCCAACGCTTCCGGTCGAGAAGCACATGGACGAAGTGCTCGAAAGCCCGCGCCCCTCGGGGCCGGCCGTCCCAGTGTCGCCCGCGTGGCGCCGACCGGCCGCCGGTCTGGCGGCGGCCGCGGGAGTCGCGCTGGGCGCCTTTTTGATCGCGAGCCAGATGCAGGCTCCTCGCGGGGCATCCTCGTCGAGGCGCGCGGGACTCGTAACGCCACGGAGCGTGCCCGTACGCCCGGCGGCCGCCCCGGCCCCCGCCGAGCCTGCCGCGCCGGCGTTGGCGATTCTCTCTCTCCCGGCCGCGCCCGTCGCGACCGGCATCGCGGCCGTGTCCCGACGCGCCGCGGCCCCTCCGGCGGGCGCCGCGAGGAAAGTCCGCCCGGAGCTTCGGCAGCCCGCGGAGGATCTGCGCTTCCGGGCGGCGCTGGCGCGGATCGAGGCCGACCGTCTCAACGCGCGCGAAACGGCGGGCGATCTCTTCGGCGAGGGCCGCCAGAACGAGGAAGCGGGCGAGCGGTTCTTGCGCCAGCGCGACTACGACGCCGCTCAGCTCGCGTTCTCCCGCGCCGCGCGCCTCTTCCAGCAAGCGCAGGAGCTGACCTGGGAGGAGCGTCTGCGCCAGTCGAACCTGACGGGCACGCCATAGCCCGGCCCATCCGGGTCGTCACCCGGCACGGTAGGATTACCGGCCGGTGGAAATACCCAGGATCCGTCCCGCACGCTTGAAGCCGGGCGTCGCCGAGAGAGACCTCCCGGGCCCTCGCCTTTCCGACTCGCCGGCGGCGGCCGGCACTCCCCGCACGGTCCGGGGCCGGGCCCTCGTCTTCTGGGATCCGGCGGCGCCGGGCAAGAAGCGCGACGCGATCGACACCGACCAGATCACCCCCGCCGCGGACTGCGTCTCGGAAAGCCTCGACACGCTCGACGAGCGCTGGAAGGCCGGCTCCTTCCGCCACCTCATGCCGGACTTTCGCCAGCGCGTCCATCGCGGCGAGACCTTCCTGATCGCGGGCGAGCGCTTCGCCATCGGCTCGTCGCGCGAGATGAGCCCGGCGGGACTGAAGGGCGTGGCCGAGGAGAAGGGCCTCGAGCTCGTGGTGGTCTGTAGCCACGGCATGGGCGACATCTTCCGCAGGAACGCCATCAATCTCGGCCTCCACGTCGTCCAGTCTCCCGAGGCGGTCGAGGACGCGCAGGACGGCGACGAGCTCTTCTTCGATCCCGCCACGCGAATGCTCACCAACCTGACTCGCGGGAAGGCGTACGAGCCCGTGCCGCTCTCGCCGAAGGAGGAGGAGATCCGTTCGAGCGGCGGCATCTTCGCCGTGGGCCGGCGCGAATTCCGCGGCTCGGTCCGCGCGCGGCCGGAGCTCGTCTGGCCCGATCCGGAGCGCGCGCGGCGGATGACGACGACCGAGCAGATCGTCTGGGGGCACCGCGTGGACCGCGACGCAGCCGTTACGCCGGGCGCGACGCTGCGCGTCTACGCGGACCTGCTCCCCGCTTCCGACGGCACGGCGCCCTTCGCCATCCACACGTTCAACCAGATCACCGGCGGCCATTCGATCGACCCGCGGCAAGCCGCGATCGCCAACGACCACTTCGTCTTCACCGGTAGGGACGACGACGCGCGGCAGACCGCGATCGGGCGCGAGTTCGCGCGGCTGCACGGGCTCGAGAAGCCCTTCTACGCCGATCCTGGAGACGGCATCTTCCACTTCTATTTTCCCGAACAGGGGCTCGTCCTTCCGGGCCAATTCATCCCGGGCGCCGACTCGCACAGCCGCGCCTACGGCGCCTACGGCGCGATCGGTTTCGGCGTGGGGTCGACGACGCTCGGATTCGGCTGGTCGACGGGGTACATCTACTTCACCGCGGCCAGGCAGCGCCGCGTCGTCTTTCGCGGGAAGCTCCAGCCGTGGGTGTCCGGCAAGGACATCGTGCTGGAGCTGCTGCGCCGCTGGGGCCCGAAACAGTCGCAGGGCATGTCGGTCGAGTTCCTGGACGCGGACAAGCAGCTTCCCGTCGCGTTCCGCAACACGATCGCCAACATGATGGCCGAAGGCGAGGCGTTGAACGGCATCTTCCACCAGGACGAGATCACCGACGCCTGGTACCGGGCGAAGGGAATCACGGAGCTCCCGTATCCCCGCCTCTCGCCCGGTCCCGACGCTGTCTACGCGATCGACGAGACGCTGGAGCTTTCCGAAATCGCGCCCATGATCGCCAAGCCCTTCTCACCCGGAAACGCGTTCTCCGCCGAGGAAGTCGCGCGCGAGCGCCTCACGTTCGACAAGGCGATGATCGGCTCCTGCACCAACGGCGGCTACGAGGACCTGCTGTCGGCGGCCCTCGTGCTCACCGCCGCGCGGGAGCAGGGGTTCCGAAAAGCCGCGCGCGCGTTCACCATCTTTCCGGGATCCGGCGGCGTCGCGCGCCAGATCGAGCTGCCCGATTCGCGCCTGGCCGGGGAGTCGATCGCCGACGTCTTCCGTTCCGTCGGCGGCCAGATCCGCCAGTCCTGGTGCGGCCCGTGCTTCGGCCAGGGCCCCGACGCCCTGACGAAGGGCCAGCGCGCGATCACGAGCTTCAACCGCAACTGGCAGAACCGGATGGGCCTCGGCGGCGAGGGCTACCTCGCGAGCCCCGCCGTCGTCGCTGCCTCGGCGCTGGCCGGCTACATGGCCCCACCCTCCGAGCTCGGGATCGTCTGGAACCCGGAACGCTTCGGGATCTAGGTTTTCGCCTTCCGCCTCTCCGCCCCGCCCCCTCGCGACAATCAGTAAGCAGAGGACAGCGTGCCCGGGCGCCCTGACCCGAAAGAGGAGGAAAACATGCTCCGCTTACGGAAGGACACCACCCGTCTGCTTCTAGCCGCTGCCATGATTGCGATGACCAGGGCCTTCGAAGCCGCCGCGGACGAACCCCCGCGCCTGGTCCGCGCGGACCCTCGGGACCGCATCCCCGGCCAGTACATCGTCATCCTGAAGGACATCACTCTTCCGGCCGATTCGGTTCCGGTCGTCGCCGGCGAGCTCCTCGCGACGCACGGCGGAAAGCCGCGGATCTACCTGCAGCACGCCGCCAACGGCTTCTCCGCGAATCTGACCGAGGAACAGGCCATCCGTCTCTCCGAGGACCCGCGCGTCCTGCTCGTCGAGGAGAACGCCCGCGCATACCTCTCCAGCGAGCAGGTGCTCCCGGCCGACAACAGCCTCTGGAATCTCGACCGCATCGACCAGCGGACGTCGACCGCCTCGAGCGACGACAGGTATCGGTACTGCGAGAAGGCCTCGAGCGTCTACGTCTACACGCTCGACACCGGCATCAACAAGAAGCACGCGGAGTTCCTGCTTCCGAACGGGCAGTCGCGCGTTTTGAACGGCGTCAAGTTCGCCTCGGACCACCACGTCTGGCCGGGAGAAACCGACGACTACGGCACCTATCCGTGCGGAGGTTGGACCGACAACTACCCGGCCGGCCACGGCACCTCGGTCGCGTCGCTCATCGCGGGCAAGACTCTCGGCGTCGCCAAAGGAGCGCGGCTCATCCCCCTGCGCGTCTTCACGTGCGCCGGAGTCAACGGAAGCGTCGAGCACCTGTGCTGGGCGCTCGACTGGATCAAGAGCGCCTCCAATCCGAATCGCAACCACAGGCCGGCCCTCGTCAACATCAGTCTTCGCGTTGCCACGAATCAGCCTCTCGTCTCCGCGCTCGAGAGCGTGATCAACGGCCTCGTCCTGAACTCGACTGGCTGGACCGGCATCCCCGTGATCGCTTCCGCGAACAACCAGAACACGAGCCAGGCCTGCGCGACGCCCGCGCGGATGGCGTACCGCAACACCGCCTTCGTCAGCCCGGGGAGAGTGATCTCGGTCGGCGGCACCAACGCGTCGGACGTGCGCTGGCAGTGCTCCGGAAACGAGTGCTACAACGAGGCGCGGTGCGGAGGCGGTCAGATTTCAGGGGCCTCGAACTACGGACCGATCGTGGACATCTGGGCGCCGGCCCACAATCTGGAGTCCGCTCACATCAAGTGCTCGAGCTGCCGCCGAACGCTTGCCACGACGCGATCTGGCACGTCGCTCTCCGCGGCGGCCGTCTCGGGCGTCGTGGCCCGCATGCTCCAGGCGAGCCCGTCCCTCACTCCCACGCAGGTCTGGGACCGGCTCCAGACCGACGCGACGATCGTCTCCCCGCCGATCGATTCCTCGAACGGCAACTCCCTGTTCGTCTACCGCGCAGGAAGCGCGACATGCAGCCCGGAGCTGCCATAGACTCAACGCACTGCTCAGAAGGAGGTCCTATGCCCTCTCCGCGTCGCCTGGCTGCCGGAATCTTCGCGTTCGGACTCCTGTCGGGAGCTCTTGCCGCAGAGGAACCTTCCCAGGTCGTGCTCGTTCCGGTCTTCGCGTTCGATCCGGTACCTGGCGTCAACGGCTCCTCCTGGGTGACGGATTTCTGGGTGTCCAACTCGGGCGCTACGGACGCCAGCGTCGACGGAGTCTTCTGGGACTGCTCCCTTCCCGGATGCGGCGCGGCGTTCGTCGAGCCGGGCGTGACCTTCCACACAGCGCTTCGGGTGGTTGACGGCCTCCAGGGGGGGCTCCTCTACCTCGATCCGGCCACAGCGGGAAACGTCGGGTTCAGCCTTCGCTTCCGCGATCTCTCCCGGCAGGCGACGACCGGGGGAACCGAGCTTCCCCTGCCGCGCGAGGGCGCGTTCCGCAGCGGGAAATTCTCGCTCGTGGACGTGCCCGTCGCCGACGGGTTCCGTCAGACGCTGCGGATCTACGAGCTCGACGGTACGCCGCGCGAGGCGGACGTGCGCGTGCGCACGTACCGTATCGACCCGTCGCATGCGCAGCCCTATGACGACCCGGACGAGCTGCTTGGGGAGACCGTCGTCCGGCTTCAGTTCCGGCCGGTCCTGGGCCCCCGTCCCGAGCACCCGGGCTACGCCCAGGTCTCGGACCTCTCGATCCTCGCGCCTCTTGGCGACGCAGAACGCCTGCGCCTCGAGATCGAGCCTGCGACGCCGGGCCTGAGGCTCTGGGCTTTCGCCACCGTCATCCACAACGAGACCCAGCACGCAACGGTCATCACGCCGCGGTAAAAGTGCATCATGTAACGCTTCATATTGCATCGTGATATGATGCACTCATGAACGCCATCACGCTGCGCGGCGTGCCGCCGGAGCTCGAGCGCCTCATTCTCCGGCGATCCGCCGAGTCGGGAGAGAGCCTCAATCGCGTTGTCATCACGCTCCTGGAACAGGGCGCGGGGCTGCGCCGCAAGCCGCGTCCGGTTCTTCACCACGACCTCGATCGACTGGCGGGCACGTGGAGTGCCGAGGAGGCCGCGGAGCTCGACCGGGACCTGGCCGAGCAGCGCCGCGTGGAGGCGGAGCTCTGGAAGTGACGGGAGTTCTCCTCGATACCTCCGCCTACTCCGCGTTCTTTCGAGGCCACCCGGAGATCAAGCGCCGCCTGCAGGAGGCCGACGAGATCGTCGTGACACCGGTCATCCTCGGAGAGCTCAAGGCCGGGTTCCGCCGCGGGCGACACCTCAGGAAAAACGAGCGGGCGCTCGCTACCTTTCTCGCCTCTCCCCGGGTCACTGTCGCCGCGATTGACGAGGCGACTTCCGAGCGCTACGCCGTCATTCTCCACTCGCTGCGCGCAGCGGGCACGCCGATCCCCACCAACGACGTCTGGATTGCCGCGAGTGCCATGCAGCACGCGCTGCCCGTCCTGACGACCGATGCCCACTTCGAGCGGGTTGCGCAGATTCTCGTCGAGCCCCTCGGTGCCGACGGTGGGTGAAGCTTCGCGTCAGGGGCGGGCGGGCGCGAAGTTCTCGCGGGACAACGCCGGGACGTAGAGCCCTTTCGCTTCCCGCCGCCACCAGGCTCCGGTCCGGCGCCGCTCTTCGGAGTTGGTGAAGCGGTAGTCGAAGAGCGCCGCGCGCACGAAACGCGGGGCGCGCTCCGGGAAAGGGTTCGACGCGAGAAGCCCGAGGACCTCGGGCGAGCCCTCCAGGAGCCGTCCGAGAAGCTGCACGAGCCAGGGGTTCTCCTCGTGGCTGCCAAGCGCCGCGAACCACATCTGCCAATCCAGGCGCGGCTGGTGCGGCGCGACAAAGCGGGGGCGCCGCCGCAGGTCGCCCGGCTTGAACCGGAACTCGTAAGGGCGCCACGAGGTCCCGTCGTCGCTCCCCTCGATCACGATCTCCGGGCGTGAGGTCGTCATAACCGCGAAGAGGCCGTAGCCGTTGGCGCTCTCGAGCGGGGCGACCAGGCGGTACAGGGAGAGGAGCGGCCGGGGGATCGCGTTTCCGGCCCCGAGCGAGGCGGCAAACGGCACCGCGGAGGCCGCCAGAAGGAGAACGGCTACCGGCACGAGGATCCCGCGCGGCCAGCGGCCCTGGCCCTTCGTCGCCTGCGCAGCCTCTCGAAAGCGTGTCGGAATCGCCGCATCGTCGAGAAGGAGCAACGCGAGCGCGATCGTAAGCAGGTTGAAGAACGCGTAGTTGCCGGTCGCGGCGATGAGGAGCTGGAGGAGGATCGTCATCGCGCAGGCGAAGCGGCGCAGGCGCCGGGGCGCGAAGTAGAGGAACGGAACCGCGAGCTCCACGAAGAAGAGGAACAGCGCCGAGGCCGCGTGAAACAAGTCTGGAAACTGGTGGATGAACCAGGCCGTCCACGACGGGAGGGGTTGCGTCTCGTAGTAGACGCGCAGGGCGGTCAGGTTGCGCCACGTCGGATCGCCGCTCCCGAGCTTCACCGCGCCCGAGGAGAGCATCAGGCGAAGGAGCAGCCAGACGAGGAGAAAGCGCGCCAGGGGCGGCGCCGCGAGGCCGCTCCGCACCCGCAGCCGCGCCGGCGGCGCGAGGAAGACGGCCAGAAGCCCCGTCTCCAGCAGAAGAATGTCCCACTGAAACTGGAAGAACACCTGGCCTGCGACGGAGAGCGAGAGGTAGAGGAGCCAGGCCGCGGCCGCGCTCAGAGCCGGCGCGAAGCCGGCGAGCAGGGCCAGCGACGCGGTGACCCCGAGGGCGCACAGAGCATGCAGGGCGGTGTCGCTCGAGGCGATCCAGCAGAGGGTCGGCACCTGCCAGTACCGCCCGGCTCCCGTCTGCGCGCGGACCCAGTCGAGATACTCAGAGACCGGCAGCAGTCCCTGCGAGCCGATGAGGCCGTCGGCCTGGACCCACAGCGAAAGGAACGCCGCGAGGTAGCAGAGCGCCAGCAGCCGGAGAAAGAGCGCGTTGGCCGCGAAATAGGTCGGCGCCAGCACCGAGTCGCCCCAGGCCAGGCGCGTCACCGCCATCGCCGCCCCTCGGTGCCCGGCGACCGTACGGTATGCCAGGTCCATCAGGGCGCCGAAGCCCGGCACCCGCCGGTACATCGCCAGGAGCGTGCCGCCGCCCGGCCTCATCTCCAGAGTCGCAAATACGGCCTCAGCGCCTTCGAAGGTGCGCCCGTCGGGCAGAACGAGTTGGAATGCCCGCCGGAAGGCTTCCTCCGGAATCTCGGGAAATCGGGTACCGACCTCCTGAGAGGGCGAATAGTCCACTCCGGAGCCTGTTACGGCCTGCCAGCGAGGGATCCACAGGCGGCAGAAGCCGCAGTCGCCGTCGAAGATCGCGAGCGGCCGCTTCGGCGGATGGGCGACGCGAGGCCCTTCCATGCCCGTCAGTCTAGGCCCAAGGGCCGCTCCCGCGGCCGCAGGCTCAGAGGTTTGCCGCTCTTTCGAATCAGGCCCGGACTTTGCAGTACCCAAGCGTGACAGGAGGAAAAACCACCATGATCGCCAAACTCACAAGGGCGGCTCTCGCCGTCCTCTTCGCCAGCCTAGGCGGCGCTGCCGCCGCGAACGCGCAGGACTACCAGAACAACCAGGACTACGACGATCCGGATTCCTATGGCTCCGAGCTCGAAGTCAACCAGACCGTAGCGCGCGTGGGCGAGGTTTGGGGAGAAGTCTCATTCGCGCGCGGCGACGCTCCGGACGACTGGCAGCCGGCCGGTCGCAACATCCCGATGACCCTGGGTGACCGGACCTGGACCGCCGGCGGGCGCCTCGAGCTGCAGGTGCACGGCGGGAGCATCGTCCGCCTCGGCCCGGGATCGGATTTCGCCGCCCTCAATCTGACCGAGGACACCAAACAATTCTCGCTGTCCTCGGGCTCGGGTTCCTTCAGGATCCGGCGCCTCAGCTCCTACGAGGTCTTCGAAGTGGACACGCCGAATGCCGCCATCACGTTCGAGCGGCCCGGCGACTATCGCATCGACGTGGGGCGGGACGGCGACACGCGCGTTCAGGTGCGTCGCGGTCGCGCGATCGTCGCCGCGGGCGGCGGGCAGGTCGGGCTCGACGCGGGCGAGGCGATGACCGTGGATGGCTTCGACACTCCGCGCTACGACATCATCGGGCTCTCGCGCTTCGACGATTGGGATCGCTGGAACGAAGAGCGGGACAGGCGCTATTCGCGCGTGCGCTCGTACGACTACGTGTCGGCCGACATTTCCGGCGTCCATGACCTCGATGTGTACGGACGCTGGTCGCAAATCCCCAGCTACGGCTGGGTGTGGTCTCCCCGGTCGGTTTCATCCGGCTGGGCTCCGTACCGCGCCGGCCGCTGGATCTGGCAGGACCCCTGGGGATGGACGTGGGTATCCTCCGAGCCCTGGGGCTGGGCGCCGTATCACTACGGCCGGTGGGTCGTGCACAGCTCCAGCTGGTACTGGGTCCCCGTCGCTCCCCGGGTCTCCGTCGTGGCGTATTCACCGGCCCTCGTCGCGTTCGTGGGCGGCGGGCCAGGATTCTCCGTGTCCGTCGGGTTCGGGAGCGGCTACGTCGGCTGGTTCCCGCTCGCGCCCCGCGATCCGTTCATCCCGTGGTGGGGTCACCGACAGGCCAACGTGAACGTGAACGTCACGAACATCACGTACGTCAACCGCACCTACGTCACCGTCGTCAACCAGACGACATTCGTCCAGGGTGGCGCCGTGGCAGCCAACCGCGTTCGCGACCGCGCCCTCGTCAGCCGCATCAGCAACG
>JBKJWL010000106.1:0-44866 GCA_046716885.1 Thermoanaerobaculia bacterium | reverse complement strand
GCCCCAAGATCGTCGGAGACCTCAACGACCATCAAGTAAAGTTGGTCAAGCTCCAGGGCGAGTTCGTCTGGCACCACCACGAGAGCGAGGACGAGCTCTTCCTCGTCGTGAAGGGCAAGATGCGGATGGGGCTGCGGTCGGGCGACATCGAGCTCTCCGAAGGCGAGCTCTTCATCGTCCCGAAGGGCGTCGAGCACAAGCCCTCGGCCGTCGACGAGTGCTGGATCGTCCTGATCGAGCCGGCAACGACGCGGAACACGGGCAACGTTGTCGGCGATCGCACGGTCGCCAATCTCGACCGGATCTGATGGCGAAGCTCGCCGAGCGCCTGCCGGAGAACGCCCCCGGCGACTTCTACGTCGACCGCACCTGTATCGACTACTCCTTCGAGTGGGTCCTGCCCGGCCACGGGACCTGGCACCGCGCGGAGTCGCCCGAGCAGATGCGCCGGGAGCTCGAAGCCTGCATCGCCTGGATGAAGAGCGCGGCCTGAGTCAGGCTGCCGCGCCGACGGTCAGGCCCCGATTTTCCGCGGCGACCAGCAGCAGCCGACCCTCCGGCAGCCGGCCCAGCGCCTCACGGACGGCCAGCGTCTTATCCGCGGGGGCGAGCAGAACGACGCAGCCTCCGCCCCCGGCGCCGCAGGCCTTTCCGCCCCAGGCGCCCGCTGCCATCGCCCCTTGGATCGCGGCTTCGATGCCGGGCGAGGAAACCACCGGCGCGAGGCGCCGGCGGGCTTCCCACTCCCTCTTCATCGCCTCGCCCATCTCCCGGAACTCGCCGGCGGCGACTGCGTCGGCCATGTCGCGCGCGGCCAACCGGACCTCCTCCAAGCGCGCCGCCACGAGATGATCCCCCTCGAGGCGCGTCCGGAAGACCTCCCAGTTGTTCATCCCCGAAGAGTGCGCGGTGCCGGTGTCGAAGAGCGTCAGGTGCCGGAGCCACAGGGCGGGATCGACGCTCGTGCGGCCGGCCTCCACGCGACCCGGCACGAACTCGAGCACATGGAGGCCGCCCGAGAGCGCTGGATAATAGTCCTGGATCCCGGCTGGCTTTCCGAGCACCCGGGTCTCGACGTCGCGGACAAGCTCGACGCGACCCTCTCCCTCGAACGAGCGCCCGGCGCTTTCGGACAGCGCCGCCGCCATCGCGACCGTCAGGGCCGAAGAGCCTCCGAGCCCGGACCCGTACGGGACCGCCGAGGACAGCTCGATGTCTCGCGGCTCGCGGATGCCGAGGCCCTCGAGTAGCGCTCCCGCCAGGGCCCCGCGTGGGTCGGCGAGCAGCTCCCGGGCTTCGCCGACGCTGCGCTCGTAGCCGAGATCGGGGACCGTGACCCGAAAGCCGCTCGATCGCGGGCGCACGCGGCAGCGGGCCCGCAGGTCGATCGCCAGATTGACCGTGACGGAGCCCGGATGAAGAACGTGGAGGGGCCAGAGGTCCAGGGTTCCGCCCGCAAGATCGATGCGCGCGGGAGCGGAGGCCTCGAGCCAACTGATGGTGGGGTCAGGTCTTCGTTTTTCGGATTCGCGCACGCTGGTCGCTGAATCCGGTCTGCCGTCCTAAGCCCTAAAAACTAAGACCTGACCCCTAGTAGCCGACGCGGCTCGCGCGGAGGAAGCCCGACTCGGGGAAGGCCATGCCTTCGACGGTCACCGTCTGGCCGACCGACTCGTTCGCAAATTCCTGATCCACCGTCATGAGCCGCCAGCGCTCCCCGTTGTCCGCGCAGAAGCCGAGCTCGTGCACGAGCGCGTCGCGCGGGCCGTTGGCGTGGTCGTGGAGGCCCTCGCACTGGAGGCAGACGAAGGTCCCCGTCATTTGCCGGGAAACGGGGACCACGCCACCCGGCGCGGCCGTCACCGCCACCGAGCCCGCCAGCGACATCGCGGCGTTGCGCGGCCCGCGCTGATCGGCGACGAGCGGCAGGATGAGCAGGAGGATCGAGGCGGCGATGCCGAGGGGTGCCCAGCGCAGTCTCAGGTGGGGGGTCGCGGGTCCGGCATGGAGCCGCTCGCGCAGCCCGATCGGGGCCCGGGCATAGTCCAACCGCGTCCGCAGGAGCCTTCCGATGCCTCGGGCCGATCGGCCCCTGGCCGCACAAGACCCGCAGCCGGAAAGGTGCCTCTGGAGGTCCTCGGAGTCCGCCCGCGGGATCTCGCGGTCGAGATAGGCGTAAAGGAGGAAACGGGCCTTGGAGCAGTTCATCGGACCACGGGAAAGAACGGCTTCGCGAAAGGGGTTATTCCGTCCCCGAAAGGAAGGGGGTCGTCCCCGCGCGAGCTCGAAGCCGGTCAGGCCGGCTGCGGCTTGGGCCGGGTCCGCATCTTGGTCGGCTCGGCCCCGCGGATGTACCCATGCTTGCGGGCGAACTTGAGCAGGGCCTTCTCCAGGAGCTTGCGGCCCCGGTAAAGCCGGGACATCACGGTTCCGACTGGGCAGTCCAGGATCTCGGCGATCTCCTTGTAGGAGAAGTCCTCCAGATCGGCAAGGATGACGACCATCCGGTAGTCGTAGGGGAGCGACTCGAGCGCCTTCTTGACGTCGTCGTCGAGGACGCCCGAGAAGAACTCGGACTCGGGGTCGGCCGGCGGCTCCGAAGCGTCCCGCCGCACGATCCGCTCGAAAGAGTCCTCGATTTCGGCGAAATCGACGCTCCGCGGCTCGAGCTTGCGCTTGCGGTAGTTGTTGATGAACGTGTTCTTGAGGATCTTGAAGAGCCAGGCCTTCAGGTTCGTGCCTTCCTCGAACTTGTCGTAGTACTTGTAGGCCTTGAAGAAGGTCTCCTGAACGAGGTCCTCGGCGTCCTCGGCACTGCGAGTCATGCGATACGCCGTGTTGTAGAGCGAGTCCACGAAGGGCATCACCTGGGAGTTGAAGTCCCAGGCCGTCACGCTCGGAACGGTGGCTGCTTCGGTGTTTTGTTGCACGTTCACTCTTTCCATGCCGTTCGTATTTCGCAAAATCCTTGCCCGGCCGGGCACACGGCCCTCGCCGCCTGCCAAACCGGGCTAACTTCCGCTTTTTCTACGGGGTAGAGCTTCGGTCCGTTGGGGCTTTCATGAAGGGAATACGCTGGAAACCCGCGTGCAGTTTCCCGGCGGGGGCACCTTGTCACCGAAAAGGGACAAAAAAACGAATCCCGGGGCCCGAGAGAAGGGCCCCGGGGCCCCTTCAAGCCCGGTCTACTTGCCGTAGATCAGGAAACAGATCAGGAGAGCGTAGAGGACGAGGGACTCGATCAGGACCAGTCCGAGCAGCGTCATGCCGCGGATGTCCTTGGCCGCTCCGGGATTGCGCGACATGCCCTCGGACGCCGCTGAGGTGGCGCGCCCCTGGGCCGTGGCGCCCGCGGCGGCCGCCACGCCGAGAAGGAACGCCGCGCCGATCACGCCCCACTTGACTCCCCCCGCCGCGCCCGCCGCCGCACCGGTCTCCTGGGCGAGGGCCGGCATGGCCAGAAGGACCAGGGCCAGGGCACACAACACAACTGTCTTCTTCAGCATCCCAAATTCTCCTTATTTTCGCGCCGTCCGGCGCGATGGTTTGCGAACGCTATCACGGGCCTCAGTGCTGCTCGTGCGCCACGGCGCCGCCGACATACACGGCGGTCAGCAGGGCGAAGACGTAGGCCTGCAGAAATGCCGTGAAGATCCCCAGGGCCATCATGGGCCAGGGCACGACGATCGGCACGAGGCTCGCGAAGACGCCCGTGGTCGTGTGCTCGCCGAAAATGTTCATGAAGAGGCGGAGCGAAAGGGACAGGACTCGGGCCACGGTGCCGATGATCTCGATGACGAAGAAGAGGGGCGCGATCAGCAGCATCGGCCCCATGAAATGCCTGAGATAGCCGATCACGCCGTGCTCGCGGATACCCTGCGCGTTGAAGTAAAGGAACGAAACGATCGCGAGGGCCACGGTCGTCGACAGGGACCCGGTCGGGGGCTGGAGGAAGAAGAAGACCCCGAAGAGATTGCCGAGGGCGATGAAGATGAAGAGGCCCCCGATGATCGGGAGGTAGGCCTTTGCGGCGCCTTCACCGATCGTCTCCTCGACGAGGCCTCGCAGGAAGGACACAAGCATTTCCAGGAAGCTCTGGACCTTACCCGGGCGGTCACGATCGTAGCGGCGGGCCGCCAGGCGGAACAGAACGAAGATCGCGAGCAGGAGCAGAAGCAACATGAGGGCGGCGTCCGGGATCCAAGCCGCCTTGCCGTCGGGAAAGAAGAAGTGCGCCATCCCCGGCGAGAGCTGATCCACGGGCGGCTCGCCCAGCAGCCGGATCAACAGCGCGTTGATCGGGCGATAGAGAATCGAATGATGCTCCTGCACGCGCTCCTACCTCCTCGACCAGAGCTCGGGGATGACCGCCAGGACCGCGACCGAGAGCCCGACGGCTCCCGCGACGGGGTGGAAATCCTTCCACTGCCAGAGAACGATGCCCAGAAGCGCGAAGCTCCCAACCGTCACCAGGAGAAGGGGAACCAGGATTCGCCAGCCCGGCTTCTCCCTGCCTGGAGCCAGCCGGTCGATCAACTTTTCGAGAGCCAGGAAGCTGGAAACTACCACGGCGGCACAGATTGTCAAGGAAGCGCCGGAAGCCCGACCGAAGGCGAAAGCGATGAGAATTCCGACCGCCGCGATCGCCAACAGACGGCGCCGGACCCGTCGGATCACCTCGTCGATGTCGCTCAGCGCGAGGCCCTTCCGGTCAGGCGCACGAGGTTGACGAACGCGGACACGAGGCCCAGAGCCGCGCCGAACCAGGCCGGTACGGCGCCGAGCCCCAGGGCGCCGCCGGCCCACTTGCCGAGAAGGTAACCGGCCACCGGGCCGAGGAGGAACAGGAGCCCGGCGGTGGTCGCCTCGGCGATCAGGGCGTATCGGGAGCGGCCGGGAGGAGCGGGCATGAGGGAGAGACCCGGTCTCGCGATCAGGGGCCGAGGCCGCACGCCTTCAGGACGGTCAAAAACGGCTGCGGGGCCACGCCGATGACGAGAGTCCCGGAAGCGCAGATCAAGACCACCGCGGTCAGGGCGTAGGAGCTCTTCAGCTTCGCGCTGTCGCCCGCGGTGAAGAACATAGCCGCGGCGATGCGGAAGTAGTAGAAGAGCGAGACGGCCGACGCAAGCACCGCGAGGACGGCGAGCCACGCGTAGCCGGCTTTCATCGCGGCCGTGAAGAGGTAGTACTTCCCGATGAAGCCCGCTGTCGGCGGAATCCCGGCGAGCGAGAGGAGGAAGAGCAGCATCGCGACCGCCGCCGGCATGTTCCGCTGGGCGAGGCCGTTGAAGTCGGAGACCGACTCGCCGGCGTACCCTTTGCTTTCGAGGAGGATGACGAGGGTAAAGGCGCCGAAGTTCATGAACGTGTAGGCCAGCAGGTAGATCATGATGCCCCGCAGCCCCCACTCGGTGTTGAACCCCAGCACGCCGAGAAGCGCGTACCCGGCGTTGGCGATCGAGGAGTAGGCCAGCAGGCGCTTGACGTTGGACTGCAGAAGCGCGGCGACGTTGCCGAGAATCATCGTGGCGGCCGAGACGAGGGCCACGATGAGCCCCCAGTCGGCGTGGAACTTGGGGAACGCCACGTAGAAAATCCGGGCCAGGATGGCGTAAGCCGCGACTTTCGGCCCGACCGAGAAAAACGCCGTCACCGGCGTCGGCGAGCCCTCGTAGACATCCGGCGTCCACACGTGGAACGGCACCGCGGCGATCTTGAAGAGCAGGCCCGCCAGGATGAGCAGGATGCCGAGCATCAGCAGGTTGGACCGTTCCACGGTAGCGAAGAACGCGGCCAGGTCCCGGAGCCCCATCTTCCCCGTTACGCCGTAGACGAGCGAGAGGCCGTAGAGCAGGACGCCGGAGGAGAACGCCCCCAGGATGAAGTACTTGAGCGCTGCCTCCGTCGACTTGACCTCGCCCTTGAAGTAGCCCGCCAGGACGTACGACGAGAGGGCCATGAGCTCGAGCGACACGTAGATGGCGATCAGGTTGTCGCCCGAGACCATGAACAGCATTCCCACGCCCGCGAAGAGGAGCAGCGCGTAGTACTCCCCCGCCGGATACGGCGCGTCCCCCACGAACCTCACCGAAGCGAGGATCGTCAGGACGAGCGACACCAGAATCAATGCCTTGAAGAAAAGGGCGAAGTTGTCCACCACGAAGCTTCCGCCGAGGATTGGCGCCGCGCGGCCGGGCCGGCCGGCGACGAAGACGACGAGGATCCCGGTGACGACCACCGCGAGGATCGACACGAACCCGAGGAACTCCTCCCGAGCCTTCCCGAAGGCCGCCGCGAGAGAAAGGACGAGGAGGCCCGCCGCCGTGAGAAAGATCTCCGGCGAAAGCAGGATCCAGTCCGACGCCTTGACGGCGAACGTCATGGCCGCTCGGCCCCTCCGCCGGAGGCCGAGGGCGCCGCGGCGGCCGCCGTGCGCGCCAGCGCGGGCGCCTCGGCGGTCGCTCCGCCGACGATCCGCACGATCTTCTCCGAAGGACGACGAAGCACCTCGAAGATGGGCGCCGGGTAGAGGCCGATCCAGAACGCGAGGATCACGAGCGGGGCAAGTGTCAGCTGCTCGCGCGGCGTCAGGTCCGCGAGGTTCGCATTGGCGGGGTTGGTGACCTCGCCGAAGAACACCCTCTGGTAGAGCCAGAGCAGATACGCGGCGCCGAGCACGATCCCCGTCGCGGCGAAGAAGGCCCACCAGAAACTCTTCGCGAACGCCCCCTGGAGGATCGAGAACTCGCCGATGAATCCGTTCAAGAGCGGCAGCCCCATAGAGGACAGGACCATGATCATGAAGTACGTCGCGTACACCGGCATCGGCTTGGCGAGCCCGCCGTACTCCGCGATCATGCGCGTGTGGCGGCGCTCGTAAATGATGCCGACGAGAAGGAAGAGCCCCCCGGTCGAAATGCCGTGGTTGACCATCTGGAGGATGCCACCCTGGATCCCGGCCATGTTGAGCGCGAAGATCCCGAGCATGACGAACCCCAGGTGCGACACCGACGAGTAGGCGATGAGCCTCTTCATGTCCTTCTGCACGAGCGTGACCATCGCGCCGTAGACGATCCCGATGATCGAGAGCGCGACCATCACGCCCGCGACCCGGCTGTTGCGCACCGCTTCGGGGAACATCGGCAGCGAGAAGCGCACGAAGCCGTACGTCCCCATCTTCAGAAGGATCGCCGCCAGGATGACCGACCCCGCGGTCGGCGCCTCGGTGTGCGCGTCCGGGAGCCACGTGTGGAATGGGAACATCGGGACCTTGATCGCGAAGCCGAGGAAAAGAGCGAAGAAGAGCCAGATCTGGAGCTCCGGCGGCATGCTCTGGGCGACCGCGGTCAGCCTCTCGATCGAGAAGGTGGGCGCGTTGCCGAGGCCCTTGTACCCGAGGAATCCTGTCGTGTTGTAGAAGTAGAGCGCGATGATGCCGAGCAGCATCACCACCGAGCCCGCCAGCGTGTAGAGGAAGAACTTGATCGCCGCGTAGAGGCGGCGCTGCCCGCCCCAGATCCCGATCAGGAAGTACATCGGGACGAGCATCACTTCCCAGAAGACGTAGAAGAGGAAGAGGTCCAGGCAGGAGAAGGTCCCGATCATGAAGGTCTGGAGCAGCAGGAGGAGGACGTAGTACTCCTTCTGCCGGTCCGAGATCGCCGAGTATGAGCAGACGACCGCGATCACACCCATGAGCGTCGTCAGCAGGATGAGAACCAGCGTGATCCCGTCGATGCCGAAGTGGTAGTCGACCCCGAGCGACGGGATCCAGGACGCCTTCTCGACGAACTGGTACCCGTCCGCGTTGCGGTCGAACGCCCACCAGAGCGGGAGGGACACGAGCAAGTCGAGCACCGCCGTGAAGGTCGCGAAGGCCTTGATCGCCCCCGCCTTCTCCTTCGGGATGAGGAAGATGATCGCCAGCGCTCCGAGGAGCGGGATGTAGGTGACGATCGACAGAATGGGTATCTGGTGTAACAGCTGCATGCACGTCCCTCGTTATCGAAACAACAGATAGACCGCCACCAGACCGAACAGACCCCCGCCCATCACGAGCGCGTAGTTCTGGACGCGCCCTGTCTGCGCCCGGCGGAAGAGCCCGTAGAGCGACTGGAGCGTGTTCGCCACGCCGTTGACGAGGCCGTCCACGACGTACTGGTCGAAGATCGACGCGATCCAGGAAGAGCCGCGCGTGACCGCCGCGGCGCCGTTGGGGATGAGATCCACGACCGTCGCGTCCACTTCCCAGAGCAGCCGGCCTCCGCCGAGGGCCGCGCCCTGGACGAACATCGTCTCGTAGGCCTCGTCGACGAAGTACTTGCTGGCGACGGCGCGATACACGCCCGGCCACCGTTCTGCCAGCCGCGCCGGGGTGCGGCCCTCGCCCTTCGCGTACCAGGACCAGGCGAGGTAGATCCCGACGCCGGCGACGGCCACCGCGGCCGCCATGAGGGCGAGTTCCACGGACAGCGACGCATGATGCCCGGCTTTCTCGAGGCCCGCGATCGGAAGGAGGATCGGCTTCAAGAACTCGCCGATCCTGTTCCCGTGCTCCAGGATCGGCACGCCGACATAGCCGGCGACGACCGAGAGGAACGCCAGGACGATGAGCGGCACGGTCATCGTCGACGGCGACTCGTGCACGTGAGCCTCCTGGTCCGGCGTTCCGCGAAAGCGCCCCCAGAAGGTCAGCGAGAGCAGGCGGAACATGTAGAACGCCGTCAGACCCGCCGTGAAGAGGGCGACGGCGTACAGAAGCTTCGGCAGCCAGGGCACGGCGGCGAACTCCGCGCGGAAGACGGCCGCCTTGATCGCGTCCTTGGAGAAAAAAGCCGCGAGGAACGGCACCCCCGCGATCGTCAGCGTCGCGACCAAGAAGGTCCGGTAGGTCTTCGGGATCTTCGACGCGAGGGCGCCCATCCTCCGGATGTCCTGCTCCCCTCCGAGCGCATGGATCACGGAGCCGGCCCCGAGGAACAGGCACGCCTTGAAGAAGGCGTGCGTGGTGACGTGGAACATCCCCTCCGCGAAGGCTCCGACCCCGCAGGCCAGGAACATGTAGCCGAGCTGCGAGACCGTGGAGTACGCCAGCACCTTCTTGATGTCGTTCTGAACCAGGGCGATCGTCGCCGCGAAGAGGGCAGTAAAAGCCCCGACGACCGCCACGACGATCATCGCGTGCGGAGCGAGACGGAAGAACACGTTGCAGCGCGCGACCATGTAGACGCCGGCCGTGACCATCGTCGCGGCGTGGATGAGCGCGGAGACCGGCGTCGGGCCCGCCATCGCATCCGGCAGCCACACATGGAGCGGGAACTGCGCCGACTTGCCGCAGGCGCCGACGAACAGCAGGAGGCACACCAGCGTGAGGTACGGCGTGTACGCCTCGGGGTTGGCCGCCGCGGCCCCGAACACCTGGACGAAATCGAGCGAGCCGAAGAGCGCGAACACTCCGAAGATGCCGAGGATGAAGCCGAAGTCGCCGATGCGGTTGACGACGAACGCCTTCTTGCCCGCGTCGGCGGCGAAGTTCTTGTCGTAGGAGTAGCCGATGAGGAGGTAGGAGCACAGACCCACGCCTTCCCAGCCCACGAAGAGCATGAGGAAGTTGGCGCCGAGCACCAGCACGAGCATGGCGAACATGAAGAGGTTCAGGTAGGCGAAGAACCGGCCGTATCCCGTGTCGTGCGCCATGTAGCCGACCGAGTAGACGTGGATGAGAAAGCCCACGAACGTCACGAACGCGAGCATCAGCGCCGAGAGCGAGTCGAGCCGGAACGCCACGTCCACGGTCCACTCGCGCGCCGGGCCCGGGATCTGCCCGACCGCCTGGTTCACACCGAGCGAGATCCAGCGATACACCGTGTCGCCGTGCGAAGCGCCCGAGGCGAGCGCCTTGACGCCGACGTCGAAGATCGCGCCGAAGGCCAGCAGACAGGCGATCCCGACGCTCCCCACGCCGACCGCAGTGTGAACGGCCTTGAACGGGATCTTCCCGTGCTCGCCGTGCCCTCCCCCGTGGGGGACCGGGTCGGCCGTCGCGGAGACAAGGGCGCCGCCGGCGTCCCCGTGCGCGTGCGCTTCCCCCTTCGTCCGGTGCGAAATCAGGTACAGAAGCCCGTTGATCGCGAATCCCGCGAGCGGGACGAGCGGGATCGCCCAGATGAGTTCTTTCACACCTATCCCCGCATCGTGCTCGCCTCTTCCACGTTCAGCGTCTTCTTCTGGCGGAAGAGCGAAATCGTGAGAGCGAGCCCGACGGCGGCCTCGCCGGCCGCGATGGTGATCACGAAGACCGAGAAGACCTGGCCCGTGAGATCGGAGAGGCGGCGGGAGAAGGCGACAAAATTCAGGTTCACCGCGTTCAACATGAGCTCGATCGACATGAGGACGGTGAGGAAGTTTCGACGCACGAGGACGCCGAAGAACCCGATCGCAAAGAGCAGGAGGCTCACGATCAGGTAGTGATTGATCGTGATGGTCATGCTCGAATCACGGCTCGGCTTCGCATCTGTCCATCAATCCATGAATCCATCAATCCATCGTCTCCGCCGAACGCTTGCCGAGCACGACGGCCCCGATCATCGCGACGAGCAGGAACACGGACGCTACCTCGAACGGGAGCAGGTAGTCCCGGAAGAGCGACCAGGCCACGGCCTCGGTGTTGCCGCTCAGTTTCCCGTTGACCATGCGCAGCGCGTCCGGGTTGACGGGCAGATCCGGGAGCTTCTCGGTCCAGAGGATGTAGGCGAAGGGAAGCAGGAGCACCGGCAGCAGCAGCAGCGCGATGTCCCACTGGTGCTGGAACGTCCGCCCCGTACGCGGTGTCCCGGGGTTCACCAGCATGACGACAAAGAGAAACAGCACCATGATTCCGCCCGCGTACACGAGGATCTGGACCGCGCCGACGAACTCCGCCTGCTGGAGGATGAAGATGCACGCCACGAGCAGGAACGACAGCAGCAGGTAGAGCGCGGAGTGGACCGGATTTCTCGCGGCGACGACCGCAATCGCCGAGGCCAGCGCCAGAACGGCAAAGACCACGAAGAGCCAGCCGGCCGTTCCGGTCAGGAGCGCCCCCCCCGTCACCGCCTAACCCCGCTCCACGACCGTGAACGGTTTGACGTTGGGCGCCTCGCGCCAGTCGGTGAGCTTGCGAATGTCCAGGTAGAGCGACTCGTTGCGGTCGTAAGCCGCCATCTCGTACGTCTTCGTGGTGAGCCAGATCGACTTGGGCACGGTCGGGCAGGCCTCTTCGCAGAGCTGGCAGAACATGCACCGCTTCAGGTCCACGTCGAAGCGGTCGAGCACCTTCTCGTTCTTGCCCGCCTCGTTCTTCTCGTTGTGCCAGTCGATGTAGATGATGTCGATCGGGCACTCGATCGCGCAGAGCGTGCACTTGATGCAGCGCTCCTCGTCGAGCCGGAACATGCCGCGGAAGCGGTCCGACGGGACCTTCTTCTGCTCCGGGTATTCGATCGTGACCTTCTTCTTGAAGAGGTGGCGGCCGGTCACGGAGAGCCCGTCGAAAAGGTCCAGCAGCGTGAGCTTGTCGAGCCACTTCTTCAGGGCCACGGGTCATCCCTCCAGCGGCCGGGGCTCGGCCGCAAGACGGTCCCGGCGCGTGAGCGCCTGCCGGAGCTTGGAAAGCAGGAACATCAGGACGAAGAGGCCGCCGAAGATCCAGGACAGCCACACCAGGCCCGTCGTGCGGCCCGGGAAGAGCAGGATCGCCAGGGCAACGACCACGATGTTCGCCAGCGCGAGCGGGATGAGCCATTTCCAGCCGAGCGCCATGAGCTGGTCGAACCGGTACCGCGGAAAGGTCGTCCGGAACCAGATGTAGGTGAACAGAAACGCGCCCACCTTGAGGAGGAACCAGACGAAGGGCGGCACGAGGCCGAGGAAGTTCAGCGCGGGCACGTTCGAGAACGGCGCGAGCCACCCTCCGAAGAAGACGGTCACAGCCACGCAGGAGATGACGATCATCCCCGTGTACTCGCCGAGGAAAAAGAAGGCGAACTTGACGCCCGAGTACTCCGTGTTGAACCCCGACACGAGCTCCGACTCGGCTTCGGGGAGATCAAAGGGACTACGGTTGGTCTCGGCGACCCCGGACACGAAATAGATGAAGAAGGCCACGAGACCCGGGAAGACGAACCACAGGTGCGTGGCTTCCTGGCGCCGCACGATCTCCACGAGCGAAAGCGACCGCGTCATCAGCAGGACGGCCACGAGCGACAGGCCCATCGGCACTTCGTAGGAGATCAGCTGCGCCGCCGAGCGCAGTCCGCCGAGCAGCGAATACTTGTTGTTGGAGGACCATCCCCCCAGGATGATCCCGTAGACGCCGATCGAGGTGATCGCGAGCAGGAAGAGAAGGCCGATGTTCAGGTCGGCGACCCAGAGCGGGACGAGCGCCTTTCCGATCTTCACCGGCGGACCGAAGGGAATCACCGCCAGGGCGGTCAGGGCCGGGATCACCGCCAGGACCGGCGCCAGGAAGTGCACGGCCTTCTCGGCCCGCGCCGGCGTGATGTCCTCCTTGGTGACGAGCTTCAAAAGGTCGGCGAGCCCCTGCAGGGTCCCCTCGGGACCAACACGATTGGGCCCGAGGCGAGCCTGCATGAAGCCCATGATCCGGCGCTCGGCCAGGACGATCACGAACCCGACGATCGCCGGCACGGTCGCCACCATCAGGACGACCTTGGCGTAGGTCCAGAACTCGGGCGACAGGTTCACCGATCCACCTCGCCCAGCACGATGTCGATCGTGCCGATCAGAGCCACGAGATCCGAAACGAGGTGCCCCTTCGCCAGGCGCGGCAGCGCCTGCAGGTTGATGAAGGAGGGCGGGCGGACGTGCATCCGATACGGCTTGTTTGACCCGTTGGAGACGCAATAGAAGCCAAGCTCGCCCTTGGGCGACTCGATCGACGCGTAGACCTCTTCGGCCGGCGGCTTGATCACGCGCGGGACCTTGCCCCGGATCTCCCCCGGCGCGAGCCTCTCGAGGCACTGCCGGATGATCCGGGCGCTCTGGCGCATCTCCTGGACACGCACGATGTAGCGGTCGTAAGTGTCCCCGTTCTGGCGCGTCGGCACGACGAAGTCGAGCTCGTCGTAGCACTCGTAGGGCTGCGCCCGGCGCAGGTCCCACTCGAGGCCGGATCCGCGCAGGATGGGGCCCGTCAGGCCCCACTCGACGCACTCCTCGGCGGAGATGACGCCCACCCCGACGGTGCGCTTCTTCCAGATTCGGTTGTCGGTCAGAAGCTGCTCGTAGTCGTCGATGCGGGACGGCAGGTCCGACAGGAACTCGGAGACGCGCTCCGTCCAGCCGGGCGTCAGGTCGAAGGGCAGGCCGCCGATCCGCATGCAGTTCAGGGTCAGCCGCGCACCGCAGTACTCCTCGAAGAAATCCAGGATCTGCTCGCGCTCGCGGAACGCGTACCAGAAGGGGGTCACCGCGCCGAGGTCGATGCCCGAGGTCCCCAGCCACACCAGGTGCGAGGACAGGCGCTGGAGCTCGTCGAGGATCACGCGGATCAGCTGCGCCCGCCGGGGAATCTCGACGCCCAGCAGCTTCTCGACGGCCAGGCAGAAAGCGTGGTTGTTCGTGGCCGCCGCGATGTAGTCCAGCCGGTCCGTGTGCGGGATGCCCATCGGGTAGGTCTCGGTCTCGAAAAGCTTTTCGGTGCCGCGGTGGAGGTAACCGACATCGGGCCTGGCCTCGATGATCTTTTCGCCATCCACCTTGAGCACGATCCGAAGGACACCGTGCGTGGACGGGTGCTGCGGGCCGAAGTTGAGCTCCATCTCCTGGACGTCGAAGAGGGTCGCCGGGGAAGGCGCCGCATCGGGTCCGGGAGCGGCGAAGGCCGCCGTCCGCGCCTTCGCCCGTTCGGCGAAGTACGCCGCCTCGTCCCGTTCGGCCTGCGAGATTCTCTCGTCCGTCACGACACGACCTTGCGGTTGGGGTCGTCCTTGGGTGGCCCGCCGCCCTCCGGCCACTCTTCGGGGTAGACGGCGGCGCCCGTGTCGATCCCCTCGAGCGGGAAGTCTTTGCGGAGGGGGAAGCCGTTGAAACCGTCCCAGGTCAAGATGCGCCGCAGATCCGGGTGCCCGGAGAAGCGGATGCCGAACATGTCGAAGGTCTCGCGCTCGCTCCAGTTCGAGGCGAGGTACACGGCCGAAATCGAGGGCACGTCCTCCCCCTCCGCCGCGCCGCACTTGACGCGGATCCGGTCGTTTTTCGAGAACGAGTAGAAGTGGTAGACGACGTCGAACCGTGGGTTCCGGTCCTTCCAGTCCACCGCGGTCACGTCCACGCAGTACGCGAAGTCCTCCGCGTCCTTCAGGTGCCGCGCCACGCGCGCGATCGCCTCCCGCGCGACGACGACGGAGATCTGGCCGGCGAACTCCTTGGCGGAGACGACCGCGTCCGGCAGGGCCTCGCGGATCGACCGAACCCAGGGGTGGCCCGAAGCGTCCACCGCCGCGGGCCGGGGCTTCTTCTCCTCGGCCGGAGCCTTCTGCTCGTCCGACAATCAGGACGCCTTGCGGATGACTTTCATCCGGTCGATCTTCTTCTGGAGGGCCATGATTCCGTAGATGAGCGCCTCGGGACGCGGCGGACAGCCGGGCACGTACACGTCGACAGGGACGATGCGGTCGACACCCTGCGTCACGGCGTAGGTCCGGTACGGCCCTCCGCAGGTCGCGCAGGAGCCCATGGCGATGACCCACTTCGGCTCGGGCATCTGATCGTAGAGCCGCTTGACGATCGGCGCCATCTTCTCGACCACGGTGCCGGCGACGATCATCAGGTCCGACTGCCGCGGGGTCCCCCGGAAGACCTCGGCCCCGAACCGGGCGAGGTCGTGGCGGGCGTCCATGACGGCCATCATCTCGATCGCGCAGCAGGCCAGGCCGAACTGCATGGGCCAGATCGAGGACCGCCGCGCCCAGTTGATGACCGAGTCGATCGTCGTCGTGACGACGTTCTCCTCGAATCGGTTATCGACCAGGCCCATGGGCGTTCCTCCGGGTCCTCAGGCCCAGTCCAGGGCCTTGCGCTTCCAGCAGTAGACGTAGCCGATGATGAGGATCACGAGAAAGACCAGCATTTCGATCAGCCCGAAGAGGCCCAGCCGGTTGAACATGACCGCCCACGGGAAAAGAAAGATCGTCTCGACGTCGAAGACGACGAAAAGAACGGCGATCAGGAAGTACCGGACCGAGAATCGCGTGTCGAAAGCCGAGGTGGACGGCTCCACACCGCACTCGTAGGGCTCGAGCTTGGCCGGATTGGGTTTCTGATGCTGGATCGCCTTCGCGAGGAAGATCGTGGCGAGCGGCAGGGCGGCCGCAAGCAGCGCGAAGATCAGAACGGGAAAGTAGTGACCCACTCGCGCGGCATTCTATCGGACGGCCGCGGCGAAGCCAAACCCCTTTCCCGCGTGTCCTCCCGTGCCCTCGCCTCGGGCGACGTCAGATCCTCGCGGAACCCGTCGTCACTCCCCGGGACTGAACGAGGACCGAGATCTCCTCGCCCATTCCGCCGGGATCCACGAGCCGGAAGATTCGCCACTTCTCGGCGTCGGTTCCTGCGAAGTCGAAGATCCCGGCCTCGGTCAGGAAGAGCCCCTGACGCATGAGCCGCTCCGTGCGCAGCCCCGCCGTCTCGCCGGCCGCGAGCAGAGAGTCCCAGTTCACGTGCGCGGTCAAGTCGTGCGCGCCCGGCGCGTCGAGCGGGTCGCCTCCCCTGCGGCCGCGCCAGTGGACGGCAAGCGTCCCCTCGCGGCGGGCCAACGGGTGATACAGCGTGCGCGCGGGGTGCCCATAGTCGAACGCCACGAGCCACCCGCGCCGGAGCGCCCGGGCCAGGCAGGCGTGTAGCGGCGCGGCCTCCGGCGCGATCTCCCCTTTCTGGCCCGGCTCCAGACGGACTCCGAAGGTCTCCAGGTAATCCTGGTAGGCCGCGGGGGCGGCGGCAGCGGTCCAGATAAAACGCTCTCCCTCGGCCGCCACCCGCAACTCCTGCAACCCTCCGGGCGAGCCCATCACCCGCGCGACCGGAAGCGTGTCGTAGAGCTCGTTGGAGAAGATCCAGCCCTCGACGCTGCCTTCCGGAAGCTCCGCGGGGCTCTGCAGGATCACGGGTTCGGGCGCGATCCGACGCTCGCCGATCGCGCGCCGTCCCTCCGGGGACGTCTCGACCGCGATCAGGCGCAGCCCCGCATGGAGCGCGGGATCGAGCTGCCGCAGGGCTGCGGCGAAATCCTCGAGGAAGCGTCCGCCGCCGGCGCCGACCTCGACGAAGTCGACTCGACCCCCGAGACGGTCGGCGTCAATGGCGAAGAGGCGGGCGAGCGCGGCAGCGAAGGCCGGCGAAACGTGCGGCGACGTCAGGAAGTCGCCGCCCTCGCCGATCGAGGGGCCGCGCGCGTAGTAGCCGTCCTCGGAATCGTAAAGGGCGGCGCGCATGAAGTCGGAGAACGAGATGGCCCCTTCGCGAAGAATACGCTCGCGGAGCCGCTCGGAGAGTGACACTCGGCCCTGGATTATAGTTTTCGCCGATGCGGACGCGCCCTCTCGCCTTCGGAGCCCTCGCATTCGGAGTCGTCTTGTCTCTCTCCTGCGCTTCGCGGGCCGGACGCGTGCTGCCGACCTTCGAGGACTATTCCGACGGCGTCTCGGTCTACACCGAGCAGTTCCTGGAGGGCTGGAAAGCGGAAGCGCTGCCGCCCGAGCTCTTCGCGCCGGGCTTTCGGTGGAGCGGCCCGCTTCCCGGCGACGCCCTCGCGCCCGTGCCGGCCCGGCCCCCGCTCTCTCTCGCCGTCTTCCGGGCCCAGGCCCCTCCCGCCGGGCCGGGCTCGACGGGCCTCGACGGACGCCTGGCGGCGATTCGGCGCGAGTTTGCGTCCCTCGGCCGCACCGAGGCGATCCTGTTCGACTTCCGGCGGAAGGGTCAGAAGCGCGAGATCCTGCTGTGGCTGTTCCTCTCGGGTCGCGGCGTTCAGGGCGAGCTCCGGCAGGAGGGCGGCAAGGTCCGGGCCGTCGTCGCGCCGGCGGCCGGAGGCGGATGGCAGATGGAGTCGGCGTGGCTCGAAAGCTGGCTTGCGGCATCCGCCCCCGAGCCCCTTTTCGAGGACGTGGCGGAGAGGGCGGGCCTCACACGGCCGCACCGCGCCTTCCTCCCGAACGCGGGAAAGAACATCCCGATCCCCGGCGAGCATATGCCGCCGGGCGCCGCTGTCCTCGACTTCGACCGCGACGGAAGGCAGGACCTCTTCGTTCCCGGCGGCGACGGCAACCGCCTCTACAGAAATCGCGGGGACGGGACGTTCGAGGACGTCGCGGCGAAGGTGAATGTCGCGGGCCAGGAGGGCGAAGGGGTCGGCGCACTCGCGTTCGACTACGACAACGACGGCGCGACCGACATTTACGTGACGTACCTCTACAAACCCAACCTCCTCTACCGCAACCGCGGCGACGGAACCTTCGAAGAGGTCGGCCGAGCAGCGGGCGTTGCGCTCAACGACTACTGCACCGCCGCGGGCGCGCTCGACTACGACCGCGACGGCCTGGCCGACCTCTATGTGCTCGTTTACGGCCCGCCGGATCGCGGCCCCAACATCAAGGCCGACAACGCGCCCCCGAACCATCTCTTTCGAAACAACGGCGACGGCACCTTCACCGACGTCTCGAAATCCTCCCGCACGGACGACACCGGCTGGGGCCTCGCGCTCCAGGCGGCCGATCTCGACGCCGACGGGTGGCCCGACATCTACGTGGCCAACGACTTCGGCAACAACACGTACTTGCGCAACAACGGCGACGGCACATTTACGAACCGCTCGAAGAAGGCGGGAGTGCTCGACCCGGGGTTCGGCATGGGCGTGACGGTCGACGACTACGATGGCGACGAGCGACTCGACTTCTTCGTTTCCAACTATTCGTTCCCGATCAACTGGTTCCTCCGCGACCCGCGATACCCCATGCCCCCGTTCCCGTACTCCATCGGACGCCCCTTCGTCTGGAGGCGGCTGACGGCGCTGTCCCGCGGCTCGTCTCTCTTTCGCGGCAGCGGGGGCGACCAATTCGAGAGGACCTCGAACGAGGCCGATGTCTGGGACACTTCGTGGTCCTGGGGCTGCGTCTTCGTGGACGCGGACATGGACGGCCGGCCGGACCTCTTCGTCGTCAACGGGATGGTCACCGGAAAGAACGAGCGCGAGCGGGAGATCGACTTCTGGAACCTAATGTCCCTCGAGTACAAGAAGCTCGAAAAGGGCATCGCAACTGCCGAGTTCGGCGACGACTCGCTCTGGGGCCGCCCTCCCAAGCGCTTTTACCGCAACCGCGACGGCCGCCATTTCGACGAGCTGGCCGCGGTGACCGGGCTCGAATCCCAGGCCAACCAGCGCGGCCTCGTCGTCATGGACGCGGACGGCGACGGCGCGCCGGACCTCTTCGCGGCCGGGTTTCTGCAGCCGCCCGCGCTCTGGATGAACCGCAACCCGTCGCGGGCGAAAACGCTGGTCGTCTCGCTCGAGGGCGACCCGAAGGCGCCCGGACCCCACCGCTCCACCCGCGATGCCCTGGGCGCCAAAGTCACCGTCGAGGCCGGCGGCCTCTCGCGCACCCAGGTCGTCTCCGCCGGCTACTCCTATCTGTCCTCGGGCCCCCGCGAGCTCTACTTCGGACTCGGCGACCGCGACAAGGCCGACCGCGTGACGGTGCGCTGGCCGTCGGGGCGCGCCACCGAACGGCGGGACGTCCCGGCAGGCCACCTCCGACTCGCGGAGGCCGAGTCCCGTTGAGCGTCTCCGGCTATCCTGCGCGACCGAACCGCGCCAGGAGGGCTACGCCGGCGATTGGAGCGCGAGCCCCGTCGCATAGCTCGCGACACCTCCGGCGTTCGTCACCACCTTTCCGCCCGAGCCGAAGGTGGAGTCGAGACTCCCGTTGGAGTTGTAGCGGGCGAGTGCGACCCTGAGGAAGGACGCGTCGCCGACGGATCCGGCCACGACGATCCGGCCATCGGGCTCGATGAGAACGGCGGAAGCCTGCCGTCATCAACCTCAACACCTTCGTTCTTTCCGACGCCGCTCCCTCGGGCAAGCCCTTCACGGCGCGCGAGCTTCTCGACCGCGCCGAGCGCATCGTCGAGCGGGAGCATGCGGGTGGGGGTGAGAACCACGTGGAGATGCTTCTGTCCATCGGGCGCCAGTACTTCGTCAACAACCAGACGGCCGACGCGAAACGGGTGCTCTCCCATGCCTACGAGGAGGCCGCTTCGCTGCCGGATCGATCGCTTCGCGGTAAGGCCGGCTGCGAGCTTGCGGGCGTGATCGTCTACGACGGCGAACTGGAGCGCGCCGAGCAGCTGATCCAGAGCGGGGACGAGGACATTCCCCATGAGCCCCAGTTCGCGATCCATCGCATCCAGTGCCTGCTGCGTGGCGGCGAGGTGTCGCGCTGGCGTGGCGATGTGACCGCCGGAATCGAACGGGTTCAGGCCGCCCGGCGGTTGCTCAAGGAATCGAGAATCGCTTCCCCCGCGTTTGAAATGGGCATCTGCCTGCATCTGGCGGAGTCTTACCGGATGGCCGGCCGCATGCGCGAGGCGAGTCTCGAGTCCGCCGAAGGGGCGGCCAGAATCGAGGCGCGCGGCCTCGAACAGACGGAGACTGCAGGCACGTTGTACAACAACTGGGGCCTGGTCGTGCTGGCGCTGGGGCGGCCCCTCGAGGCCGAGCGTCTTTTTCCAAAGGCGATCCACATCGACAGCTCGGACGGCTCCGAGCGCAGCGTGCGGCCGATGCTTCTCAACAATCTCGCGCGGACGCTGCGTGACTTGCACCGGCTGGACGAAGCCGCCGACTACGCCGATCGAGCGTACCGATAGGGGAAAGAGGCCGGCGACCAGAACATCGTCAGCCAGGCACTGATGGCGCGGGCCGGCATCGCGTGCGAGCGCGGCAACCTGCGGCGTGCCGCCGCCGCGCTCGAGGAGCTCGAACCCGTGATGCGGCGAATTCTCCCCGCCGGCAACGTGGCGTTCGCAATGGCTCAGATGGAGCGCGCGATGCTCGACCAGGCGCGGGGCAACCTGTCCGCTTCCCTGGCAGCCGCCCACCGGGCGATCGCACTCGCTGAAGCCAGCAAGCAGCGCGCCGACTACCTGCAGCGCCTGCTCCTGCGCCGGTCCGGCATCGAGCTGGAAGCGGGGCGCCTGGAAGAGGCGTGGTCCGACGCGGCGCGGGCGCTGCGCTGGGCGCAGGAGGCCGCCGAACCGGGAGCATTTTCCAGCGCGATCGGCCGCGCCCATCTCGCTCTCGCGCGGACATTCCTCGCTCAAGGAGCCGTCCGTGAGGCCCGAGCCGCGTTCGTTTCAGCACACGAGCAGCTCGAGCCGACGCTCGGCCCCGATCACCCCGACACCCGCGAAGCCCGACAGCTCGCGGCGGCGGAGGTGTCGAACCGATAGGGTCCAGACACCGCGGTTCACCGTGTAGAATCCCGCCACCTCCATGGAAAAGAAGCGCAAATTCCTCTTCGTCTCTCTGACCGGCCTGGTCGGAGACATCGCGTGGCAGGTCCTCAAAGAAGGCCACGAGGTCCGCTACTTCATCGGGGACGAGCAGGAGAAGGACATCGCCGACGGCTTCGTTCCCAAATCCGACGACTGGGAGAAGGACGTGGACTGGGCGGACGTGATCGTCTTCGACGACACGCTCGGCCAGGGCGAGAAAGCGGTTGCGCTACGGGCACGGGGCAAGGCCGTCGTCGGCGGCTCGCCCTACACCGACCGCCTCGAGGACGACCGCTCCTTCGGGCAGGAGGAGCTGAAGAAGGCCGGAGTCTCCATCATTCCTTACCGGGAGTTCGACAACTTCGACGAGGCGATCACGCACGTGCAGGAGAACCCAGGCCGTTACGTGATCAAGCCGAGCGGGGCCGCCGGCAACGTCAAGCGCCGCCTTTTCGTCGGCGACGAGGAGGACGGAGGCGACGTCATCCGGATGCTGGAGGCGTACAAGAAGGCGTTCTCCGACGAGATCAAGGTCTTCCAGCTCCAGAAGCGGGTCGTGGGCGTCGAGGTCGCCGTAGGCGCGTTCATGAACGGCAAGTCCTTCGTCACGCCGATCAACGTCAACTTCGAGCACAAGAAGCTCTTCCCGGGCAACAGCGGCCCGCCCACCGGGGAGATGGGCACGACGATGTTCTGGAGCGAGCCCAACCGCCTGTTCACGGAGACGCTCGGGAAGATGGAGAGCCGGCTCGCCGAGGAAGGGTACGTCGGCTACATCGACGTCAACTGCATCGTCAACAGCAACGGGATCTATCCGCTCGAGTTCACTTCGCGCTTCGGATACCCGACCATCTTCATCCAGCAGGAGGGCATGATCACGCCGATCGGCCTCTTCCTGTGGGACCTCGCGCACGGCGACGATCCGAAGCTGAAGGTCAAGAGCGGCTTCCAGGTCGGCGTGCGGATCGTCATGCCGCCCTTCCCGTTCGACGACGACGCGACGTTCGAGTCCTTTTCCAAGAACGCCGTGATCGTCTTCAAACGGGGCACGCCCGAGGAAGTCCACATCGAGGACGTCAAGATCGTCGAGGGCCAGTGGCTCGTGGCCGGAACCTCCGGCGTCGTCCTGACCGTGGTGGGCCTGGGCCAGACGATGAAGCAGGCGCAGGCGCAGTGCTACGCGCGGGTCCGCAACATCCTCATCCCCAACATGTACTACCGCGACGACATCGGCGAGCGCTGGGCGGAAGACTCCGACAAGCTCCACAACTGGGGATACTTGAGGTAGGAACCTCCGCTAACCCCCCGATCCCGCCGCCTTCTCCTGCGCGTCGACGACGGCGATCGCGGCCATGTTGACGATGTCGGCTACATCGATCCCCCCCTGGAGGACGTGCACGGGCCTTTTGAGGCCGAGCAAGATCGGTCCGATGGCCTCGGCGCCCGCGAGGCGCCAGACGAGCTTGTAGGCCGCGTTGGCTGCTTCGAGATTCGAGAAGATGAGGACGTTGGGCCGCTGGACGCGGGCCCACGGGTATTGCGCTTCCAAGAGCTCGGGCACCACCGCGTAGTCCGCCTGCATCTCGCCGTCGATCGCGAGGTCGGGCCGGGCGGCCCGCACGAGGTCCACGGCCTTCTTGACCTTGAGCGCGGAGGCGTGGGTGTTCGACCCGAAGCTCGAGAACGAGATCATCGCGATGCGCGGCTCGATGTCGAAGCGGCGGACGGCGTCGGCTGCGAGCTCCGCGATCTCCGCGAGCTCTTCGGCCGTCGGATCGATGTTGACCGTCGTGTCGGCGAAGAAGTAAGTCTGGTGCTTCAGCATGAGGATGTAGAGACCCGACACTCTCTTGACGCCGGGCGCTGTGCCGAAGATCTGCAGTGCCGGGCGGATCGTGTCGGCGTAGGACTGGGTCAGCCCGGAGATCACGCCGTCGGCGTCACCGGCGTCGAGCATCAGCGGGCCGAAGACGTTGCGCACGCGCGCCTGGCGGGCCGCCCCCTCGGCGGTCATGCCGTGACGGCCTCGCAGCTCGACGAGCCGGCGGGCATACGCCGGCAGTTTCTCGGAGCGGTTGGTGTTGAGGATGTCGATCTTGTCCATCGGGAGCTGCAGCTCGCGGGCGAGCGTCTCGATCTCCGCCTCTCGGGCGAGCAGGATCGGCCGGCAGATGCCTTCCTCCGCCAGGATCTTGGCCGCGCGCAGAATCTTCGGGTGCTCGCCTTCCGGGAACACGATGCGCTTGGGATCGCGTCGCGCCTTCTGGACGACGACGCTCATGACCTCGCTCGAGCGCGAGAGCATCGCCTCCAGGCGCCGCAGGTAGGCGGGCATGTCGGTGATCGGCTGCCGGGCGACGCCGGAGCGCATGGCCGCATCCGCCACCGCCGGCGCGACCCAGAGGAGCACGCGGTGGTCAAACGGCTTCGGGATCAGGTACTCGCGGCCGAAGCGGAACGACTGCCCGCCGTAGGCCTTGGACACCGAGTCCGGAACGTCCATCTTCGCCAGCGCGGCCAGGGCCTGGGAGGCGGCCCGCTTCATCGCCTCGTTGATCTCGGTCGCCCGCACGTCGAGGGCGCCGCGGAAGATGAACGGAAAACCCAACACGTTGTTCACCTGGTTAGGGTAGTCGCTACGTCCGGTCGCCATGACGACGTCGGGGCGCGCCGCCTTCGCCTCCTCGGGCGTGATCTCGGGGTCCGGGTTGGCGAGCGCGAAGACGATCGGATCGCGCGCCATCCCCTCCAGCATCGCGCCCTTTACGATGCCTCCCGAGGAAAGGCCGATGAACGCGTCGGCGCCGGCGAGCGAGTCCTGGAGCGTGCGCTCAGAGGTCTCCACGGCGAACTCGGCCTTGTACGGATTCATGTCGTCCGTCCGGCCGAGGTAGATGACGCCGCACCTGTCGACCATCCGGAGGTTCTCGCGGCGCACGCCGTAGGAGAGATAGAGCCGCGCACACGCCAGCGCCGAAGCTCCCGCTCCGCAGAAGACGACCTTCACGTTCTCGATCTTCTTGCCGACCACCTCGAGCGCGTTCAAAAACGCCGCGGCCGAGATGATCGCCGTGCCGTGCTGATCGTCGTGGAAGACCGGGATCTGGAGGCGTTTCTTGAGCCGTTCCTCGATCTCGAAACACTCCGGAGACTTGACGTCCTCGAGGTTGATTCCACCGAAGGTGGGCGCAATCGCCGCGACCGTCTCGACGAACGCGTCCACGCCCTTCGCGTCGACCTCGATGTCGAACACGTCGATGTCGGCGAAGCGCTTGAAGAGGACGCCTTTGCCCTCCATGACGGGCTTGGAAGCGAGCGGGCCGATGTTGCCGAGGCCGAGGACCGCCGTGCCGTTGGAGATCACGGCGACGAGATTTCCCTTGGTCGTGTAGTCGTAGACCTTCTCCGGATCCTTGGCGATCGCCAGGCACGGCTCGGCCACGCCCGGGCTGTAGGCGAGCGAGAGGTCTTCCTGGGTGAGGCAGGGCTTGGAAGGCACGACCTCGACCTTGCCCTTGCGGCCGCGCGAGTGGTACTCGAGCGCCTCCTCGGCCGTCATCTTGCGCATGGACGACTACTTCTTCGCGAGTTCCGCGCGCAGCACGCGCACGGCCTCGACCGCCTCGTCCTTCCCGACGTGTCGCACGCTCTTGTCCCGCCGCGAGACGACCTCGACCTTGCCCTCCTTCAGCGCCCGGCCGCCGACGTTGACCCGGATCGGAAAGCCGATCAAGTCCGCGTCCTTGAACTTCACGCCGGGCCTCTCGTCGCGGTCGTCGTAGAAGATCTCGAAGCCGGCGTCGACGAGCGCCTCGTACAGGGCGTCGGCTTCGCGGCGGGTGGCCTCGTCGGACGCGTTGAGCGAGACGAGGGCGACCTCGAAGGGCGCCAGCGCCAGCGGCCAGACGATCCCGTCGGCGTCGTGGTGCTGTTCGATCGCGGCCGCCATCGTGCGCCCGACGCCGATCCCGTACGTCCCCATGACCGCCGGCTTCGTCTCGCCCTTCTCGTCCGTGAACTCGCATTTCAGGGCGACCGAGTACTTGGTGCCGAGCTTGAAGATGTGCCCGACCTCGATGCCGCGGGCGATCTCGAGGGGCTTGCCGCACCGCGGACAGGGATCCCCGGCTCGCGCCTCTGCGAACGAGGCCCACTCCTGCACGTTCGCGTCCCGCCGCAGGACGAACCCGGCGACGTGCCAGTCGCGGCGGCCCGCGCCCGTCACGGCGTTGACGGCGTCGCGAATGGACTCGTCGGCGACCACGCGGACGTTTTCTTTCGGGAGCTTGTGCGGCCCGACGTAGCCGACCGGCGCTCCCGTCGCCTTCTCCACTTTGTCCTCGGACGCGAGCGCGACGTGCTCGACGCCGAGCGCGTTCCTCAACGCGACCTCATTGACGTCGAGGTCGCCGCGCACGAGCGCTACCACGAAGCCCTGCTCGCTCTCGTAGACCAGACACTTGATCATGCGCGAGGCGGTGATGCCGAGGAAGTCCACGACGTCGGCGATCCCCCCCTTGCCAGGGGTCGCGACCTCGACGAGCGGGGCCTCCGTCTCGTCCTTCCAGGGAGCCGGCCGCGGCCCCGTCTCGGCCTTCTCCAGGTTCGCGCCATAGCCGCAGCCCGTGCAGCGCACGACCGCGTCCTCGCCCGTGTCGGCGAGGACCATGAACTCCTCCGAGGCGCTGCCGCCGATGGCGCCCGAGTCCGCCTGAACCACGGTGAAGTCGAGGCCGCAGCGCTCGAAGATGCGGCGGTAGGCGGCGTCCTGCGCCTTGTAAGAACGGTCCAGGCCCACGGTGTCGACGTCGAAGGAGTAGCCGTCGTACATCAGGAACTCGCGGCCGCGCATCAGGCCGAAGCGCGGCCGGATCTCGTCGCGAAACTTTGTGCGGATCTGGTAGAGCGTCACCGGAAGCTGCCGGTACGAGGTCACGCCCGAGCGCACCATGGTCGTGACGGCCTCTTCGGCGGTGGGCGCGAGGCAGTAGTCCCCGTCCTTGCGGTCCTTCAGGTGGAAGAGGATCTGCTCCTGCACGTAGCGGGACCAGCGGCCGCTCTCCTCCCACAGCTCCCGCGGCTGGAGGATCGGCAGATCCACCTCGAGACCGCCCGCCGCGTCGATCTCCTCCCGGACGATGCGTTCGGTTTTTCTGTGGGAGCGCAGACCCAGGGGCGTCAGGGAGTAGATGCCGGCCGCGACCCGGCGAATCATGCCGGCGCGCGAGAGCAGAATGTGCGACGCGGCATCCGCGTCGCCCGGCACCTCGCGGACGGTCTGAAGGAAATAGCGGGACCAGCGCATAGCGGACGGAATATAGCCGAGTCGAAGACCGGGACCGGGCTAGGCCTTGCGGCCCACGGCGTCTTTCTTGCGCGGCCCGACCTTCTCCACCAGCCGCAGGTTCGACCGCAGCTGCTGCATCATGCGGTCCTCGATCCCCGCGCCGCGGGCGGCCTTCTTGGCCTTGGTGAAAGCCGCCTTCGCCTCCTCGGCGCGGCCCGCCGCCAGGTACGCCATGCCGAGATGGTGGAACGTCGTGGGAGCCGCCGCGCGCTCGCTCGAACGGCGCAGGCACTCGATGGCCCGATCGTACTCCTGGCGCTTGTAGTGCACCCAGCCGAGCGCGGCGAGGGGGTACGGCTTCAGCTCTTCGGGGGCAGCCGCGAGAGCCCGGCCCGCGTAGTCGAGGGCGAGATCCAGGTCTTCGCCCGATTCCGCAAGGCTCGTCGCCAGTTCGTAGTACCCGACGGCCTGGGCCGTCTTCGACGGGTGCTTCTCGAGGAACTCGCGGAGAAACTCCGCAGCCTCCCGCGGATGGCCTTCCGCCCGCAGCGCCTCCGCGAGCGTCGAGCACGCCGCCGCGGCCACCACGTCCTCGGGGTCGGCGGCCAACACCTCACGGCAGGCGGCGATCGCCTCGCTCCAGCGCCCCATCGACGCCGAAAGCAGGGCGAACGACACGCGGATCGTCGGGTTGCGCGGCTCGGCCCGCATCGCTTTTCGGTAGAGATCCTGCGCCCGCTGGAGGGATCCGCGGGCTGCGCTCTCTTCGGCGTCCCGGAACGCCGCCGCCCCCGGCCCGTTGACGACCGGCATCTCGTATCCCGGGCGCCGCTCGAGCAGCCGCACGGCTTCCTGGTACTCGAGCCGGCGCGGGTTTTTCTCCAGGGCCTGCTGGAAGCACTCGAGCGCGCGCTTGGACCAGTTCTTCTCGAGGAAGCAGAGGCCCAACTGGAACACCGCGTCCTCGGACTCGGGCGCCAGACGCAGCGCTTCCTCGAACTGGTGGATCGCGCGGGAAAGCTCCCCCTTCTCGCGTAGCACGTTGCCGAGCAGGATGTGCGCGGAAGGAACCGGCGCGACGTCGAGAGCCCGGTCGAGCGCCTTTTCCGCGTCCTCCCACCGCGTCAGGTGCGCGTACAGCGTGCCGAGGGCGAAGTGCGGGAGAAACGCGTCGGGCTTTTTCTCGATCGCACGGGAGAGCGACGCCTCGGCCGTCGCCGTGTCCCCGGCCTCGGAGGCCGCGATGCCGCTGTAGACGAGCGCCTCGAAATGGCTCGGGTCGACCGCCAGGATCTTCTTGAAGTAGTTCGACGCCCGCTCCAGCTCGCCGGCGGAGAAGAACGTCTCGGCCAGGTAGAAGCCGAGCTCGACGTTGCCGCGGTCGCTCCGGAAGAGCTCCTCGAGGACCCGGATCCCCCGGTCGGCGTCGAGGGCGAGGATGGCGAACTCCGCTTCCCGGAGCCTCTTCAGGAACCCGTCGCGGTCGCCGCCCGAGAAGCGCGCGATGATCCGGTCGCGGCGCTCCAGAAAGCGGTCTTTCTTCTCGACCGCCTGCATCCGCTCGTCCATCTTGGATTCCCAGAGGTCCACGACTTCCTCGGAGCGCACCGCGCCGCGGCGCTCGAGGGTCTCCTGGAGCGCGAGAATCCCCGTGTGCGCGACGAACAGGTTCTTCTCGAGGTTGCCCTGAGACTCGAAGAGGGACTTGACCGCCTCGGCCGTGCGCTTGACGACGTCTTCCAGAGTGGAGATGCGCTCGAGCAGGTGCTCGTCGAGCGGGATCTCCTCCTGGGGCTCCCCCGTCTCCTCAACGACGCCTACGCCCGAGAGCACGAGGAGCTTGGAGTTGCAGCGGACGCAGAACTCCTCGTCGTCCGGGTTCTTGAGGCCGCAGACCTGGCAGAACATCAGTGAGCAGAAGGCGGTGAGCCGTAAGCAGCCGGGCTCATGAGGGAGAGTACTCGTAGAAGCCGCGGCCGCTCTTTTTCCCGAGCCAGCCCGCGTCGACCATGCGGACGAGCAGCGGGCTCGGCCGGTACTTCGGGTCTCCGAAGCCGTCCTGGAGGACACGGAGAATGGAGAGGCAGGTGTCGAGGCCGATGAAGTCCGCCAGCGTCAGAGGACCCATCGGGTGATTCATGCCGAGCTTCATGATCGCGTCGATCGCCTCCCGGGTCGCAACACCTTCGCGGAGGGTCTCGATCGCCTCGTTGATCATGGGCATCAGGACGCGGTTGGAGACGAAGCCAGGATAGTCGTTGCAGAAGACAGGCGTCTTCCCCATCCGGACGGCGAGGGCCTCCACCGCCTTCGCCGTGTCGTCGGAGGTCGCCATCCCGCGGATGACCTCGACGAGCTGCATCACCGGGACCGGGTTCATGAAGTGCATGCCGATGAAGCGGTCCGGCCGGCCGGCGGCCGCGGCCAGCCGGGTGATCGAGATCGACGACGTGTTGGAGGCCAGGATCGCCTCCGGCTTGCAGATCCGGCCGAGCTTGCCGAAGAGGTCTTTCTTGGCGTCCTCGCTCTCGACGATCGCCTCGATGACGGCGTCGGCGCCGGAGAGCGCCTCGAGCTCGGCCGTGGTCTCGAGGCGGGCGAGCGCGGCCGTCTTCTCCTCGGGGGAGCGCTTGCCCTTCCCGACCTCGCGCTCGAGGTTCTTCTCGACTGAGGCGCGCGCCTTCGCGAGGAGCGGCTCCTCGACGTCCACCAGCGTGACCGCGCAGCCGGCGGCGGCGGCGACGTGGGCGATGCCGCTGCCCATCTGGCCGGCCCCGACGACGCCGAGGGTACGCACTTCCATGTGCCGACTTTATAGGAGACGGGCGGAAGCCGTCAGCCGGCCAATCCCGGCCTACGGTTTACGGCTTGCGGCTTACGGCCCTAGCCGAGCGCAACCCGATACCGTGGCCGTCCGAACCGCGACACCAACGCGACGCCCACGGCGACGATCGACGCCACGCTCCAGACCAGCGCTCCGACGAAGGGGAGAAGCGAGACGCCGCCGAGCACTGCGAAACCCGCCGCGAGCGCGGCGGGGCGGCGCGAAGGAGCCACGCTCTTGACGAGCTTCTGACCGAGGAGGAGGAAGAGCGCCGCCATCCCGAACACCTTCGCGACGACCGCCACGCCGGCCATCAGGAGAGCGATCGGGATCGCGAGCGAGGAGGGCAGGAGCGCGAGCGCCGCTCCGGCCGCGAGGAAGAGCGTCAGCACGCCGAGAGATCCGGCCAGAAGCGATCCGGACCAGTCCTCCTCGGCGAACATCGCAGCACGCGCCAGGGGCGACGCGAAAAGCCACAGCAGCGCGAGCGCGACCGCCAGCCAGAGCGAGAGCGCGAGCAGGTGGAGGCCGGAGAGCACGGAGCTTCCGAACGCGTTCTCTTCCCACGGGGCGCGGCGCATCTCCGAGAGATAGACGTGCAGAAGCGAACCCGGGGTCGAGACCCGGCCCTCGACCGGCGGCGCCTGGCCGGGAGGCGACACGATCGAGCCGCCGAATACGAAGAGGTCGCCCGCGACGGATCCGCCGGGGGCGAACGACACGTCGCCGCCCCAGACGATCACGTCGCCCGAGACGCGCGCGGCGATGCGCACGTCCGACAGGATTGCGACGACCCTGCCGGGAAGCGCCTGTGAGACGACCACGTCGCGGCGCACTGCCGTCATGGAACCGGGCTCGGCCGCAGCGGCCGCCGGGGCGAGCAGGATCGAAAGGGCGGCGGGAAGGAGACTTCCCCGCCTCATCTGCGGCCGGACACCCGGGCGAGCACGCGGTGGAGTCCGAACGCCAGCGGCACGAGCAGAGCCAGCGCCAGGAGGCCGAGGCGGCTCTCCTGCCGCATGCCATCGGAGAGCGCCTGGAGGCCCAAGGGCGCCAGTCGCGCGAGATCGAGGACGGAGCGGCTCACGGAGCGGGCCAGGGCAAGGAGAGGCGCGAGCGCGGCGGCGCCGGCGGACATCTGGTCCGACGCCGTCAGGGACGGCAGGGCGAGGAGAGCCACCCCGCCTGCGACCAGGGCGAAGGTCATGAGCATCGGGGCCTTCCAGAGGGCGTAAGTCCGGCGCTCCTTGCGGGAGAAAGTCCTGAGGCGGCAGACCCGCTCCGCCAGGCCCGTCAGCACCTCGGGCGCCTCAGAAACGCCCCCCAGCGCCTCTGAGAGGCCTCGGGCGGAGCCGATAAGGCCCTGGCAGGGGGCGCACTCCCGGGCGTGGGTGGCGGCATCGGCCGCGAAAATCGGGTCCGCGCCGGCGGCAACCGCTTCGGCGTCAATCGGATCGAGGGGGCGCGTGCAGGGTCTCAAGTCACTTCTCCTGACAACCTTTCCTTCAATACGACTCTGGCGCGAAAGAGTTTGTTCTTGACGGTTCCCAGGGGCAGCTTCTTGACCTCGGCGATCTCTTCGTAGGACAGGCCCGCGAAATGGCGCAACGCGATGAGCTCCCGAAAGTCGGGCGGCAGCTCCTGAATGGCCTGGCTGATCGCCTTGCCGCGCTCCACGTTGCGCAGCTCCCCGTAGGGGTCGAGGCCCGCCGACCTCTGCTCCGGCGGAAACGGGCCCGGCCCTTCCGGGTCCGGGGATTCCAGAGGCACGGTGCGGGGACGCCGCTTGCGCAGGTGGTCGATGGCGGCGTTGCCGGCGATCCGGAAGAGCCACGTCGAGAACTTGTAGGCCGGGTTGAAGCGGTCGAGCGCCTGAAAGACCTTCAGGAAGATCTCCTGGGCGAGGTCCATCGCGTCTTCGCGGTTCCCGACCATCCGGGTGACGTGGGAGACGACGCGCACCTGGTATCGCTTGACCAGGACCTCGAAGAGATCCTCCTCGCCCGCGAGGACGCGGCGGACGATCTCCCCGTCCTCGAGCTCGACCTGTGCGTCCAATCTCGGCTTTCTTCCGGCGCGGCCGCCGGATGAGGGCCCGAAGGCCCGGTGCTAGAATCCCCGGACATTTTAGTGGACCGGGTGACCTGGCGCCCGATCCGGGAGCGACCACGTGAGCACAATCGCGGAACCGCAGTTCCCCACCCTCGGCACGCTCCCCCAGGGCTCGGACTCCTCCAGCCCCTTCGAGGAGATGATGTCCCGATTCGACCTGGCGGCCCAGAAGCTGGGACTCGACCCCGGCCTGTACAAGGTGCTTCGGGAGCCCGTTCGCGAGACCAAGGTCTCGATCCCGATCGCGATGGACGACGGCCGCATCGAGGTGTTCATCGGCTACCGGGTCCTCCACAACATCGCCCGCGGGCCGGGCAAGGGCGGCATCCGTTTCGACAAGAACGTGACTCTCGACGAGGTCCGGGCCCTGGCCGCGTGGATGACCTGGAAGTGCGCCGTCGTCAACATCCCCTTCGGCGGGGCCAAGGGCGGCGTGATCTGCGATCCACAGAACCTCTCGCGGGCCGAGCTCGAGAAGATCACCCGCCGCTACACGGCCGAGCTCATGGACCAGTTCGGCCCGGAGAAGGACGTCCCCGCCCCCGACATGGGGACAAATCCCCAGACGATGGCGTGGATCATGGACACCTATTCCATGCACGCCCGCCACACCGTGACGGCCGTCGTCACCGGCAAGCCGCTTTCGCTCGGGGGCTCGCGCGGCCGCGTCGAGGCGACCGGCCGGGGCCTGATGCTGATCGCCCGCGAGGCCGCGCCGCTGCGCGGCCTGACCCTCCAGGGCAGCCGGATCGTCGTGCAGGGCTTCGGCAACGTCGGCTCGATCGCAGCCCGCATGTGCCACGAGGCGGGCGCCAGGGTGATCGCGGTCTCCGACATCCACGGCGGCATCCAGGACCCGAAGGGGCTCGACATGGCTGCCCTCCTCGCCCACCACGAGACGAGCCGCTCGCTGAAGGGCTTTCCCGGAGCCGAGCCCGTGTCCAACGAGGACCTGCTGGAGCTCGAGTGCGACATCCTGATCCCGGCCGCCAACGAGAACCAGATCCGCCAGAACAACGCCGGCAACATCAAGGCGAAGATCATCGTCGAGGGCGCCAACGGTCCCACGACCCAGCGCGCCGACGAGATCCTGAGCGCGAAGGGCGTGCTCGTCGTGCCAGACATCCTCGCAAACGCGGGCGGGGTCACGGTCTCCTACTTCGAGTGGGTGCAGGATCGCGCCGGCTTCTTCTGGCGCGAGAGCGAGGTCAACGAACGAATGGAGGACATCCTGGTCCAGTCTTTCCGGGACGTCGCCCAGATGGCCGAGAAGTACGACGTCAGCTTCCGGATCGCGGCCTACATGCTGGGTATCTCGCGCGTCGCGCACGACACGATGGTCCGGGGACTCTACGCGTAGTTTCGGGAGCCTCAGCGCAGCGTCACTTTCGGCCTCAGCTCCGGCATCTCCACGGCAAGCTTCTTCTCGAGGGCCGGCAGCGTCGCCTCGACGGGCTTCCTCCAGGTCGGATCGAGCAGTGAGACCGTGAGGCGCCGACCGGTAAGCGCCGTGGGCTCGATCTTCCGCGAGAGTGGCTCGCCGACGATGCGGCCCCACCGAGCCTGGAGCCAGGTGAGGGCGTTATCCCCGCGCGCCATCCGCCGCAGCATCCCGTCGGCCGCCGTGTCGATCGAGGAAAAGGAACTGCGCTTCTTCATCTCCGGACTCCTTCCGGCGGCACCGGCCGCAGCGGTTTCTCTCCCGACAGGACTCGCCGGACGTCCTCGACAACCATGCGCGCCATTTCCCTGCGGGTCTCGACCGTCGCGCTGCCGGCGTGGGGCATCAGGACCACGCGGTCGTCGTCGAGCAGCGCCGGCGTGATCGCCGGCTCGTTCTCGTAGACGTCCAGACCCGCCCCTGCAATCGGCCCCGTCGCGAGCGCGCGCGTCAGCGCCACCTCGTCGATCACCGGACCCCGCGACGTGTTCAGAAGCAGGCTCCCCGGCTTCATTTTCGCGAAGGTCTCGGCGTCGAAAAGGTGCCGCGTCTCCTCGTTGAGCGGAACGTGCAGGGAGATCACGTCGGAGCGGCGCAACAGGTCCTCGAAGGAAACGCGGGGCGGATCGTCCGGATCCTGCTCGTCGCGGGAGCTTCTCCCGGCGGCGATGACGGTCATTCCGAAAGCCTTCGCGCGCCGCGCCACGGCCTTGCCGATGCGGCCGGGCCCGACGACGCCGAAGACCTTTCCCTTCAGGTCCCGCCCGAGCAGCAGGTCGGGCGACCAGCCGGCGAATCCCCCCGTGCGTACCATCCGGTCGCCTTCCACGATCCGACGCGCGAGGGCGAGCAGCAGGGCCATCGTGAGGTCCGCCGTCGCGTCGGTCAAAACATTGGGCGTATTGGTCACGACGATGCCCCGGGCCGCCGCCGCCGCCCGGTCGATCTGGTCGACTCCGACCGCGTAGCTGGCGATCACCCGGAGACGATCGGCCGCCTGGATCACGGCCCCGGTCACGGCGTCGTCGACGAGGCAGACGAGCGCGTCGACTCCGGGGATCTCGGCCGCGAGCTCGCGCTCGCTCGGGGCGTATCCCAGGACGCGAACGTCGAAATCGGAGCGGAGCGTGTCGAACGGCTCCGGGAGTTCCCGGGTCGCCAGGACCACGCCGCCTGTCACCGGCTGCTCCGTTGAACCGCATAGCCGGCGAAGAAGATCCCCGTCCCGATCCCCGCCAGGAGCAGCTCGCGCCGGACGTTGTGGCCGAGCAGGCCCACGAAGAGCGCGGCCCCGGCAACGACCAGGCCCACGAACTGCGCGGCCCGCGCGATCCGATACATCTACGACCCCCCTGCCGACGCCGTGATCCGCAGAATGCGGTCCCCCTGCTCGATCCGATTCAGGACGTCCACCCCGGACACGGCCTGCCCGAACACGGTGTAGCCGCCGTCCAAGTGCGGCTGCGGCGCGTGGGTCACGAACCACTGGCTGCCGCCCGTGTCGGGGCCGGCCAGCGCCATGCCGACCGTTCCTGCGCCGTACGGGATCATGTTGATCTCGTCGCGAATTTCGTAACCGGGGCCGCCGTTGCCGGTTCCCGTGGGATCGCCGTCCTGGACGACAAAGTTCGGAACCACGCGGTGAATGACGGCGCCGTCGAAGTACCCGCGCTCGGAGAGCGCGAGAAAGTTCATGACGGTCATCGGCGCCGCGTCGCCGGCCAGCCGGAGGGAGAAGACGCCCCGCGCGGTCTCGATCTTCACGGTCCAGGGTCGGCGCGCCTGCCCGAGCAGGGCCGCGTAGTCCTCGGCGGTCTTGTCCGTGACGTAGACGCGCCACGGCAGGGCCGCCGGGTCGGCGTCGAACGTCTTCACCAGTGCGCGGCGCGCCAGCCGGGACACGAGCACGGCGGGATGCCGGTAGGCCGCCTCGACGACGGCGCGCGCCTCGGGCAGGGGCGCCTGTCTCTGTGCGGCCGCGATGGCTTCGATCGCGACGTCGGGACCGCGGTCTCCCGCGGATGCCTCGACGGCCTCCCGGAGCAGAGGGAGCGTCGAGGGGTCTTCGAGCTGCCCGAGGGCGCCGATCGCGGCTGCCCGCACGCCGGGGGCCACATCCGCGAGCATGCGGTCGACGAGGGCCCGGTTTCCGCGGACCTCTCCCGGGGTCCTCAGACCCTCGAGGACCTTGAGGCGGACCAGAACCGAAGGATCGAGGGCCAGCTCCGCGCGCCGCGCCGCGGCGTCCGCCTCGGGGAGAAACGACAGCGCCTCGGCCACGGCGCCGCGCAGAAACGGGTCGCCGGATTCGATTGCCGTGTTGGCGATGGAGACCGCATTGCCGCCGAGGCTCGCCATCAACGACTGCAGCGCGACCTGTTGCCGCCTCCCCTCGAGGGCGGCCGCCGTCTGCCAGAGCCGCCGGAACGCCTCGCGGTCGTCCGCGAGCCAGCGCAGAAGGGCGAGCGCGGGAACCGCCAGATTGGGGTTCGCGTCGCCGGCCAGAGCCACCAGACGGTCGCGCCGGCCGGCCAGAGACGCCGCCTCGGGGTTCTTCTCGAGCAGCGCCTTCAGGGCCGCCATCGCGTTGATCGTGACGGGAGCGCGCCCGCCGTCGATCGCGGCGGAGAGCGGCCCGGCCGACTCGGCCTTGCCCAGAAGACCGAGGGCCCTCGCCGACAGGGCCGCTGTGTCCGGGTCGGGGTCCGAGAGCGCTGCGGTCAGGATCGGAAGCGAGGATTCCTGCGGACGGCGGGCGAGCGCGTAAAGGGCCGCCGTGCGCAGGCGCGGGTCCGCGTCGGCGACGAAGGGCGCCGCTGCGGCCGCGGCCGCCGGCGTCGGAAACCGCCAGAGAGCCCGCAGAAACGCGGCCTTCCGGTCCAGCGAGGCCCGCGGAATCGCCGCCACGAGGGCGTTCTGTCCCTCGGGCGACTCGAGGAATCCGAGCGCCCACGCCGCCCGCGCCGCCACACCGGCGTCGGGGTCGTCGAGCAACGGCGTGAGGTCGGGCGAGAGGGGTGCCCCGAGAAGGCCCGCGGCGAACGCCGCCGCCCCGCGCACGTCCGGCACGGGGTCGGACAGGAGCGCCTTCAGGTGCGGCGCCGCCCGCTCGTCGCCGATACGCCCCAGCGCGAGGGCGGCCCCCTCCCGCACCGGCGCCTCGGCGGAGCTCGCAGCGGCCGAGAGCACCGGGGCGTCGAAGGACCGCCGGTCCTCCAGCGCGAGGAGCAAGGGCTCGGCCTCGGAGAGTGAGAGGGACGAAGCGTGTAAGTCGCGGAGTTGCTGCGGACCGCCCACATTCGGCAAGGGTGCCCGCACCGCGCAGCGCGTGACCGCGGCCGCCGAGAGAATCACCGCTCCGAGCGCGCGCAGGCCACGCCGCATCCCTCCGCCTTTCCGAGAGAATCGAGCCGGATTATAGGCCGTCGCTCTCGTTTGCTCAGGGCCTGCGCCCTGCGGGCGCATCGGCCCGCGGCTCGCCCGGTTGCGGGCTCGACCGCGAGCCTGGCCCCTCGCTGCACGGTCGCTCCCGCGGCGCGCGCCTCCTCCCTCGGTTACTTCGGGAGACTTCGCGCGCCGCGAGCTGGTCACGCCGCCTTCTGAAAACATCAATCCGGCTTGATGTTCCTTCAGCTCGCGGCGCGGGGAGTCTCCCACAGGGGAGGAGCCCCGCGCCGCGGGAGCCGCAGCGAGCGAGGGATCAGGCGAGCGGTCGAGCGCGCATCCCCGCGAGCCGCTGGCCGCAGGTCCCGAGCGAGCGGAGGCGACGGCTAAGCCCCGACCAGCAGTCGATCTCCGAGGATGTGGGGCAGTCCCGCCTTGTAGATCTTGTCGCGCGCTTTCTCGACGGCGTAGGGAACGCGGTCGAAGTGCACGACGTGCTCGGTGGAGTCGTAGATCGCGTAGGCGGCGGCCGCGTTGCGGTCCCGCGGCTGTCCGATGGAGCCCGGATTGATGAGGTACCGCAGGCCCTTCTGAAGCGGATAGCGGAGCCGGTTCTCCGAGACGAGCTCGACGACGATGCCGTGCGGCTCGAGCGTGAAGACGCAGGGAATGTGGCTGTGGCCGAAGAAGCACACGGCGGCGGCCGTCTCGCGAAAGTTCAAATAGGCGTCGTAGTCGGTGAAGATGTAGGCGTCCTCGTCCCGGGGAGAGCCGTGGCAGATCGCGAAGGAGGAATCCACGTCGGCCGGCCCGACCGGCAGGGCCTCGAGGAACTTGCGATTGCGCGCCGTCAGCTTCTCGGTTGTCCAGCGCGCGGCCTTCAGCGCAACCGGGTTGAACAGGTCCCCGGACTCGATGCCGCAGACCACCTTGTCGTGGTTGCCGCGGATCATCGTCTTCTCCCTCCGGATCCCGCGGATCCGGTCGATGACCTGGTTGGGGTTGGCGCCGTAACCCACGAAATCGCCGAGCACGACGACCCGGTCGAATCGCTTGCGCCGGACGCGAGCGAGCACGGCCGCGAGCGCCTCGTCGTTGGAGTGGATGTCCGAGAGAATCAGGTAGCGCATGGGTCCCGGAGGATCTCCTTCACCACGGAATGTCGACGCGTTCCTCGAGAGCCGTGAGCACCTGGTCCGCCGCTTCCTCGATCGACTCGGCGCCGCTCAAGCCCACGCGGACGGCGGCCATTCTATAGAACGGCGCGCGTTCGGCGAAGAGCCGACCGAGCTGCTCGGGGCTCTGGAACAGGGGCCGGTCGGTCTTCCCCTTCAGCCGCGCCCGCACGGCCTCGAGCGGCGCGTCGAGAAAGACGGAGGTCCCCAGCCCGCCGATCGTCCGCCGGTTCCCCTCCGAGACGAAGCTTCCTCCTCCGGTCGCGACGACGGCTGCCGTGAGCGACTCCGTTCCCGCCAGGAACGCCGCCTCGCGCTCGCGAAACGCCGCCTCCCCCGACTCCTCGAAGAGGACGCGGACGGTTTTCCCCGACGCGCGCTCGATCTCCGCGTCGAGGTCGACGAACGGCAGCCCCAGCCGCTCGGCGACCCGGCGCCCCACCGACGTCTTTCCGGAAGCCATGAAACCCACGAAATACATCCGGCGTGTGAACCGGCGGCGCCGCCCCCGATCGAGCGCGCGCCGCGCGTTTTCCTCGATCCCGCCCCCGGCGAGGAGCCCTCCGATCATCGCCGCGGAGTCGGCTCCGGCGTCCCAGACCGCGTCGAGCCGATCCGGAGTGATCCCGCCGATGGCGACGAGGGGCTTCGTCTTGCCGGCCGCCACCCGGGAAAGCTCCTCGAGGCCCCGGGGAGCGCGCCCGGCCTTGGTGGCGCTCTCGTAGACGGGGCCGAAGGCCACATAGTCGGCGTCCGGATCGGCGAACGCGCGCCGGGCCGCGCCGGGGTCGTGCGTCGAAAAGCCGATCGGCGACTCGGACCCGAGGATCGCGCGCGCGGCGGAAGGCGCAAGGTCCTCCTCGCCCAGGTGCACGCCGAGCCCGCAGATCCGGGCCACGTCGACGCGGTCGTTAACGAACACTCGAGCGCCCCGGGCCCGCGCGAGCGCGGCAATCGCGTCCGCCGCGGCCAGGAGCTCCCGGTCCGGAAGCGCTTTCTCGCGGATCTGCAGACAGCGCACGCCGGCCGAGAAGAGACGTTCGGCCAGGCGGGGCAGGTCGGGAACGCCGCTGACGGAGCGGTCGGTGATGGCGTAGACGGCGGGAAGGTGAAGTCGCAAGAACGCTACGCGGTCGCCGCGAACCGTTCCATGAAGTGCGTCGAGAGCCGGCCCGCGATGAAGTCCGGGTCGTCCAGGATCCGCCGGTGCATCGGGATGTTTGTCTTGATGCCCTCGATCACGAAAAAATCCAGCGCCCGGCGCCCGCGGCCGATGGCCTCCTCGCGGTCGCGGCCCCAGACGATGAGCTTGGCGATGAGCGAGTCGTAGTGCGGCGGGATCAGGTAACCCTGGTAAGCGGCCGTGTCGACGCGCACGCCGAGACCCCCGGGAGGATGGAACGCGACGATCCGACCTGGGGACGGCTTGAAGGTCACCGGGTCCTCGGCGTTGACCCGGAACTCGATGGCGTGGCCCTGCGGAGACATGTCCCGGTCCGCGAAGGAGAGCGGCGCCCCGGCCGCCACGGCGATCTGCTCTTTGACCAGGTCGAGCGCCGTGACCTCCTCGGTGATCGGGTGCTCGACCTGGAGCCGCGTGTTCATCTCCATGAAGTAGAAGTTCCCGGCCTCGTCGAGCAGGAACTCCACCGTGCCGGCGTTGGTGTAGGAGACAGCCTTCGCCACGCCAATCGCCGCCTCGCCCATCCGGCGCCGGAGCCCCTCGTCGAGAACGGCGGAGGGCGCCTCCTCGATGAGCTTCTGGTGCCGGCGCTGGATCGAGCACTCGCGTTCTCCGAGGTGGGCCACGCGGCCGAGCGAGTCTCCGAAGATCTGGAACTCGATGTGGCGGGGATCGTCGAGGTACTTCTCCAGGTAGACCTCGGCGTTGCCGAAGGCTCTTTCGGCCTCGGCGCGGGCGGTCTCGTAGGCCCCCGAGAGCTCGCGCTCGTCGCGCGCAATGCGCATTCCCCGCCCGCCGCCGCCGGCCGACGCCTTGAGGATGACGGGATAGCCGGCCTTCCGGGCGAATGCGAGGGCCTCGTCCACCGACTCGAGCGGCCCGGGCGATCCCGGCACGATGGGAATGCCGGCCGCGGCCGCGGTGCGGCGCGCCAGCGATTTGTCGCCCATCTTGCGGATCGCGTCGGGCGAGGGTCCGATGAACGTGATGTGACAATCCTGCAGGATCTCGGCGAAGTACGCGTTCTCGGACAGGAAGCCGTAGCCGGGATGGATCGCGTCCGCCTCGGTGATCTCGGCGGCCGACACGATCGCCGAGATGTTCAGGTACGAGGCGGCCGACGGATAGGGGCCGACACAGACGTCCTCGTCCGCGTAACGGACGTGGAGCGCGTCGCGATCGGCTTCGCTGTAGATCGCGACGGTCTTGATCCCGAGCTCGCGGCACGCAGAGATCACCCGCAACGCGATCTCGCCGCGGTTAGCGATGAGGATTTTCTTGAACATGGGAGCGTTCGCCGTTAAACGTTAGCCGCGAACAAGCCAGCCGGGGGGGAGGCTGCGCTCGCCTCCACTCGCGGCTTGGGGTTACGGCTCACGGCCCACGCGGTTCAGGCAGCCAGGCGGATCGCGAACAGCTTCTCGCCGTACTCGACGGGCTGGCCGTTGCGCGGATAGACGGCCACGACCTCGCCCTCGACGTCCGACTCGATCTCGTTCATCAGCTTCATGGACTCGATGATGCAGAGGATCTTGCCCTTCGCGATCCGCTCGCCGACCTCCGCAAAGGGATCGGACTCCAGCGAGGGCGAGCGGTAGAAAGTTCCCACAATCGGCGAGGTGATCACATGAACGTTTTCGTCCTGCGCCTCCTCCGCGGGCGCCTCGGGCACCGGCGCGGGGCGGGAGCCGGGCAGCGGGGCGGCCTCGACCGGGGCCGACTCCACGGCGGCAGCCGGCCGCCGGCCGTCGATGCGAAGCCGAAAACCTGCGCGCTCGATCTCCAGGCCCGCCAGCCCGCGCTCCGACACGAGATCGATCAGCTCTCGGATCTCCTTGAGCGAAAGCATGGGCTACAACAGCTCCTTTTCCAGCGCGGCCGCGGCTTTCCGCAGCTCGAAGCGGCCCCGGCCGAAGTTGCCGTCGCGGGCCAGCAGGAGGATCAGATAATACTCCTCGGTGACTCGGTGGAGGACGGTGGCCGCCCGGTCCGAGGAGAGGGTGACCTGCTCGACCGGCCCATGGTCGGTCAGCGCCCGGGCCGCCTCCGCGGCCTTGACCAGCGCGCCGGTTTCGGCGGCGAGCGCCTCCATGGGGAGACCCTCGGCGCTGACGTAGGAGTCGATCGCGATCCCGTCGACGCCGACGAGGGAGACCGCGCGTGTCCCTTCGACGCGCTCGGCGACGCGGCGGAGGGTGTCCTGAAAAACGTTCATGCTCCTCGCGATGATGTCACGGTCGGAGCCCGCAGATCACCTCGCCTGGACCTGTGAGAGCCATCGCCTCAGGACCCGGATTCTGGCCAGGCGGAGGTCCAGCGCGGGATCCGGCGCCGCGCCCGCAGCGGTCGCGCCGGCCGGCAGCAGACGCGCCTCCGAGTCGCGGCGCCTTCGTTTGAGCTCCTCGTCGAAGGGATGGCGGTTGCCCAGGTCGTCGTAGATCTGCAGGGCCTCCGCGTAGTGGCCCTGCGCGTAGTACAGGTCCGCGAGGGCGCGTCCCGCAGGCTTGCCCGCTTCCGTTGCCGCCTCGGCCTCCGGCGACTCGGGCTCGGCGCGGTGCGGTTCGGCGGGGGCCGGCGCAGCAGGGGCCGCGGCCACGGTCTCGTCGATCGCGACGACTCGAGCGGCGTCGGAGGGGGCCGCCGGCGGCTCGGGCAGGATGACCGCGTCGCGGGTCGGCACCGCAAAGGGCCCCTCGGCGGCGTGGCCTTTCCCGGAATCCTCGCCCGGCTCGAACGTGACCGAGGTGACGTCGAACGGGTCCGAGAGCTCCTGGACGACCGCCGCCAACGGCCCCCGGGCAAACGGCCGGCGGCGGCTCTTGTCGGTCTCCTGGAAACTCGGGGGCGGGGGGGGAGGCTCCGCCGTCATGATCACCGCCTTGAGCGGCGCAATCGGCTTCGGTGCCACCTGCGGCTCGAGCTTCGCGATCAGCTCGTCGACTTTCCGGTCGCTCGAGAGCGCGCGGTAGAGCTTGTACTTTTTGAGCGCCTCGAGGTGATCGCCGCGCGACAGATAGACGTCGGCCAGAGACTTCGCGGCCACGAGATTTCCGGGGTCGGCACCCAGCACCTTGGTGAAGGTGGCGATCGCGTCGGTCGTCTGGTCCGCCTCGAGGTAGACGCGCCCGAGGGCCACCTGCGCCGCGATGTAGCCGGGATGCGCGAGCAAACCCTTCTGGAGGGCGGAGAGGGCCTCCCGCACGCGTCCGAGCTTCCGGCATTCCTCCGCGAGGGCGACGAACAGCCTCGAGCCGGGGTCGAGATCCAACCGTCGCTCGAGATCGCGGATGCGGGCTTCCGCAGTTGGCTCAGCCACGATGGAACGAAAACGCCGCCCCCCGAAAGGGGGCGGCGGATGAGTCTCCGGTCAGGGCACCGGCGTCGGGTCGACGCACGGCAGCTGGTATGTGAAGGCCTGGGTCACGGTGGCGGTGCAGCCCGTGGCGCGGTCCGTCACCGTCACATCGACGACCTCGGTGTTTTGGAGGTCTCCCCCGACATTCGGAAGGACGCACGTCGGGGGCGTCGTCACCGATCCCGGCGGGACGCTCACCGTGATGGACCCGGGGGCGAGCGAACTCACGAACGCGGTCCGGCCCCCGAACTTGACCTCGGCGTCGGCCACCGTCTTCGGGAAGTTGACCCCCGTGATCGTCACCTGGTCTCCGGTCACGCCGACGGAGGGAGTGACCCCGGTGATGGCCATCTGCGGAACTATGTACGTGAAGGACAGCCCGGTGGCGGTGTCGCCCGTGTTGATGTTGGTGACCGAGACGTCGCCGGAGAGGTTGCTGCAGCCGCTCAGGAGCGGGAAGACCGGCAGGACGACGATCTCCGTGGCGGACACGGACTGGACGATCGCCGCGATGCCCGCCAGGCTGACCGCGACCGGCGCGTCGAAGCCCTGGCCGTAGATCGTGACCGCGGTGAACTGCACATCCGTCCGCTGCACGTTGTTCGAGATCGCCGTGAGCTGGACGGCCGGAGTGAACCGGAAGTCTACGCCGTTGGAGACGACGCCCGAGCCGATGTTCTTGACCGTGACGGCCACCGTCTGGTTGAGGTTGTCCGCGCCGGCGCCGAAGGCGGGCGGCGAGAGGACGACGACCTGGTTGTAGGAGACCGAGACGACGTTGGCCTCGACGGCGCCGAAGAACACCTGGACGCCCGAGGTCGTCGAGAAGCCGGAGCCCACGATCGTGACGCGCGTGTTGCCGTCGTTGGTGCCCGAAGCGGGCAGGATCGCAGAGATCGTCGGGGTGCCGCTCGAGACGCTGCCGTAGGCGAAGCAGCTCGGAAGCGACAGCACGACGGGCTGGGCGAAGTTGGTGCCCAGGGTCAGCGTGATCGAGGCCGGTGTGGTCGGCGCGTTCAGTTCGGGGAAGCCCGCCGTGAGCACCGTCACCTCGTTCGCCGTGACGCTCTGAACGATGCCGTCGCGGGTCACGCCGTTGGCCGTGAACTGGATGCGCGTCGTGCCTGGCGAGCCGAAGAAGCGGCCTCCGCTCAAAGTCAGGGTCGTGCCGCCTTCCTTCGGGCCAAAGCTCGGGTTGCAGGACGAGACGAAGGGAAGGGTTCCCGATGACGACTGGAACACGATCGTCAGGTTGCTCGAGCCCGTGCTGCCGCCGGAGGTAGCGGTCGCGCGCACCTTCGCGGTTCCGGCGCCGGGCCCGCAGAGGGCCGTCACGGCCGCCCCGTTCTGGGTCACGACCGAGACCAACGGCAGCCCGTTCTGCGAGAACACGCCGAAGTCCGTCGAAAACGCCACGCTCGTCCCGTCGGGCACCGTGTTGCCGTTCAACGTGACGATGGCCTCGATCAGCGTGCACGTGCCCGCCGGCGGGTTCGCGTCGTTCGTGAACAGGTTGATCTGCAGAGCGTTCGACCCACCGCCCGGTCCCGGTCTCGGGCTCGTCGGCGCATCCGCCGCGCAGCCGTAGAGGCCGGCGACGAGCGCGACCAAGGTCGATGCGATGGCTATCCGGCGCATGGATCCCCCTTACTTGGCCGATCTCGCGGCCGCAGACGCGTCGAACCGGAAGATCAGGATTCCGCTGGCGGTCTCGCTCTGGACGCGGTGGCCCGAGACGGTCGTGCCGAAGAAAGTCAGGTCGAAGGTCGTTGCGATCTCGTCGCGGCCGGTCTCCCGGTCGATCCCGCCGTTGAAGGGCAGCAGCTGGTCGAAGGGCGACTGCTGTACAGCCGGGGCGTAGAGAACGGGAAAGTTGGACAGCGTCGCGGTGCCGCCCGAGGGCACCAGGATGCCGGCGCCGAACGTCTGCAGCGGCGGAACGAGCGTGCCCCCGTCGGTGCGGCGAAAAGAGACCGTGTAGGAGTTGATCTGCGTGTCGGCGAACCCCTGCGGGTCGCCCGCGGCCGGGTTCTTGAGCGCGGACCGCAGCTCGATCGTGTCGATCTGCACGGGAGCCGCGTTCCCGACGTTGATGAAGCCGGGCTGGAACTCGATGTCCACCGTGATGAACACGGGGGACTCGCTCTCGCCCTGCTTGTTCGTGCACCCGCTCGAGAGCGCCAACGCTCCCGCCAGTGCGATTCCGATCAGAAGTCTGGATTTCATGGCGACTTCTCCCTTTACGACCGCAGGATTCGGGGAGTGATGAATATGAGCAACTCGTCGTGCTTCTCGGTCCGCGTCTTATTCTTGAAGAGGTTGCCGAGGATCGGGATCTTCCACAGGCCCGGGATCATGTTGTACTGGTCCTGGTCGTTGATCTGGAAGATGCCGCCGATTACGGTCGTGCCGCCGTCCTTCACCAGCACCTGGCCCCGGTACTCGCGAATCGTGAGCGGAACGTTCTGGCCGAGCGACAGGTTCAGAGCGACCGCCGGCTCGCGCTTGCTCACGTTGACGGTCAGGAGAATCGTCCCTTCGGCCGTGATTTGCGGCGTCACGTCCAGCTTGAGCGTCGCGTCCACATAGATGACGGTCGTCGTGTTGTTGACCGTGGTCTGCACCGGGATCTGCACACCCGACTGGATCAGGGCAGGCGTGTTGGTCAGCGACGTCACCTTTGGCGAGGAGATGATCTTCAGCAGGCCCTGGTTCTCGGCCGCCGTCAGGGCCACGTCCAGATTGAAGGTATTCAGGATGTTGCCGAGGACCAGCGACGCGACCGTCGGCCCGTTGCCGAGGCCGATGTTCAGTCCGCCGTCGATGCTGTTCGGGAAGATCAGGTTGGTCGTGTTGCCGTGCGCCGTGTCGGCCACGCCGTTGACCGACCAGTTGATTCCGAGGCTCCGGCCGAGGCTCTTGGTCGTCTCGACGATCCGGGACTCGATGACGACCTGCGGTGTCGCGGTGTCGAGGTTGTCGATCAGCTGCAGGACCGCCGGCAGGAAGGTCGGGATCTCGCGGATGATCAGCGTGTTCGTGCGCCCGTCGACAACGATCGAGCCGCGTTTGGACATTACGCTCTGGAGGGTGGGCGTAATCTCGCCGGCCTTCGCATACGAGAGCTTCTTGATGACGGTGCGCGTGGGCTCGGCGGCCTGGCGCGCCTCGGCGAGGCGGGCGCGGTCGCCCTCCTCCGCCTGCAGCTTGGCGGTGGTCGCGATCCGCATGATGTTGTTCTCGAGCACGTAGCCGAGGCTGTTCTGCTTGAGAATCAGGTCGAGCGCCTGGTCCCACGGAACGTCCTCGAGCTGAACGGTGACGGTGCCCCGTACCTCCGGGTCGATGACGATGTTCAGGCCCGTCAATTGCGAGATCGTCCGAAACACGTCCTTGATGTCCGCGTCCTTGAGGTCGAGCGAGATCGGTTCGCCCGTGAACTGCGTCTGCGCCTCGAAGAGCGTGCGCGAGCGATAGCTCGAGCCCGCGTCGGGGCGCTGGGCCTGCTCCTGATCGAGGGCGGCCGCGGCCGCCGCGAAGAGCGCGTCGCCGCGGGAG